>CADDZJ010000005.1 GCA_902812415.1 Acidobacteriota bacterium
AATAGGATGCTGAGCTGTCGCGGCGACCTGTGATCACCGACGATCGCGAACACAGATCGCCGCGTTTTTATTTTCAAAAATTTCAGCGAACATAGTTCGCCGCGACAGCGGCGCGGACTATTTTTTTCGCAGCGCGGCAGGGCCGCAACCCATATGGCACGGCCGTCTCGGCCGTGGGCACGGGCGGGACGCCCGTGCCACACAAGGAAAATTTGTGCGAGCGGCAAACATTTTGACCTTTAGTAATACACTTTCTTACTGATCATGGTCTTTTGCGGCGCCGCAGAATAAGAGGCCGGCTAGGTCGGTAGCCGAGGAGCCGCTGTTCAGATGCGCAGCTTGTCGTCGTGACAGTTGCACAAGCCAACGCGGGTCTGCCTACCTGCCCAAGGCTGCTCAATTTGGTCTGATTCCATGTCACCAAATGACGAACAATTTCCCGGTTTTTCCGTTAAGTCTATTATTTTCTGTATGATTGCGTACAACGAACAAATTAAATCCATAAGCCTTTTATTATCTTTAAGATACATTGCGCCTTGGAAATTGTTCGTAAAGCCTGATCGAACAGGAAGCCAATAACATCCCTGCTTTCAGTTCAATAGATTCTTTTTTGCGCTCATCAGACCTAAACATTCTTTTTTTCTTGGGCAGTCGGTGGATTTTCGCGTGGCGCGATTGGAAGCCAACTGCTTCGCCACTCCATTAAGGTCATGATCTTCCTCCACCAGAACAGGGATTTCGTCTTCCATCGAGGGGGTAAAGTTAACACCAGAGCGCGCATTGCGAGGGGAAGGGAGCGAGCCGCCGTTTACCTGAAAGTTACCATTATCCCCCGCACGTCGTCAAGCAAGAGGAAAGCTGTGTGGATTCGCCTGCCAGCTTCACGCCCCCGCGCACTTCTGAATGCGCCCATCCAGGAGTTGCCATACCAGGCTTTCCGGCAGGAAGGCCGGCTTGTCCAAAATCTGAATGGTGAGCTTTTCATCCGCCGAGCCGTAAGCGATGGCCAGCTTCACGCCCTGATACTCGATGGTCCCGCTATCCCCTTCGGGAGGCGTGATGCCCATGGATTGCAGGTCCTTCTTGAGGCAGTCGAGGGCGCTTCTTTGAATTCCGGGGTATTCCTTCTGATCAGCCATGTGCGCTATCTCCTTCCTCAGATGGGCGGTTCCGCACGCATGCTCATAAGTAACACAGCGCGGCCTCGGTTGTCATGCAGCTTGAGCGTAGAGAGCGGGCGGCGCCCGCGCAGAAGTAACGAAGGCGCATGCCTTCCGCCCCGACTCGCAGAAAAATCGTGTGAGCAATCGCTTCAACTTGCGGTATGATGCGCAGTCTGGCCGGTTGACAAAGCCGAGCGCCCATTGAGACAGAAACGAGGAGGAATCAAGATGGAAACCCGGAAGCGCGATCTGACGCGACGAGAATTTCTGAAGGAGACTGCCGTGGCGGGGGCAGGGATCGCCGCCCTGGGAGGGTTGGTTCCATCAAAAGTGTTAGGCGCGAACGACAGAATTCGATTGGCGTTGCTCGGATGCGGAGGGCGCGGGTCTTATGACATGACGGTATTTCTCGGCAATCCGGAAGTGGAGGTCGTGGCGGTTTGCGACGTTTACGAGCCGCACCGCCTGAAAGCTCAGAAAATCGCCGGACCGCAGGCTCAGGCTTACCTCGATTATCGCCAGGTACTCGACCGCAAGGACGTGGACGCGGTGCTCATCGGCAGCCCCGATCACTGGCACAAGCAGATGCTCATTGATGCGGTTCACGCCGGCAAAGACGCGTATTGCGAGAAGCCCATCATGCACTCCATCCCCGAAGGCGTGGAAATGGTCAAGGCCGTGAAGGAGACGGGCCGCGTGGTGCAAACCGGAACGCAGCAGCGAAGCTGGCCGCATTGGGTCCTGGGCAAGCAACTGGTTGATGACGGAATCCTGGGGAAAGTCACCTTCGTCCACACTTACTGGTATCAAAACTATGTCGCTAATCGCGGATGGATGGCCAAGCATCCCGTCAATTTCGCGGAATTGAATTGGAAGATGTGGCTGGGCGATGCGCCCGATCAGCCTTTCACGGAAGAGAAATACGTTTATTGGCGGTTCTTCTGGGATTTCGGCGGCGGCATCCTCACCGATCTCCTCACTCACTGGATTGATGTGATCCAGTGGTATATGGGCCAACCGGCTCCCATGACAGCGACAACCACCGGCGATCTCTACCTCATGAAGTGGCAGTGCCCGGATACGATCACGGCGGCCTATGAATACCCCGACAATTTTATGGTGACCTTTACCGGCGCGTTGAACGACAGCATCGATGATGGAGGCATTGAGTTTCGCGGCACCCAAGCCACTCTGAAGATCGATCGCGCGCATCTCGCCGTCTATCCTGAGGGCGTCAAATGGCAGCCGGGCAAGAATTATCCCGAACCTGAAATTTACGTGCGATCCGAACACGACGGGACCATTGATAACGTCCGAAACTTCCTGGATTGCATGCGGTCGCGCAAGTCGCCGAACGCCAATATTGAAGTGGGCTTCGAAGCCGCTCGCGCGTCGTGGATCGGCAACATCGCCCTGAAACGCGGCTTGAAAACGGTGTGGAACGCCCAGGAAGAAAAGGTGGTCTCGTAGCAGGTTGCTGAGAAACGTTACGGAAAGCCTGTCATTTCAAACCTCTTCGCTGTCATTCCGGCGCTCGGCGCCTCCACACGGTCATTCTGACAAGTCGCAATGACTGAAACGCGGCTCAAGCCTCTTCTGGTCTACGACGGCGAATGCGGCTTCTGCCGCTTTTGCGTGGACTACTGGCGAAAGCTGACCGGCAATCGGATCGATTACGCTCCCTTCCAGAAAGTCAGCCAGGATTTTCCTCAAATCCCGCTCGAACAATTTCAGCAGGCGGTGCAATTGATTGATCCCGAAGGGAACGTTCGGAGCGCCGCCGAGGCTGTCTTCCAGACGCTCAGCGATGTTCAGGGATACGGATGGCTATTATGGCTCTATCGGCACGCGCCCGGATTTGCTCCAGCCAGCGAACTGGCTTACCGTTTTGTGGCCCGCCGCCGTCCGCTCTTCGATAAGCTTCGTTGGCTGCTGTGGGGCCGCAGGCTCGATCCTCCATCTTATTTTCTGACGCGCTGGGTGTTTCTTCGGCTGTTGGGAATTGTTTATCTAGTGGCCTTTGTCTCGCTTTGGCCGCAGATCGCGGGCCTTGCAGGCGCGCATGGCATTCTGCCGGCTCAAGATTTTCTCGCTTCCGTGGCCCGGCATATCGGCCCCGCACGTTATCGCCTTTTCCCGACCCTGGCGTGGCTCACAGCAGGCGACGGCTTCCTGAAATTTCTGGCGGGCGGCGGCGCGCTGTTTTCCGCGCTGCTGATTCTGGGAATCGCTTCCGGCCCGCTTCTCCTGGCGCTGTGGGCGTTCTATTTGTCGCTGGTGACGGTTGGTCAGGACTTTATGTCGTTCCAGTGGGACATCCTGCTGCTCGAAGCGGGATTCCTGGCCATCTTCCTTGCGCCCTGGAGCGGGCTTGAGAGCCATTGGAAGAAGCGTCAGGAAAAAATTGCGCAGCCTGCGCCCTCGAAAACTATCGTCGGGTTGCTTCGATGGCTTTTGTTCCGGCTGGTGTTCCTTTCGGGTTGCGTGAAGCTGTTGAGCCACGATGCGAGCTGGCGCAATCTGACGGCGCTGGCCTACCACTATGAGACGCAGCCGCTGCCAACGCCCGCGGCCTGGTATGCTTTCCAGTTGCCCCTGTGGGTTCAGAAGTGCTCCACGGCCGGAGTATTTGTCCTGGAGCTGGGCGCGCCCTTTCTGATCTTCTCTCCGCGCCGGTTGCGTCTGATGGGCTGCGGTCTGCTCATCGCTTTTCAGATTCTGATTGCCGTCACGGGGAATTTCGCCTTCTTCAACCTGCTCACCATCGCTCTTTGCCTGCTTCTGCTTGACGATCAATTCCTGCGCGCGATCCTTCCCCAGTCTCTGGTCGCTCGGGCTTTGCCGCAGCCGGAGCAGGCGCGGGCGCCCGCTCCCAAGCGCATCGGCCTTGCCGCGCTGACAGCGGTGATCCTGTTTGGGAGCGTCACACTTTTCGCGGCCACGCTCTGGGGAGCAAGAAGCGTGCCGCGCGCGGCGCTTGAGGCGACGAGATGGCTTGAGCCTTTCCATATTGTGAGCAGCTATGGGCTTTTCGCGGTGATGACGACCACTCGCCCCGAGATCATCATCCAGGGCAGCAATGACGGAACCCACTGGCAGAACTATTCATTCAAGTACAAGCCCGGGGACTTGAAGAAAGCGCCCGGATGGGTAGCGCCTTATCAGCCGCGCTTGGACTGGCAGATGTGGTTTGCCGCGCTAAGCGACTATCGCAGCAACCCCTGGTTTGTGAATCTGATGATTCGGTTGCTCGAAGGGTCGCCGCAAGTGCTCGCACTTCTGGGGAAAAATCCCTTTCCGACGGCGCCGCCGCGATACGTGCGGGCTCTCACTTACGATTATCGCTTTACAAATTTTGCTGAGCGCAGAGCTACGGGTGATTGGTGGCAACGCCAGCTTCTGGGACTTTACTTCCCGACCGCCGCCTTGCGAAGACCGTAACGACTCGCTGAGCCTTTCAAGGGCCTGGGAATCTCTTCCGTCCGATGTCCCTTACCCCCTCTCAATTCTTAATTTTCATGTTATTCTCTTGGGGATTACTACGGTCTACGATTGCGTTTGGGACAACAGCGCATCTGTAATTTCGCCCTTCAGAGCGGCATGCTGGGCGTCAAGTCCGGCGATATTCTACCCAAAACGGGGCAGAGCGCTGGTGTGATCGTTAAAGGAAATTTGTGGCTTCGCATAATCCGCCATCACCGTTCTTCAGCAGTCATCCTCAGGACCTTGGAGGGCTTTCCATACGAGTTTCTCCGTTAACCGACATCGGACGAAAACGGAAAAACAACGAGGATAATTACCTCGTGCTGCCTCTGGACGGCGAAATTCCCCATCATGAGACGGGAGAACTCATGTTTCTGATAGGCGCCGCCGGGTTGTTGCTTGCTGTAGCGGATGGGATGGGCGGGCATCAGTCCGGCGAAGTCGCAAGCCGCCTTTGCGTGGAACACCTGGGTGAAGAGCTTTTCCGACGCTTGCCGGAGGCCAACCGCCAAGACGAGGACATCACAGGGCCTCTTCGGCAGGCGGTTGAAGCCACTCATCGCATTGTTTACAACGAATCGTTGAAAGACCCTGCCTACGAAGGTATGGGGAGCACGATCACCGCAGCGATCCTGCAGAGCGGACGCATAACATTGGCGCAGGTTGGCGATTCCAGGGCTTACCTCTTCCGCCAGGGGGCTTTGAGCTTGATGACGGAAGATCAAACCTTGGGCAATCTGATGCGGGGCGATGAGGGGTTGGGGCTGGGCGGCCATGCCAGCGACATCCTGATACAGGCCATGGGCGCCCAGCCTGAGGTGAATGTTGTCATGACCTTTGCGCGAGTGGAGCCTTACGATGTGGTTCTCCTCTGTAGCGATGGCCTCTATAAAACGGTCTCCGATGAAGAGATCCTTCAGACTCTCGGCTCGGATGCTCCCCTCAAGTCCAGGGCGGAGAACTTGATCCGGCAGGCAAATGACAACGGGGGGCCGGATAACATCACGGTGATTCTGGCGGAAATCGAACCCCAAGGAGAAATTAACGCTCGAGCTTAGAAGCGCCGATATAGATAAGGGGGATTGTCTCCTTATGCGGGCAGGGGAATCCAGGGGCGCTCGGCAGACGAACATGCCAAGCATGCCTCGTCTCTCTCCAGTCCATAGCTGCATTCTTGTGATCAGGCGCTGATAACATCTCTGCGAAAAGTCGGATGACGATCCCCAGAAAGATATCGTGTCGTGTCACAGAAAGGGATTCACCAAGTCGAGTACTATCATCCTGACCGCGGCGAAGGATCTCAGCATTTGTTTTCAATGAAATGCAGGGATGCTTCGCTTCGCTCAGCATGACAAGGAACGCTCTGAGACGGGTCACGAATCACTGGGACAGGACAATAGAGCCGCGGGCGAGAAATTCTCTTTCAGGTCAGTTGTGAGCCAGAAAGTCGCGCAAAAATTCGGCAAATACGAAATTATTGGCGAGCTTGGCCAGGGCGGGATGGGCGTTGTCTATAAGGCTCGTGACCCTGCGATCGGGCGTCTGGTGGCCCTGAAGACCCTCACGCCCGAATTGCTTTCCGATCCGGAGCTTCTGCGGCGCTTCTATCGTGAAGCGCGCTCGGCGGGGAACCTCCAGCATCCCAATATCGTTACCATTTACGACCTGGGAGAATCCGAAGGGCGGCCCTATATCGCGATGGAATTTGTTGAAGGCGAGAGTCTTCAGAAAATTATCGCGCGCCAGGACCCCATCCCGCTCGCGCTGAAGCTTCGGATCATCTCGCAATGCTGCCAGGGGCTCGACCATGCGCATAAGCACGGTGTCATCCACCGCGATGTCAAGCCCGCCAATATCCTGGTGAAAAGCGACGGCACGGCGAAAGTGGTGGACTTCGGCATCGCGCACCTGGAATCTACGACCATCACAAAAACCGGCGTCTTTATGGGGACGGTCCATTATTCGTCCCCGGAGCAACTGAACGATGGGCGCGTGGATGTGAGATCGGACGTGTGGTCGATTGCGGTCGTCCTGTACGAGTTCCTCGCCTATCGCCGGGCCTTTGAAGGGGCAAACTTCGCCTCGCTGATTGCCAAGGTACTGAATACGGACCCCGAGCCGCTCGCGCGTTTCTGCCCCGATGTTCCGCCCGCTCTTGAAGCTTTAATCTTCAGATGCCTGCGAAAAAATCCCGATGAGCGCCCGCAGTCTCTCGACGAGCTTCTGCTGGATTTGACGCCGATTGAGGCCTCGCTCTCTCAGGCGTTGGTTCCTGAACTTGTCAGCCAGGCGCAGGACTTGAAGAGTAAAGGCGAGCTTTCCAAGGCCCAGGAAAAAGTGCGAAGCGCCCTTATGCTCGACAGCGCTCATGCCGAAGCGAAATCGCTGATGAGCCAGATCACAGCGGAAATCAAGGCGCTTGAGGCGTCATCGAAGCTGTTTCAGCTTGTTAACGAGGGCGAAAGGCTTTTGAAGCAGGGCGCATATGCCGAGGCGTTGCGCGCCCTCTCCGAAGCGCTGAAGCTTGATCCGCGCGATGAGCGCGCCCTGGCGCTGCGCGACGCGGCCTTGAAAGAACAGGAACGGCAAAAGCATGCGCGGGAAGCCATTGCGGCGGGTGAAAAGGCATTCAAGCAAGGCGACCTGACCGGGGCCGAAATCGAACTGCAAAAAGCCCTCCAGCTTGACCCCAGGAATGGCCGCGCCGCAAGCCTCCTGGACCTCATCCGTGAAGACCGCACCACGCGGGAGAGAAGCTTTGAACTAAAAGAAGCCATCTGGGAAGCTGAGAATCGCCTTGCCGAAGGGCAATATCAAGAAGCGCTCGCGCAATTGGTAGAGCTTCGCAGGAAGTTTCCGGACGATGCGAGGATTCAGCAATTGCATGAGACGGCGCGGCAAAAGGCCGCCGAGCTTCGCGCGGCCGGAAAGCCGAGCGCAGCCGATTCCGTCGGACAAGACGCGCAATGGCTGGACGAGCAATTGATGGTGGCGGGCCATTTTCTGGAGGCGCAGGATTTCGTTCAGGCCACGCGAGTGCTGAGCGACGTTCACAAGCAATTTCCGAATGAGCCGCGCGTCCAGCAACTGTTTGACCGGGTTAAAGCTGAAACTCACGTGCGCGCCGCCCCGATCGCGCAGCCCGCCCCTCCGGCCGTATCTGTTGCGCCGCCCGCCCAGCCGGCCAAGAGCAAACTCCCGATTATTATTGCGGCTGTTGTTGTGGCGGTTCTGGTCATTGCGGGCGCGCTGATTTATTTTGAACTCGGCCATCATCACAATCAGCCTTCGACCGCGACGGCCCTGGAATTGCAGCTTCAGCAGGAAGCCCAGCAACTCCTTCAGCAAGGCGAGTTGGACGCCGCCTTGGCCCGCTGGAAGACCATTGAGGCGCAGCACGGCGTGCTGGCCACGCTCGCAGAGCAGGAGATCATCCAGATTCAGAAAATTGAAAAGAAAGAGCAGGGTCTTTTTGCGCAGGCGCAAGCCGCCCAGACACAGAAAAAGTGGGACGATGCCATCGCGCTTTACCAGCAGGTGGCGGATTTGAACGGGGCGCTCAAAACTCAGTCTCTTCAGGCCATCGCCAACGTCAAAGCTCTGCAATCCGGCCAGGATCTCACAACCCTCGAACAGCAGAAATTCACGCAGGCGCAAGCCGCCCTCCGGCGCCAGGACTATAGCCGGGCACGCGACCTCTTTGAACAAGTTGTCAATTTGAACGTCTCCGGGTCGAAACTGCTTCCTCAGGCTAAAAATCAATTGGCGACCCTTGAATCCAGACTTCAGGAACAACAGGAATTCAATGCCGCTGTCCAGCTTCAAAACAGCGGCCAGTTGGCGCAGGCGAAAACGCAGTTCCAGGCGATTGTCCAGAAGCGCGGCGCTTTGCAAGCGCAGGCTCAAACCCGTCTTCAGCAAATTGATGAGCTGATCGCCAATCAACAGAAGCAAAAGCAGCAAGCTGCCGCTCTGGAAGCGAGTCTCCAGAGGTTCAAAAGCCTGGAAGCGCAGAAGCAATATGAGGAAGCCCGGGCAATGCTCGCCTCCATTGGCCAGCAGGGCGGCAATACAGGCCAGCTTGAAAATGAGGTGAACGCCCTTGAACAATCCGACTTTCAGAAGCTGACGGACCAGTTCGCTCAGGCTGAGTCCAGCAAAAATGCACACGATCTTCAGCAACTTGCGTCGCAATTCCAGGCGCTGGCCGGGCAGGGCGGCCCTATTGCCAGCGCCGCGCGCGATTACGCGACCCGGCTGATCCCTGCCGCAATCCAGCAGATCACGGTTGCCGCAAAACCTGCCGCAGCAGCATCCCCTCGCCCGGTTGCGACAACCCCCAGGCACGCTCCCGTCGTGACCGTCGTGACTTCCGGAACTTATCGGCCCTGGCAGGGCCCGATCCGCAAGGGCCAGTTGCTTCCAGAATATAACATTGACGGCGGCGTCAAGGCCGTGAGTTTAGTTGCGCCTCCGGTGGCCAACGCTCCCGCAGGCAGCTTTGTGACCATCAAGGTTAACATCGACGAAGAGGGCAACGTCACGCCAGACCACATCGTTCAGGATGCCAGCGGGATTGGCGCCGACCTGCTCGCTGCAGCGAAAAGCTGGAAGTTCCAGCCGCCTCGCGTGCGAGGCAAGCCGGTGCGCACCAGCATCCTGGTGAAAGTGCAATTCTAATGGGTGACACCATTATTCTCAGGATGCGAAACCGCCGCTTTTTTCAAAAGTGGTAGGGAGGCAGTACGGGGGTAGCGGCGGGTTGACCCCGCCATGCGTGGCGGCATAAAGCCGCCTCGACATCCAACTCACCCACCACCTCAAAAGTGGCTTTCTTGACACCTTTTGAAACCGCATGTTACATTTTATTTCTATTCAGACCTATTCATTGAAAACTAAGGGTTGTGGACGCTGAATGGGCGACACACTAAGGTTGCTGCAACATGATTTCCTGAGCAGCATCCCCACCATTGTTTTTGTCATCCTCTTACTGATCATTCTGGAGCGCTTGTTCTTCCGCCCGATTGCGAAGACGATGGAGAAGCGCGCCGAACGAACAGTAGGAGCGCTCGAACGCGCGAAAGAGTGGGTGGGCGCTGCGGAGGCCAAGTCGCGCCAGTACGAATCCGCGCTTCTAGCGGCCCGGCAGGAGCTTTATCATCGCTCGCAGGAAGAGCGCCAGAAGGCGCTGGCAGAGCGCGAGAAAGCGCTCAAAGCGGCCCGGGAGCGCTCGGAAGAGTTGGTGAAGAACGCGCAACAGGCGCTTGCAACTGAGGTGAGCGTCGCCAAGCAACAACTCTCGTCGTCGTGCCAGACTCTGGCTGAGGAAATCGCCGAAATCCTTTTGGCCGAGAGCGCGGTGCCGACGGCCGACAGGGGCAATCGATCTTGAGAAAAGCTCTGAAATGTAGCCTAGGCATCTTTTTTCTGAGCGGTTGCCTGGCAACGGCACCCCGGCTGGCGCAGGCGAAGATACCGCCGCCCAGTGTGCGCATTGCGACGATCCTTGCCGAGCCAGCCGTCCCCCTGGAAGCGCATCGTTCCGAATACATTTTTGACTGGGTCAACTTTGTCATCCTGATTGCGCTCCTGATTTATTTTTTGCGCAAGCCCATCGCGCAGTTCTTCAGGCAGCGCTCCGAGGATATCCAGAAGAGTCTTGAAGAAGGCCGCAAGGCCCTGGAAGCGGCGCAGGCTCAATTAGCGGCCGCCGAAGAAAGGCTAAGCCATCTCGAACAGGATATCGCCGCGCTGAAGGCGGACGCCGCCCGGCAAACGGAGGCTGAGCGCGAGCGCTTGCGCCAGGCAGGCGAACGGGAAGCGGAACGGATTTTGCAATCCGCTCGCCACATGATTGACTCGGCCACGCAGGCTGCGAAGCTGGAATTAAAAGAACACGCGGCTGACGAGGCGATCCGCCTGGCAGAGAAGATGATTCGGGATCGGCTGGACGAGGCCGCTCGAGAGCGGTTGGTGAGCCGATTCATTCAGGGACTGGGTAACAATCTCCATTCCGGGCCGCACGTGCAGAGTTGAGGTGTTTCAGGCTCGCCCTCAGCCATTAAAACTTAAACTCAAAGCAGATGCCGTCCCGCTGAGCTTTGACAACTGACTACTGACAACTTTTTTACCGAGGATCATATTGCGTTATGTCAACTGCGGTAGCCCAGAGATATGCGCGCGCTCTCGCCGAAGCAGCGGGTCCGGCAGCGGATTTCCGGCGCATCGCAGAGGACCTGGAAAGCCTGGCGGCTACCTATCGGGGAAGCGCCGAACTCCGCGACGTTTTTGAGAGCCCGGCCGTCTCCGTGCAGCAGAAGGCTAAGATTCTTGAAGCGATTCTCAACCGGCTCGGGGTGATTGACCTCACGCGGCGATTCGCGCGCGTGCTTCTGGCGCACTATCGTATGGGCCTGTTGGAGGAAATCCGCGCCGCTTTCCAGAGGATCGTGAATGACCGCCTGGGCATCGTCCAAATGAAGGTGGTTTCCGCCGCGCCGCTTTCTGAAGATGCGCAGGCGGCGCTGGAGGCCCGATTCGCCGAACTGACCCGGAAGAAGGTGGACGCGGAATACCAGGTGGACCCCAGCCTTTTGGGCGGGATCATGGCCCAGATCAAGAGCACCATCTACGATGGCACGGTCCGGGGATATCTCAACCGGCTCCGCGAGCAGTTGCGGGCGTGACGGCTCGCATAAATCTGAGGGCCATGACCGGCGGCCAGCGAATGCCTGCTCAAAGCTGTCAAAACGACGGCGCGAGCTTTGTCTTTTATCCATGAATGTTTTTCCCGTCTTGATCATGAAGGGTTCTTTTTCGGCGGAATAGCCCGCAGAAGCAAAGGGATTGATCATGCCAACTATCAAAGCAGACGAAATCACCAGCATTATCCGCGATCAAATTGAGAATTTTGATCGCAGCGTTTCGGTGAGCGAAGTGGGAACCGTCATCTCGGTGGGCGATGGCGTGGCCCGCATTCACGGCCTCGACAACGTGATGGCGGGCGAGTTGCTCAGCCTGCCGCACGAAGTGGCGGGACTGGCGCTGAACCTTGAGGAGGATCAGGTCAGCGCCGTGCTGCTGGGCGACTATACCAAGATCGAGGAAGGCGATATTGTCAAGCGCACGCGACGCATCATGTCGGTGCCGGTCGGCGAGGCGCTGGTTGGTCGCGTGGTCGATCCCCTGGGAAGGCCAATGGATGATCGCGGTCCCATTCATACCGAGGAGTTCAATCCGGTCGAAAGAATCGCGCCCGGCGTCGTAGACCGCATGCCAGTGCGAGAGCCGCTCCAGACCGGAATCAAGGCCATTGACGCGATGATTCCTATCGGTCGCGGGCAGCGCGAATTGATCATCGGCGACCGTCAAACCGGCAAAACCGCTGTCGCCCTGGATACTATCATCAATCAGCGCGGCGGCGACGTGATCTGCATCTACGTGGCCATCGGCCAGAAGCGCTCCACCATTGCCCAGGTGGTGGCCACGCTCGAGCGGTACGACGCCATGAAATACAGCATCGTGGTGGCGGCCAGCGCCTCGCTGCCTTCTCCGATGCAATATCTCGCGCCTTATGCCGGATGCGCCATGGGCGAATATTTCCGCGATCGCGGGCGGCACGTCTTGTGCATTTACGACGACCTCTCCAAGCACGCCGTGGCCTACCGCGAAATTTCGCTTCTTCTGCGCCGTCCGCCTGGCCGAGAAGCTTATCCGGGCGATGTTTTCTATCTGCATTCGCGTTTGCTGGAGCGCGCCGCCAAGCTGAACGAAGAGCAAGGCGCGGGGTCGCTGACAGCCTTGCCGATTATTGAGACGCAAGCGGGCGATATTTCCGCTTATATTCCCACCAACGTGATTTCCATTACGGACGGCCAGATTTATCTTCAGGCGGATCTCTTTAACGCCGGCACGCGGCCAGCCGTCGATGTGGGGCTTTCCGTGTCCCGCGTAGGCGGCAACGCTCAGATTAAAGCCATGAAGCAGGTGGCCGGAACGCTGCGGTTGGAACTGGCTCAATACCGCGAACTCGCCGCTTTTTCCCAGTTTGGCAGCGACCTAGACAAGGCCACCCTGGCGCAGCTCAATCGCGGGCGGCGCTTGACCGAGATCCTGAAACAGAACCAGTACGAACCGTTGCCGGTTGAGAAGCAGGTGGTCATCATTTTTGCCGGAACCAACGGTTATCTGGACGACCTGGCGGTTGAAGACTGCCGTCCCTTCGAGAAGGGCCTTTACGAGTTTCTGGAGACGGCTTATTCCGGGCTGATGAATAAGCTCGTTGAGAAGAAAGCCTTGGATGACGGCCTGCGCGCCGAAATCCGCAAAGCGCTGGATGAATATAAAGCCAGGTTTGTGTCTGAGCAGCAAGCGGCGGTTCGAAAATAGCGGCCACATTCAAACAGGCCGCGCGATGCACAGGAAGCGGATTTTCCGGCTGCCTCATCCTGACTTCTGAATGCCATGCCTAACGTTCAAGATCTGCGCCGACGGCTCCGGTCGGTGAAAAATATGCAACAGATTACCCGCGCCATGAAGATGATTGCGGCGGCGCGGATGCGCCGCGCCCAGGATCGAGTCCTCAGCGCCAGGCCTTATGAAAGGCAGATGCGGGCTTTTCTTGAAAGCCTCGCCGCGCGGGTTGAGGATCGTAGCCATCCCCTTCTTGCTGAAAGACCGATTCAACGCATCCTCCTGGTGCTCATCACGGCCGACCGCGGCCTGTGCGGAGCGTTTAATTCTAATCTGATCCGCGCAGTACAAAGGTACCTGGCCGAGCACTCCGACGTGGAAGTGCAGATGATTGCTGTGGGCCGGAAAGGCCGCGACTTTTTCCGCAAACGGTCCGTTCAGATGGCGGGGGAATACGTCAACCTGTTTCAGCGTCCGGTGGCATTCGCCAGCGCGCAGCAATTGGCTGCTAAAATTGTTGAGCTTTACGGCTCCGAATCGGTGGATGCAGTCGATTTTATCCATAACGAATTCAAATCGTTGCTGGCTTCCAATTTGATCGAAGAGCGTTGCCTTCCTCTCAAGCCTCGCAAGCCTCAGGAAGGCGAGACGTTGGTGGACTATATCTATGAGCAGCCGCCCGAGGAAATCTTAAGCCGCCTGCTTCCACGTTACGTGGAAGCGGAGATTTACCGGGCCCTGCTCGAATCGCAGGCAGCGGAATTCGCGGCGCGCATGACGGCGATGGATACGGCCACGAATAACGCCAGCGACTTGATTCGATCCTTGACGCTTTATTTGAACCGCGTGCGCCAGGCTGCCATCACCAAGGAGATCATTGAAATCGTCAGCGGGGCGGCAGCGCTTTAACTGAGATTGCTCACAAGGCATCTCGGGTGGACGCCGGCGAGGGATGCTTCGGGGCGGACGCTGCCGGCCCCTACAGAGAAAGGAAATACCATGCCAGAAGAGAGAGTCGGCAAAGTCCTGGAAGTCACCGGCCCGGTCATTGTGGCCGCATTTGAGGAGGGCCATCTCCCCGCCATCTTTAACGCGGTGCGCGTGACTTCCGAGGGTGAGGACACCCCCGTTCCCATTAACGTCATCACCGAAGTGGAGCAGCATCTGGGCGAAGGCCGCGTCAAATGCGTCGCCATGGAGCCTACGGACGGCATGGTGCGGGGCATGAAAGCGATTGATCTGGGTGAGCCGATCACCGTGCCAGTGGGCAAAGCCACGCTCGGCAGGGTTTTGAACGTGATTGGCGAGCCAGTCGATAAGCTGGGGCCGGTGGTCACCGACACCCGGTTCCCCATTCACCGGCATGCTCCGGAGCTCGACCAGCAGAACATCCAGATGGAGATGTTCGAGACCGGCATCAAGGTGATTGACCTGATCGAGCCTTATTTGAAGGGCGGCAAGACGGGGCTTTTCGGCGGCGCGGGCGTGGGCAAGACAGTCATCATCATGGAGTTGATCAACAACGTCGCCATGAAGCACGGCGGCGTTTCGGTCTTCTCGGGCGTCGGCGAGCGCACCCGCGAAGGCAACGATCTGTGGCTGGAAATGACCGAATCAGGCGTGATCACCCCCGGCAATCCTGATAAATCGAAGGCTGCGCTGATTTACGGCCAGATGACAGAGCCTCCCGGAGCGCGCCTGCGCGTGGGTCTTGCGGGTCTGACGGTGGCGGAATATTTCCGCGATGTCGAAGGGCAGGACGTGTTGCTCTTCATTGACAACATCTTCCGCTTTACCCAGGCAGGCTCCGAAGTATCAGCCCTGCTCGGGCGCATGCCTTCGGCTGTGGGCTATCAGCCCAATCTCTCAACGGAAATGGGCGAACTTCAGGAGCGCATCACCTCCACCAAAAAAGGATCAATAACGTCGGTGCAGGCGGTTTACGTCCCTGCGGACGACCTCACCGACCCTGCTCCTGCCACCACTTTTGCTCACCTGGATGCCACGACGGTGCTCTCCCGCCAGATCGTCGAGTTGGGCATTTACCCCGCGGTCGATCCGCTGGCGTCCAGTTCGCGCATCCTCGATCCGCGAATTGTGGGCGAGGAGCACTACCAGGTGGCTCAACAGGTGAAAGCGATCCTGCAAAAATACAAGGATCTCCAGGATATCATCGCTATTCTGGGCATCGACGAGCTTTCGGACGAGGATAAACTGACAGTTTCGCGGGCGCGCAAGATTCAGAAATTCCTTTCGCAACCGTTCTTTGTGGCGGAACAGTTTACCGGACTCGAAGGCAAGTACGTGAAGCGCGAGGATACGATTCGCAGCTTCAAGGAACTGGTTGAAGGAAAGCACGATGACGTGCCAGAGCAGGCGTTTTATATGGTCGGAACCATTGATGAAGCCCTGGAGAAGGCCAAGACGCTGAAGAGCTAATGCGACGAGTTGGGGTGCATGGCATATCTCGGAGCTTTAATGTTACGCTGAGCCGGTTCGCCTGTCATGCTGCCCTGAAAATTGCGCCGATATTTCGGCACGCAACCCAAACACCTGCCAGTCTCGGCGTAATTTTCATGCTTCGGGGTGTTGTAAAACGACATGGCAGACTGAGCGGTAGCGAAGAATCCCGCATTTCACTGAAAATATAGA
Source organism: Acidobacteriota bacterium (assembly GCA_902812415.1). Taxonomy (GTDB): domain Bacteria; phylum Acidobacteriota; class Terriglobia; order UBA7540; family UBA7540; genus RH2-MAG17b. The sequence goes on from CADDZJ010000005.1 coordinate 15,711, forward strand.
GAGACCCTTCGCCAGCACAAGGTAAAGAGCGCAGACTCTTCATTATGGATCAACCTCTTCCAACCATTCTCGAACTTCAGGTTGTAACACCGGAGCGGCCCGTAGTCTCCAGTCAAGCCACGGCGATTTCGTTGCCTGGGAAGAGCGGCCGCCTTGGAATCCTGCCGGGCCACGCTCCGCTAGTCTCGGAGCTTGCTGCAGGGGTGCTTTTTTTCGAGCATGACGGCGCGACTCGTTATCTCGCGGTGAGCGGCGGGTTTGCCGAAGTCTTGTCGGGACGCGTCATTGTGCTGGCGCAGGCGGCTGAGCGCGCCGAAGACATCGACGTTGAAAAGGCGCGGCGCGCAAAGCAGCAGGCTGAAGAACAACTGAAGCGCGCCGGAGAGTCCGTGACGGAGCAAGGGCAGGCCCAATCGGCGCTCGATTGGTCGTCGGCGCAAATTGAGGCTGCGCAGCAAGCTGCCCGCGTGTGACCCGCTATAATTCGGCGTGGAGGACCTGCTGGAGGTCAGGCTATCGCGCTTCCTCTTACAGAATCAGCATGGTAAACGAAAAAATCCGACTGTATACCGCCCCCTGGTGCCCCGATTGTCGCCGCGCCAAGCAATTCCTTACGCAGCATTCAATCTCTTTTGTGGAAATCAACATTGAAGAAGTTGAAGGCGCGGCTGAATTTGTAATGGCCGCCAATCAGGGCAAGCGGCGGATTCCAACCCTCGAAATTAACGGGCGCACCTTCCACTGCTCCCCCTACGACCCCGCAAAGCTACGACGCGAATTAGCGCTCGAATAGGCGAAAAATCCTGTTTGGGAAGCGGTGAAAGCGATCCTCGGAGACTTTTCAAGCCCCAACGTAACCCTCAGTCACTTTCCATCGTAAAAAAACTAAGGGGTAGTCTCGGGAAAGGATCGCAGTGTACCGGATCTTGGGGCGGTTTGCACGCTCAGCGCGAGTTCTATTGGGCCGGGAGCGAGTGGGTCAGGGAGTAACCGTCTGGCCAGACGATGTCTTCCTGGTTTCCTATCCGAAGTCCGGCAATACCTGGCTTCGATTTCTGGTGGGCAATCTGACGAATCCTCAAGATCCCGCAACGTTCTCCAACATTGAAGAGAAAGTTCCCTCAATCTATGTCAATCACGACCGCCAACTTCGGCGGCTTCCCCGTCCCCGCATCCTGAAAAGCCACGAATCTTTCGTGTCGCGATACCAAAAGGTCATTTACATTGTCCGCGATCCGAGGGATGTCTGCGTTTCTTACTATCACTATCTCGTCAAGTACAGGGTGTTGCCGCAAGGCTATCCTTTAGGGCAATTTGTTCCGCGATTCATCGCCGACGAATTTGAGCACTATGGAGCCTGGGGCGATCACGTGTTGAGCTGGCTTGCGATGCGCGGAAAGCAGAGCAATTTTCTGCTGCTCCGCTACGAAGATTTACTGGACGATCCGGAATTCCAACTGGCTCGGGTGGCGCATTTCTTGAAAATCCACGCGACTTACGGAAACCTGGTAAGGGCCGTGTATCTTAGCTCAGCGGACCGGATGCGGTATCTGGAGAAGCGGCAGTCGCGCAAGTGGATTTCGACAAAACGAAGCCGGCAAGATATGCCTTTTGTTCGATCGGCGACCGCGGGTGAATGGAAATCCGTGTTGAGCGCAGCTTCGGCGCTCCAGATCGAAAAAGCCTGGGGACCGGTTATGCGCGCTCTGGGTTATAAAGTATGCGCCCTTCGCGGCGCGGGCTTGAATCTTTTACCCCTTCTTGGACGCGCAGCCTATGGACAGGGCGTGAGATCTATTCCTTGCAGACCGGGGTTTCCATAAGCCGCGCAGCTTTCCTGAGGCCATAACCCGCAATATTCATTGCGCGGTGGTTATCGGGTTTGAACCTGCTATCACTCAGCGGCTTCCCTTCCCCGCAGCGCCGTCCCTTCCTGTTGCCGTTCGGCGTTCTGCTACAATGAATGTGGCCTGAAAGCAGCGTTGCCTTCAGGGTTTGCCTCATGTTTTCGCGCCACAACCAGATGATGGGGGTCCTTTACGCCCTCGCCGACGGCGTGCTTGCGGCGGCAAGCTTCGGACTGGCGCATTCGCTGCGGCTGAGCCTCGTTAACCTTCGCCCTCTCTATCCCGTCGCATATTATTTCTGGATATTTCCCTTCGTCGTGGCTTTGTGGCTCGCGACCGGCTGGGCGACGGGCCTCTACCGCGACGTTGAAGAACAGGACTTGCGCCGGGCGTTCGGCGGAACGTTGAAGGTCACGGTTATCGCCACGGTCGTCCTTTTTGCTTTCATCTTTGCCTTCAAAGTGGAATTCATCAGCCGGTTGCTCCTGGTTTTTTATGCCTTAATCGACTTTCTGTTGATGGCGTTCTTTCGCCTGGCAGCCAACCGCTGGGGTGGAAGGATTAGCGCATCCGTAGCCGGTTTCAGCCAATTTCTCCTGGTGGGGAACACCCCTCAGGCACTGGAGATTGCCCGGATCATTGAGGCGAACGAGCACCGTGGCATGCGGCTCGCCGGCTTTGCCGTGGTTGCCTCAATCGGCCATCGGCAGCCTGCGGTCGATCAATCCGGGCTCCGCCATCGCTACTCGGTTTTTACCCTGGATCAGCTTCCGGAATTGCTACGCCGCCACGTGATTGATGAGGTCATTTTTGCCGTCAACCGCGATGAGTTGGACGCCCTGGAAAACACCTTCCTGCTCTGTGAGCAGGAGGGGGTGAAGACGCGGCTCTCGTTGAATTTCTTCCCGCACATCATTTCTCGAATGTCGTTCGAGCGCCTGCGCGAAATGCCGCTTCTCACCTTTTCGACGACGCCGGAAAACCAGTATCTCATGCTCATCAAGCGCGTGGCGGATTTTCTGCTGGCGGCAACTTTAGTGATTGTGCTTTCGCCGCTGCTCATCACGCTGGCCGCGCTGATCAGGCTGACCTCGAAAGGGCCTGTCTTTTATCGCCAGACGCGCTGCGGCCTGGGAGGCAGAAAGTTCACACTCTACAAATTCCGCTCCATGCGCTCGGATGCCGACTTGCTTAAGGAAGAGTTGCAGGCTCTTAACGAGGTGGATGGGCCGGTGTTCAAGATCAGGAACGATCCGCGATGCACGCCCATCGGGCGCCTGATGCGGCGCATGAGCTGGGATGAATTGCCGCAATTATTCAACATCCTGAAAGGGGATATGTCATTTGTAGGGCCAAGACCCCCGCTGCCCGAAGAAGTGGAACGCTACGAGCGCTGGCAGCGGCGGCGCTTGCGCATGCAGCCCGGTCTCACCTGCCTCTGGGCGCTCGAAGGTCGAAGCCAGCTTAACTTCAAACGCTGGATGGAATTGGACCTGGAATACATTGACCACTGGTCGCCGATGCTGGATTGCAAGATACTGCTGAAGACAATTCCGGTGGTGCTGCTGGGACGCGGGGCTTTTTAAGCTCGGGACAAATTCACGGCGCGGCGTAAAGACATTTGAATTCCACCGGCCTGCGACCCTCGTGCGTTATCTAATCCTCAGCGACATTCATGCCAACCTGGAAGCGCTGGAGAAGTGTCTGGAACTGGCGCGCGGCAAATATCAGAAAGTTCTCTGCCTGGGCGATCTTGTGGGCTATGGCCCCGATCCCAACGCCGTTGTCGAAATGATGCGGCGGACGGCTTCGGTCGTGATTCGTGGTAATCACGATAAAGCCTGCTGCGGCATGATGAATGTGGACGATTTCAACCCCTGGGCTCGGCAAGCCACTTATTGGACTCGTGAAATGCTCAGCCCGAAACACATCGCTTTTCTTCGCCAGCTTGCGCCCGGCCCGTGTACGATGCCGGGATTTGAGATGGTCCATGGCTCCGTCGAGAACGAGGATCAATACATTATCGAACCAGCGGAAGCCATCCCTGCGTTGCGGAGCCAGAGCGTGCAGTTGGTCTTTTTCGGCCACACACATCTTCAAGGCGGATTTTTGCTGAGTCGCGCGGGAGTCTTTCAAAAGATTTCCGGAGGATCGAGGGCAAGCGGACATATTCTGACGCTCGACCTGGAAGACGGAACACGCTATCTGATCAATCCCGGCTCGGTCGGCCAGCCCCGCGATGGCAACTGGCGAGCGGCATTTGCGATTTTCGACGAAACCAAGAGGCGCATCGACTTTTACCGCACGGAATACGACCTCGCGACGACCCAGGAGAAGATGAGTCAGGCCCGCCTACCCGAGCCGTTGATTCAGCGGCTGGAGTTTGGTCGGTGAAGGATAGGCCTTGTAGCGGCGATCTATGATCGCTGACCCGAGAATCTCGTCAGCCCTCAGCCGACCTTCGACCACCCTCTCCCAAAGGGAAAGGGCAGGAATCAAAAGTTGGATTACAACGGGTGTTCTCAGACGAACTTCTGAGAAGGAGCTTACAAGCCAGGAACTGCGAAGCTGCGGCAGTCCTCGGTCCAAGGGGGAGCGTTGCAGACGGCCTCGATCACCTGGTGAGGACTCTCAACCACTTTCCACATGGAGCGATGACGACCATCCATGAATTTCTCTGCGACACATCGCTCCAACAGTTCAATGCAAGGATCGAAGAAGCCTTGCACGTTGACCAGCACAATAGGGCCGAAATAAAGGCCCAGCCGCTTCCAGGTGATGGCCTCGAACAGTTCCTCCAGAGTCCCGCAGCCGCCGGGCAAGGCTACAACAGCATCCGCGCGCTCCAGCATGGCGCGCTTGCGCTCGTGCATATCGTTAACCAGCACAAGCTCTGTAAGCTTCTGATGCCCCCATTCCAGTTCATCCATGAAGCGAGGGAGGATGCCAATGATTCGTCCGCCCTCGCTGAGCGCCGCATCGGCAAGCCGGCCCATCAGGCCTCCTGCTCCGCCTCCATAAATGATATCGATGCCCTTGCGGGCCAGTTCCCGCCCCAGCGCTTCAGCGGCAGCGAAATATACCTCGTCGCATTCACGGCTGGAAGCGCAGTAAACACACACTTGACGAATGGGATTATCGTTCGCAGACATCGAGCGTCACTCTGTACCTTGCCGGGATGACGTTGAAAACAGCCGATTTGCTTCGGCGTAAGGAATCGTATCCTGCGTAAAGGCTGCATAGCTGCCCGCGTCGTGGAGTTCGGCGGCAATCCGGCGGACCAGCGACAGGACGGCCCGCATGGGTCCGGAGCCTACGCTGACTCTGGCCACTCCCAGCGCCTCAAGTTCCTGAACCGGCGGAGTTCCTGCTGTGGCAAGGATGTTCACGGGGCCGGGAGCTTCTTGAACCAGGCCGGCGATCACTTCCGGATCGCTCACGCCCGGCACAAAAAGGCAGTCCGCGCCCGCTTCCCGATAGGCGGTGACGCGGCGAATCGCAAGCTTGAAACGCTCTTCCGGTTTGCCGACGGCGGCGAGATAAACGTCCGCTCGGGCATTGAGCACAAGCGGAACGCCGGCGGCGGAGGCCGCTTCTCGGATGGCCCTGATCTTCTCGACTTGCAGGCTGATCTCCGCCAGCGGGTTCGCGGGATCGTCGGTTCCGTCCTCGAAGTTCATTCCGACGGCTCCAGCGGCAATGACAGCCCGGGCAGTGTTCGCAACTTCCTCCGGAGTTGCAGCATACCCGGCTTCCATGTCTGCGGTAACCGGAACCGAAACGCTCCGGGCGATTCGAGTCACAGTCTCAAGCATCTCTTCCCGCCGAATCTTTTGCCGGTCAGGATAGCCCAACGAATAGGCGACGCCTGCGCTCGTGGTTCCAATCGCCCGGAATCCGGCTTGCTCGAAAATCCGCGCGCTGGCTGCATCCCAGGCGTTAGGCAGAACCAGAATTCGAGGACCCTGGTGAAGCTTGAGAAAATCAGCGGCCTTCTGTCTTTGAACGTGGATATCCAACGGGCGAATCCCCCTTGGGCTGCATTTGAAAAGCCGGCATGCTTGTAGCGCTGCTTTTCAGGCCGGACTACCGACCGCAATCTAACGCAGATTCCAAATTTCAGATTTCAGAAAATAACCCTCACAAAAACAAGATGCAAATCGCACGACAAAGAATTTTTGCGGCGTGGAATCGATCGATACAATCTCTACCAGATCCAAATCATCTCCTCACCCGATGAACAATACTAAAGGATAACATCCTCTTCGGCGCTTTGCTTGACGCGCTTCCGGTTTGTCCCTAGACTAATATTGGAATGTTGGGGGGTAACTTGCGGTGGGCATGCAACGTATTTTCACCTTATTTCTGGCTCTTCTTGTCTTTTCTCCCTGTCTCCCGCTTCGGGCGCAGAAGGATATCCAATTCTTCCCCCTCGCTGACGTTCGACCGGGCCTGAAGGGCGCCGGACGGACCGTCTTTCAGGGAAACAAGGTTCAGGAATTCCAAGTCGAACTGCTGGGCGTTCTGAAGAATGTCCTGGCACCCAAGCGGGATGCGATCCTGGCTCGCTTGTCCGGCCCTGCCATTGACAAAGCGGGCGTTGCCGAGGGAATGAGCGGCAGCCCGGTTTATGTGAACGGCAAGCTCCTGGGCGCGGTCTCGGCTGCTTTCCCGTTCTCAAAAGAGCCTTACACGCTGATTACCCCCATCCAGGATATGTTGCAGGTGGCTCCGGGTCCGGATTCTGAGGGTCATGCAAAGCTCGCTTCGAGCATCCCCTGGTATAGCGCCGCCGCTCCTTCTCCCGACGGGATTATTCAACGATGGATTCCAAATGACGTTTCAACCCCGCAACTCTGGGCCAAGTTGCTTCAGCCCTGGGCCGGGCAGGAGTCCATTGATCTCGGCCATTTCCGTCTTCCGCTTCGATTTAACGGGTTTGATCGTTCGGTGATTTCCGAGTATACGCCCTTGCTGCGAAACCTTGGGTTTGAGCCGATGGGGGGAGGCGTGCTCTCCGCCGGTTCCTCTTCGGACATCTCCTCAGGGCAGGAATCAGCGTCAACGCCAGACGCCAATATTGTCCCCGGCTCGATGATCAGCCTGATGCTGATGCAGGGCGACTTGAATCTGAACGTCGATTGCACGGTGACTTATCGCCAGGAGAATCGGCTCTACGCCTGCGGACATCAGGTGTTCACGCTGGGTCCGGCGCAAGTGCCCTTTGCTGAAGCGCGGGTTCTGGCAATCGTTCCGAGCCTGACAGCCTCGTTTAAGATCGATGCTCCCGGTCCGGTCGTGGGCAGCATCCGCCAGGATCGTTTCAGCGCGATCTACGGCGTGCTGGGGGATAAATCTCCCACCATTCCCGTTCAGATTCATCTGCATTCGTCGCTCGGAAAAGAAACGGACTACAGGTTTGCAGTGGCTCAGCAACCGCTTCTTTCGCCGCTACTCGTCAACATGGCCATCGTTTCCGCCCTGAGCAGCACGGAGAGGATGGTGGGGCCTTCCACAATTCAACTGAACGGCGAAATCCTGCTTTCGGATGGCGAGGCCGTGAAGGTGGATGACGTGGTTTCTTCGGAATTCAGCAGCGCGGGTTCCGCGGGCGCGGCAGTCGCCGTGCCCTTGAGTTATCTGCTCAGCAGCCAGTTCCCCGATCTTCATATCCGCGGGATTGACCTGAATATTATCTCCCAGAACGAGAATCGGGCGGCAGTTTTGGAACAGGTCTGGAGCTCGCGATCGGAAGTGCGGCCCGGAGATCACATTGAGGTTACTGCCGTCGAGCGAACGCCTTCTGGCCAAACCCTGACTCAGAAAATACCCATTGAAATCCCTGACAGCATCGATGACAAAACGCTTTCCCTGGTGGTGGGCAGCGGGACGGCCATTAATATGTTGCAAATGCAGTTTCTGCGCCCCGGAAATCCACCGCGCGACCTTCACCAACTGGTGCGAGAATTGAATCGCACCCGACGCGATAACCGGCTTTACGCCTTGCTGATGGCTCCGCAGCGTTCGTTTGTGATGGAGGGCACGGAGTATCCCTCGCCGCCTCCTTCGCTACTTCAGACCTTCATGGCGGACCCAGCGGTGTCGAGCAAAATCACTTATCGCGGCACTTCTGTGGTGGGCGATTATGAAACCAAGACGCTTCCTTACTCAATTCAGGGGGAACAGACGCTCTATCTGAGGGTGCTGACCAGCACCCGGTAGGCTGCGATGGTCAATATGCCTTAGATAAGGGGTCTCACGCAGTTCCGGTCGTCTTTCAAGGGATGAATAACGCAAGTTCCGCGACGGGTATACATAAAATTTCAGGAACGAACCCTAAGCGGTGCTACTCAAAGGTTGAGAGTTTCACAGAGTGAAATATTTGAGATTGGATTAATCCACAAGGGTGGCAACCCAATGTTGCTGGCTAGACTTTTGCTTGGTTTGATGAGTAAGGGGTTAGCAGGTCGCTGAGGAGCGGTTTCAATGTCTGTCATACTAAACTCTTCGCTGTCACCTTCGCGAAAGCGGGGGCTCGATGGATTCCCGCTTTTGCGGAAATGACAGCGCCATTTTTATGCACTGTGGTAAGCCAGAGGCTCATGGCATCCCCGCTCAGCATGACAGGTGGCGGTTCTCAGCATCCTGCAGGCAGATTCTCCATGGAGGCTCGCAAGTCTGCCTGCCGCTTTTCGCCCGCTGTTTTCTGGCGACCAGCGAACCTCGTTGAGGGGACAACGCCCAACACGAGCGTTATTGTCATCGTGTAACAAAGCTGCCCAACCTCCCGTCTTAATGATTAAAGAAAGGCCTTTGCATGACTGATAGAAAGTTCTTTCCCGCATGGCTCCTGGCCATTGCTTTCTGCGCGATTCCCCTCTACGCAACGCATACAGAATTCTGGAGGACCAGCAGCTTCAAGGGCTTTTTGAAGGGGAATTTGCAAGGCGTTTCGGTGAGCATGGACGGCGAATTGACGCTGGCTCCCGAAACCCGCGCCATCTTCAATCCCGATGAGACGGTAGCGCTATCCGTGGTGGCAGGGCGAAACGGCAGCCTTTACATCGGGACAGGTCATCAAGGGAAAGTCTTTGAACTCGACTCGGATCGCCACGGGCGGCTGATTTTCCAGGCGCCGGAGCCGGAAATTCTGGCATTGGCCATCGGTCCGGATCATGCCCTCTATGTCGGCAGTTCCCCGGAAGGAAAGATCTATCGCGTCACCCCGCGGGGCAAGTCCTCCGTCTTTTACGACCCCAAGGTGAAATACATCTGGGCTCTGGCTTTTGATCCTGAAGGTCGCCTCTATGTAGGCACAGGAGACCGCGGCGAGATTTTGCAAGTGGATCGTGACGGCAAGGGGCGCGTCTTTTTCGCCAGCAATCAGACTCACATCATGTGCCTCACGTTTGACCGCTCTGGGAACCTGCTTGCCGGCAGCGAACCCAACGGCCTGATCTACCGCATCAGCCCTCAGGGAAAGGCCTTTGTCCTCTATCAGGCCAATCTGCCCGAAATTCACGCCTTGGCGACGGATGCTCAGGGACGCATTTATGCGGCGGCTTTAGGGAACAACGTTCCGGGGGCAGTGCCCGGATACGTTCTTCCTTCCACATCGCCAACTCTCGTCTCTTCCCCTGCAACCACCGTGACGGTGGTCGCCTCCGCCGGAAACATGGCTGACGATCCTGTCAAAACGCAGCAACCGCAGCAGCCACAGCAACCGCAACGGGCGCCTCAGAGGCCCGGCAGGACTCCCTCGGTGAATCCTAACGTCTCGGCCGGTGTGCAACCGTATCATCAGTATGCGTTAGGTCGCGGCGCGTTGATCGAAATCCTTCCCAACTATACGGCGCAGACGCTTTGGACCTCAAATAACGAGAGTATCTTCGGATTGGCCACCCGCGGCTCCGACGTTTTGTTCTCAACGGATGCCAATGGGCATATTTTTGATCTGAAGCCGTCTCCCGACGGCCCCAAGCTGACGCTTCTCACCGAAACCCGCGAGTCCCTGCCCACGCGGATTCTGCCCGAAGGTTCCGATTTGTTCGTTGCCACCAGCAATATCGCCAAGCTGATTCAAATCGGCACCACCACGGGAACCGAAGGCACTTACGAGTCTCAGGTCAAAGACGCCGGGTTCATTTCGCACTGGGGTGAAATTTCGTGGCGCGCGGAAGTGCCCGCCCATTGTGGCCTTCAGTTTTATACGCGGTCCGGGAATTCGGCACGGCCGGATAACACCTGGAGCGACTGGGCGGGGCCGTACACGAACCCTCCAGGAAGCGCCATCCAGAGCCCGCCTGCCCGATATGTGCAATGGAAGGCTGTCTTCCATGGTTTGGATGGGCAAAGCCCCAGCCTGGTCGAGGTCAGCCTGGCCTATTTAAATCAAAATCTTCCGCCTGAGATTCGCAATCTGACGATTACCGCTGGGAACGAAAGGACCAGTCTCTCAGGCATTCCCATTATCTCGTCAAACCCGGTGATGACCGTCACGCCTATCAGCACCGTAACAACTTCGGCCAACTCGCCGACGGTTTACGACACGTCGGGAGGACAGGTAGTGAGCAAGCATCCCATTTATGTAAGCTGGCAGGCTGAAGACCCCAACCGCGACCAGATTACTTACTCCCTCTATATCAAGTCGGCAGATGAGCAGCAGTGGCACCTGCTTAAAGGGAATTTGAGGGATACGAATTTCACGCTTGAGCCGGATTCTCTGGCGGACGGTGAATATCAAATCCGGCTGGTGGCCTCCGATGAGGCATCCAATCCGCCGGATCGTGCGCTCAAAACCGAACTGGTCAGCGCGCCGTTCTGGGTGGATAACACCCCCCCGGTGATTCAGACAATCAGCCACCAGGTGGATGGCCGGACGGCTGTGATCCGCTTTCAAGCTTTGAGCAAAGTTTCCCCTCTTGAGAAAGCAGAGGTCTCCACGGGCGAGGATCACTGGAAGGAAATTCTATCGGACGATGGGATTGTGGACTCCCAGCGCGAGACCTTTACGGTAAGGCTTCAGGGACTGGCGCCGGGCGAGCATGTCATCTCGCTGCGGGCTTACGATACAGCCGGGAATATTGGGATTGGCAAGGCTGTTATCGAGGTTCGATGAAGCCCTTGATCCCACAGACCCTGCCCCCGGGGCCTCCGGGACCCTTCCCGGCAGCCAGGCAGGGAGCAGGCCTTTACCGGGGATACAACTTTCAATTCAGACGCCGCATCACAACCCAGAGAAATTGGAAGTGCGGCGCGAATGAAATCATTTGGCCCAAGATCAAAACGCAGCTCCGAAGCCAGCGTTGGAGAGCCAGCTTATCGCGCGCGCACAGCGAGGCGAGGAGGAGGCATTCGCCGCTCTCTATGGACTTCACAAACGGCGAGTCTACTCCTTATGCCTTCGCATGACGGGTGATACAGCGGAAGCTGAGGACCTGACCCAGGAGGCCTTTCTTCAGCTTTTTCGCAAGATTTCAACGTTCCGTGGAGAATCTGCATTTTCCACATGGCTGCATCGCCTCGTGGTGAACGTGGTTTTGATGCATCTCCGCAAAAAGGATATCCCGAGAGTTTCCCTCGACGAGATGGATAACTCTCAGGAAGAGCCGGTGAAACGCGAGTACGGAGATGACGACCGCCGGTTGCTGGGTTCGGTAGACCGCATTTCACTTCATAACGCCATTGAGGAACTGCCGCCGGGATACCGGGCTATCTTTGTTCTTCACGACGTGGAAGGCTACGAGCATAATGAGATTGCGCAGATTATGAATTGCTCGGTGGGGAACTCAAAATCCCAACTCCATAAAGCCCGGGTGAAGCTGCGGGAGGTTCTGCGACGCGATGAGAACAAGCTGGCGCGGCAGGCGACGCCGGCAAGGAGAAAGGCGCAGTGATTGATGAAGGGGTGGAAGAAGATATGAAGCTGGGGAACGCGTGCGAAAAGTTTGAGGCGAATCTCGCCTCCTATCTGGAAGGCGATTCCAACCCTGAAGCGCTCTCTCACGCCAGCGAGTGCGACTTCTGCCGGTGCTTGCTGGCAGACCTTGATCTGATCCGCAAGGTCAGTCCGGAACTGGGGACTGAGGAGCCTCCGGCAAGGGTTTGGGCGAACGTTCGCGCAGTTCTGATTGAGGAAGGAATCGTTCACGATCCGGTCAGCTTTTGGAGGCGCTGGGCGCCGTGGGGCAGCAGAAGCCTTGTGAGGCATCCCGCCCCGTTTGCGGCAGCGGCAGCGGCGGCCGTGATGGCAGTTGTTTTATTCAAGGCTCCGGGTTATCTTGTTCATTCGAACGCGCCGCCGGCCAATGTCATCCACTCGGTGGTGTTCACCCAGGATTATATGGCGCCCAGGGATATTTCGAGCCTTCGCTTGACCATTCAGCAACTTGAGCAGGCTTACCGCGCCAATGAAGCTTCACTGGAGCCTTCCATGAAGGCGACTTATCAGAAGAGCCTCGATTCGCTCGATGGGGAAATCCGGGAATGCGAGCTTTCGATGAAGCAGCAGCCTGAAAACGACCTCGCGCGCGAATATCTTTCAACCGCTTACGTCCAGAAGGCGGAACTGCTTCAATCAGCGCTGGAGTATAACCTGCGATAGAGAGGGCAGGCCGATGATGGCCGAGTGACGCGGATGAATTATCACGTAGACAGGAAGTTTTGGGCAGCGTTCCTGATTCTCCTGGTGCCTGCCAGCGCCTGGTGCGAGGGCCCTCTCCAGCGCTCGAACACATTTAACACTATCCCAGCGCCCCGTATCACTGTGACGAATCTTACCGGCACGGTCGAAGTGCGCGGTTGGGAAAAATCTGTAGTCCACGCGGTTTATATGATTGCTTCGCCGCGCATTGAGATTGACACGGAAGAGGTTCCCTCCCAGGGAGATGCGGAGAAGATTCACCTTGCGACTCACCTTCTGGACCGAAATCTTCAGGGACCGAACGCCAAAGTGGATTACACGCTGGACGTACCTGTGGGATCCAGCATGGAAATCCGCAATCCCCAGGGATTGGTCCGTATCGATAAGCTGAATGGAGATGTCTGGGTGGAGTCCGTAGGCGGAAATATCATTATCAGCGACGCCGCCGGGGAGATCGTAGCGCGATCGGTGGGCGGGCAGATTCAGATTGTTCGCCCGTCCGGTTATGTGGAAGCGTCTTCTGTGAACGGAAATCTTGAATTCCTATCTCCCTCCAGCTCGCGCATTCATGCGCGGACAACCTCGGGAAGGATTGTCTATGAAGGGAACCCCATCGCCGCCGGGGAATATGTGATGTCCTCCTATAACGGCGATATCGACGTCTTCTGCCCGCCTTCCGCGTCGTTTGAACTCAATGCACGGTCGGTGCACGGCAAGCTGATCGATGACATGAAACTGACTCATAAGCGGTACCATCGATCAGTTTCCTTCTACGGCAACGCGCTTCTGGGCATGCACAACCAGGGCGCAGCCACCCTCGAGCTAACCTCTTATAGCGGCACCATTCGGATTCGCCCGCAGACTACCCAACCCTAAGGTTTGGCATTTCCACCCTTCTTCGCTGCGCTCGCGGCCCTTGCCAATCTTCCAGGCTGGTTTTTATAATCAGGCTCTTACTGAGATAGAATGGCTCGTCATCGCAAAAAGCTTATTTACCTCCTGGGATTCATGGGGAGCGGCAAATCCACCGTGGGGAAACTGCTGGCCCGCAACATGGGTTGGCCTTTCATCGATCTGGACGCCACGATTGAGGCGGGGCAAGGCGCTACCATCCGGCAGATTTTTGAGCAGGATGGGGAACCCTTTTTCCGACAGATCGAGCATGCAGCTCTCACTGAGGCCTCCAAAACCGAGCCGGCAGTTATTGCCCTGGGCGGCGGAACCTGGGTGCAGGAGCCTAACCTCGAATTCATCCGCAGCACAGGTGGAGCGACCATCTGGCTGGATTGCAGCCTGGAGGAGTTGCGCAGGCGGTGCGCGGGCATCGATGATCGCCCCCTGTTCCGGGATCCCGAAAGCTTTGCTCAATTGTTCAACCAGCGGTTGCCTTATTACCGCCTCGCTGAATTTCGCGTTGCAACGGATGGGCAGGCGCCCGAAGAGGTTGTTGAACGCATCCTGCGCCTGAAGGTTTTCTGAATGGCTTATTGGCTCCTTGCGGTCTTAATCGCCGCCTCACCCTCCCTTTTCTCCGCGCCTCCACAATCACCGCCTGTCACCGAGGACGAGGGCTGGTTTATTCTGATGCTGAACGGGCAGCAGATCGGGACAGAGAAATTTCGCATCCACGCGCGCGGGGAAGATCTCGAGGCCAGCGCCCGCATTGAGTTTCGCGCCGCCCAGGACGGCAACCCGGTAGACTTCAAGACGTTTCCTGACCTGATCCTGAATTCGCAGCTTCAACCGCTCACTTACACGTGGAGCCAGAAGGGCGCTCGCTCCTCCCGCCTTCAGATGGATTTCAGCCAGCGGGTGGCCAGGATTCGCTACCACACGGTAAATGGCCGCCAGGATGACCGTGAGTTCAACCTGCCGCGAGACGTCGTCATCCTGGATGACAACGTGATCTATCAGTACGAACTCACAGCGTGGCGCTACGCGATGACCCCAGGGGGGCAGCAGACCTTTACGGCCTTCATCCCGCAGGAAGCTTTGCCCGGAACCCTCACCGTGACGAATGCAGGCAAGGAAACCATCAAGATCGGCGGGAAGAAGGAGACCTGCAAACATCTCGTCATTTCCACCGATCTTGCGCGCATCGATCTCTGGTTGGATGCAGAGTGGCGGCTGGAGCGCGTGGATCGCGCTTCTGAGCAATTCGTTGCTCTCCGCGCTAGCATTAAATTGCAGCGAAGGCCGACTGACGCTCAGCGGTTATCTCTGGTTCGCCATCACCAGATCAGTTTCAACCCGAATTGAATTTGCCGCGAGCTTGTGGAAGTGCTATTGATCACGCCGGCGGTCGCAGACGGCCCCGCCGAACCGGAGGTAAAGACGACCGCGTTCGGCGTATTGAAGTTGGCTCGGTTCAGAATGTTGAAGAACTCCGCCCTGAACTGAAGACTCATTCGTTCAGAAAGGGAGGTATTCTTCATCAAAGATAAATCGAGAGATGCCAAGCCAGGGCCAATCAGCACATCTCTGCCGACGTTTCCATAAGTGCCATTGGGCGGCACGATGAATGCAGCAGGATTGAAATACTGGGCAGGGCCGCCCTCAATCAGGTTCCCATGAAAAGCAGGATTCCATGAAGGGCGTATGGGATTCCGGGTATCGCCGTTGTTGGTGGGGTTAAATCCCAATTGTGGAGTGAAAGGAAATCCCGACTGCAAGGTTTCGATTCCGCCCAGCATCCATCCGCTGACCAGTTTTCTCTCCCAACCGCTGCCGCCGTTCAGGAACGCCTTGCCTGTCCCAAAAGGCAGCTCATAAGTTCCGTTAATCGCTGCGAGGCGCCTGGCGTCAAATGGAGAAAGCCCCCAATCGAGCCGCGGATCGAGCGGAAACATCACGAAGCCGGGGGAATTGGCGGCGACGCTGCTGTTCCAGGCCGCGCCATCATCCAGACTTTTGGAATAGGTATAGACTCCTCTCAGTTGCAAACCATGATTGAAGTGGTGATTCACATCAACCTGAAGCGCGTTATAGGAGCTGTCGCCTGCCGATATCCAGGTTGTTGTGTTCGCCACCTGGGGGTTGGCCAGGGGAGAGCCAGGGGCATAATAGACGGTTCCAGACGCAAGGCTGGACGGGCATGGGGCCGCGGGGCAGACCGCCGGAATCGGCTCGTTCATGTCGGCAGCCAGGATTTCATGATAGCCGCGCGATCCCACGTAGCCGACGCTCAAGGTGGTCCTCGGCGCGATTTGCTGTTCAACCTTCAACGTATAAGTGATGACGGTTGGGGTTTGGACCGTAGGTTGAATGCCGCCAGGAGAAACAAGGCCTCCCGCAGGCAGGGGCGCGCCCGGCACGATGTTCAGCGATGAGAGCGGCACATTCTTGAGAACCAGGGTTGTGTTGAAAGGAGGATTCTGGTCTAACCGGTAACTGAGATTATCCAACAGATCGGGGTACAAACCGAATCCAGCGCGAATCACGGTCTTGCCGGCGCCGAACGGGTCCCATGCAAGTCCCACACGGGGCTCGGGAAGAAACCGGGCGTTGTTCTTGGTAAAGACCGAACGCCCCACAAGGGGCTGAGTTTCAATGACGCCATTCGAATCGAACAGATAATTGGAAGCCCTGCCGTGAGCTTCATTCCAGCCATTCGTGAATTCATTGCGGAGACCCAGAGTCAACGCAAGGTTGTGCCTCAATTTGATGGCATCCTGAAAATAGAGGGCGCCTTCGAGCGAGCGCCAGCCCATCAGCGACGACGAGGGAACGGCCGTGAAAGTGCTCACAGTGCCCTTCAGAAAATTGGCGAGGCTTGAAAAAGACGCCTGGCCGAACTGCCCCTGCGCCATATTGTCGTTCGCCTGAATCCTCTGGAACCAGACTCCGCCACTCAGTTGATGAATGCCCTTGCTCACATCCACGCGATCTTCATAGGTAAAGAGATTGCGCACCGCGATGAAGTTGCTGCCCACGTTACTGCCGGCGGGGCTGATCTGCGTTGCGGCGTTGGAGGCTGTCCCGCCCCCGATCACAATAGCGCCGGCAGGCGCTCCGGCGATGAATCCGGGCGCGTTCACAGTAGGCAGACCTGTGAAGAAGTAACCCCCGCGGGAATAGCCGAAACGCGCGGTATTGAGCGCCGTAGGCGACAAGACGTGAGTCTCCTGCAGGCTGACTACCTGCTCCCTGAGACTCTCGAAATTGACGCTGAAGGGATTCACCGTGGGAGTCCGATCCGCGCTGTCATCCACGGTATAGACGCCGAAAATTGAGTCTTTTTGCGAAAAGGTATGGTCAAGCCTTGCGGTTCCGAAATCCTCGCGAATATTTTGCAGCGGGTGGCTGAAAGCCTCGCCGATCCCGCCTCCCAGAGTGGGTCCATTTTCGACCGGCCATAAGGAAAGCAGAGGCGCGACAGACGGCGCCACGCCGACGTGAACCAGCGTTCCGTCAGCGCCGGGCAGGTAGCCCAGACGCGCGTTGTTGTCAGGAACTAGGGTCACATCACTGAGGCCGAGTTTCTGCCGGAACCCTTCGTAATTCCCGAAGAGGAACGTCTTATCCTTCTGAAGAGGCCCTCCAAGCGCACCGCCAAATTCGTTACGCTCGAATTGCGGAATCGAGTCCTGATCGAAGAAGTTGCGCGCATCCAGAGCGCTGTTCCGCAGGAACTCGTAGCTGGTCCCGTGCAGTTTGTTGGAGCCGGAGGAGGTCACAATACTCACTTGCGCGCCCGGGCGTTTTCCATATTCGGCTCCGTAGGCGTCGGTGATGACGTTAAATTCCCGAATGGCGTCCACTCCTAGCAATTCGCCGCTGGCTCCTCCCGGGGTCAGGTTAATTTCGCTCGCGCTTGTATATTCAATCCCATTCAGGAGGAAAAGATTCTCCTGCGGACGCCTTCCTGAAACCGCGAACATGTTTCCGATGGCTGAATTGGAAACGCCGACGCCTCCCGACCGTTCGGCCGTGTAGTTCACAATGCCGGGATTCAGTGTCATCAGCCCGTCATAGCTGCGGCCATTCAGCGGCAGGTCCTTCACTTGTCGCTCTCCGACTAATCCCGATGTCTCCTGGGTCGTGACGTTCACCATCGGGCCTTCGTCCTTGACCGTGATCACCTCCTTGACTTCACCGGGTTGAAGCGTCAGGTCCACCACCGCTTGCTGTCCGACGACGAGAGTCACTCCTGTTTTCACTTCGGACTTGAACCCTCTCATTTCAGCCGTCACATCGTAACGCCCGAGGGGTAAAGACGGCAGGTCATACCGCCCGGCTTCATTGGCGATAACTTTTCGAGTAAACCCGTTTTCCAGGTTCTTTGCGGTCACCGTCGCGCCCGCAATCACGGCGCCTGAACTGTCGGTAATGATTCCGGTGATCGAAGCCTCCACCTGCGCCCAGGCGGACGCTGTGAGCGACAGCAGAAGGAGAAATAACAGAGATAGCCTCCAGAACATACTGCGGGCGAACTCAAATTCGTTTTCACTTACGTTCATTCAGACCCTCCGAGTTAAAAGTTAAGCGAGTGGCTTTCCTCAAACATTAAGGAATCACGAAACCGCGCGAATGCTTTAGAGATAAAAGCTGCGGTGAACCGCAGCCTACACAGGAATATTATTGGGCTGAGTGGCGGGAAGCAGGCG
Source organism: Acidobacteriota bacterium (assembly GCA_902812415.1). Lineage (GTDB taxonomy): Bacteria > Acidobacteriota > Terriglobia > UBA7540 > UBA7540 > RH2-MAG17b. The sequence continues at coordinate 33,806 of CADDZJ010000005.1, forward strand.
TTAAATCCTCGTAAAAACTGCCTTACAAAGATTTAATCTGCAAAGTGTGGGGATTCTAAATACATGGAATAATTTGGTGGCTCTGGCTTCGGGAATCCAGTTATGTGTCACTAACGTTTCTGAACAATGGGTGATCATGGCCAAGATGGCTATGCCACAACCGTGGCACGGGCGTCCCGCCCGTGGGCTCAGTCCAGGTATTGATGTGACATATGACTAGCGGGTTTCGATGCCCAGCGCCTGCATTTGAGTTTCGAGTTGCTTTGGGGCCTGACAGTGAATGGTTTGGATGCCGCACTGGTCAGCGCGCTCAATGTTCAGCAAACGATCATCCACAAAGAGGCATTCCGCAGGCTGGCGCTGGGTCAGGGTCAAGGCGAGGCGATAAAACGCGTCGTGAGGTTTTGTAAGGCCGAGAAAACAGGAACTGAAGAAGACAGAGAAAATTTTCCGCAACCCGAATCGCTCAATGCGATATAAATTCAGCGGTCGGGATTCATTGTTAAGCGTCGCCAGAAGATATTTTCCGGATGCCGCGAGACGCCGGTACAGTTCCAACGATTCCGGGAAAGGTTGCGATTGCGCAAACATGAATTCCCGAAACTGCTCTTTCGTGAAGTCTCGGGACCGATAAAAGACTGTTCGATCGAGATATTCGTCGAGGTCAAGCTGGCCCATTTCAAAGGCGTTCACCACCAGTTCGTGACGGTCCTCAAATTCAACCCAATCCAGTCTGAATTGTTCGGCGGCTTTTTTTCGGGATTCCCGGTCCCAGCCGTTGGTGGCCAGAACGCCTCCAACATCCGAAAAGATAGCTGTGATGCGGGCCATGAGAGCCTCCTCAGGAGCACAGCACTTTCTGATTTAGAAGTTTAACAGGGGACAGCGTCCAGGGAAGGATTTTCGGAGGCGCTCACTGCTATCTCGCCAGCGAGAGCGGCCCGAAGTTCCTCATCCGCTGCGCGCGCGCAGAAGTTGCGGAAATTCTCGCCTTCTTCCCGTTCGCCCAGGTAGGCGTAGAGCAGGCGGGTGATGGCATCCGGCACTTCATCAGCCGGGCAGCGATAACCGATGTGGCGGGAAAACGCCTGGTGTTTTCCCACGGCCCCGCCCAGGCAGAAGTAATAGGCGTCCACCAGTTTCCCGTCAATTTTGATGCGCTTGCCTTCAAGTCCGATATCGGCGATCCAGTGCTGGCCGCAACTGTTGGGGCAGCCGGTGACGTCAATTTTCAGATGTTGATTGAAGCCAGGCATGCGCTTTTCCAGTTCTCCTACCAGCCAGCGCGTGAATCCCTTCGTTTCGGTAATCGCCAGCTTGCAGAACTCGGTGCCCGTGCAGGAGATGGCGCCGCGCCAGAAAGGCGATGCGGAAATGCGCAATTCTGCCGCCTCAAGCCCGTCCGCCAGAGGGTCCACATGATGCTTGGGCACGTTCACAATCAACAGGTTTTGCATGCCGGTGATTCGCGCCTCGCCGCTCCCATAGCGTTCGGCAAGATCAGCGGCGGCAGCCAGTTGCTGGGCCGTCACGCGCCCGCGCAACACCGCTATGCCCACGTAGAAGCGCCCAGGCTGCTTTTGCGGATAGATGCCCACATGGTCGCGGTAAACGTCTGAAGGCGGCTCTTCAGGTTCCGGCGGGTCCAGATGAAAACCCAGGCGCTCTTCGAGCCCTTGGAGGAAGCTTTCAGCCGTCCAGCCGTGGCGTAGAAAGAGATATTTCAAGCGCGCCCTTTCGCGGGCTTCGCGCAGGCAATCGGAATCGCGGAAAATTTCGGCAATGCCTTTAACCACCGGCATCGCCTGGTCCCAGCGCACGAAAGCGGGTAATCGCACAGCAAAGTGCGGCTGCGAGGACAGCCCGCCGCCCACGCGCACGGAGAACCCCGTCTCCCACTGGCCGTTGAGTTTTCGCTTTTGGGCTGTCAGGCCAACGTCATTGATTTCCGGGTAAGAACACCAAACCGGGCAGCCCGTGATGCAGATCTTGAACTTCCGAGGGAGATTGTAGAATTCCTCAGCTCCCACCAGCATCTTCTGCGCTTCAAAGACCAGCGGCGAAGCGTCACAAATTTCAGCCGCGTCGACACCGGCCAAGGGGCAGCCAGTAATGTTGCGAGTATCGTCGCCGCAGGCAGCCATCGTCGTCAGCCCGCATTGCCAGAGGGTGCGGAAAATCTCCGGCAGCGACTCAATCGTAACCCAATGAAGCTGAATATTCTGCCGCACCGTCAGATCAGCAAACCCTCGCGCATGCTTCTCGGCAATTCGGGCTACGGTTCGCAGCTGATCGCTGCGCAAAAACCCGTTAGGAATCCGAATGCGCACCATGAAGTAAGGCGCGGCCTTGCCTTCTCCGCCTTTGCCGCCCAGAACGCCTGCTCCATCCCCCTGAGTATAAACACCCCACCAGCGGAAGTAAGTCTTCAGCCATTCCTCGGGGATGGAACCAAACCCTTGCTTTGCAAATTCCTCGATTTCAGCAAAGCATTCCCAGGGATTCTTTGCTTTCTTAAGCCGCTCTGCCCTTTGCGCCTTGGTTTCCTTGAGGACGCCTGTATTTCCCTGCTCCACTCTGACGAACCTCCCGAAAAATAAAAAACCCATCGCCGGGTTTTGTTTCTCCCGACGATGGGCCTAACCTACAGGATCACGAATGGATAATCGCGTCTGGCGTCAACCCACGGCCGGGGAGATGGGACAACAACAAGAGCAACAACAGCCCTGGTGCTCCATAGATTGAATGCGGGTATTAGCCATCCTCTTTATTTTCCTGATTTCGCGGGTTTCTGTCAATCTAATTTTAGGACGTTCTTTCGCTTCATCTCAGCGACAAGACGCAAATGTCGCTGAAATGGCAGGTGTTTATGGCAGAAAAGATTTTAGTTGGAACCTCCGGGTGGCATTACGATCATTGGAAGGGACCCTTTTACCCTGAGCACGCGAAGAGCGACGAGTTGTTAGAATTTTACGCTCGCCGGTTTTCTACCGTCGAAATCAACAACTCTTTCTATCATCTACCGAACCAGAAAACTTTTGCCGCCTGGAGAGACACCACACCGCCCGTTTTTGTCTTCGCGGTGAAGGCCAGCCGGTACATCACCCATATGAAGAAGCTTAAAGACCCCGAAAAGGCATTAGAGAAATTCCTCTCCTGCGCCGGCGAACTGGGGCATAAGTTGGGGCCGATTTTGTTCCAATTGCCGCCGCGGTGGAAACGCAATGCGGAAAGATTTCGCGATTTCCTGGCCATTTTGCCTAAGAATCATCGCTACGCATTTGAGCTGCGAGACCCTGATTGGTTTCACGGGGAGATTTTTTCGCTACTGGAAAAGCGCAATTGTGCTTTATGTCTCTTCGATATTGCCAATCAGAAATCGCTCCATCGCCTCACCACTGATTTCGCCTACATCAGGCTCCATGGACCCTCCCACCAGAAATATGCGGGGCGCTATTTGAAGGCCCAACTGCGCCAGTGGCTCGGGCACGCTGAGAAATTTCTTCAGGAGGGCGCAAAGCATGTCTTCATCTACTTTGACAACGACCAGCAGGGCTACGCAGCTTTGAATGCTCTTGAGATTCAGCAGATGGCCGGTAGAACTCCCTTCCAGGCTGACGAGCGTTAGCCCACCCACGTTACCTACGATTGAGGAAATAGGGTGGGGATAGAACAATTTGACATGCTAGGGCTTGAGTGTCCGACCGCTGAGCGTTTCAAGCGCCGATTTATCCAGCAGGATAGTCCGGGTGGGGAACGGCATATCAATTCCTTCTTTTTCAAAGCGTTGCACGATTCTTTTGCGAAGCTCGCTCTGGACGAGATATTGGTCCACGAAACGCCGCACCTGGACATTAAGTGAAAAATCGAGGGAGGAAGCTCCGAAACCCGGGATGAAACGGACGGAGGGTTCAGGATCAGCGAGGAGGCCGTCCAGCCCGTCTTTGGCCGCCTCGCGAGCGATTTCAAGCAAAACTCGCTCCACGCGATTCGGGTCCGTTCCGTAGGCTACGCTGACCTGAATGCCTATGGCCATGCGATCTTCCGGACGCGAATAGTTCGTGATCACCGTCTTGGCCAGGCTGGCATTGGGCACGAAGATGAGGTTATTGGCCAGGGTGCGCAGCGAAGTGGCTCGCCAGCCAATCCGAACCACATAACCTTCATACCCTCCCTCAAGTTTCACATAGTCGCCGGGGGCTACCGGCTGATCTGCCATGATGTACAATCCGGCGAAGGCGTTACTGAGCGTTTCCTGTAAGCCCAGAGCCACCGCCACACTGCCAATGCCCAGCGTGGTCCAGATGGCCGTCAGATGAATGCCCAGGTTGTCCAAGATGATGATGATCGCCAGAATGATAAAAACGAGACGGATGACGAAGGAAGTGGGTTGGGTGATGCGCTCGAGCTTCGGCTCGCGCAACGCCAGGCGATGCATGAAGCCCACCAGCCCCTTGGTTATGAAGTAAAAGATGACGATGACGACGAGCGTAAAGATGAGTTCCGACCCGGCCTTGCGATAGCGGCTGGGCAGAGTGAGAACTTCCATGAGGGTGTAGACAGCCGTGAGCAGCAGCAGCGGAATGGGTAATTCCGCAAGCACGGCGAGCAGCAACTCCCCCACCGGGGTGCGCGCCCTCTTCCGATAACGCTGAAAAAGCCGCTTCAGCGCGTAACCAACAACGAAAGCTATGATGAGAGCGCAGGGGATCGACAGATAGATGATCACTTTTGGAGTGGTATGTATAAAATGGCGAACATATCCGAGATGGCGGGCATGTTGGGCCTCCCTGAAGGGCATGAATCGCGTCTCCTTTTAAGCCTCTATGGTCGTTTGAGCATACCGTGGGGCGGTCTTGGCGCGCAACCGGGCGACTGAATCACAAGGTCTTAAGTCTGCATCTAAATTAAGTGGATATTTTGATTCACCTTAAAGTATGCTTTGCAGTGTTTTCACGCGAAAGCGAGCGCTGGCGCCATCGTTGAGCCGAACCCCCGAGAGATGGTAAACCTCGGCGTCACTGCGAAAGCGAGGTTCATTTTTTATGGCTGCTCCCAATAACAAAAAAGTGAGCGATCTCAGTCAACTGCCGATTCTGCCGGTCCGCGAAACGGTTCTATTTCCCAACGCCATTCTGCCGCTGACGGTGGGGCGGGAAAGCTCGCTCAAACTCATCAGCGATCTAAAAGAGGACGAAAAATTCATTGGAGTCCTGGCCCAGCGCGATCCGCGGGTTGACAACCCGCAGCTTGTAGACCTTTTCCAGATCGGCACCCTGGCCTTCATTCACAAGATCATCAAGTTGCCCAGTCAGAATCTTTTCATCTTTGTCGAAGGACTTCAGCGAATCGGGATTGAGGAAATCGTCGGCACGGAGCCTTATCTGCGCGCCAGGGTAAAACCTCTCCAGGATGTCCTGCCGGCGCAGGATACGCCCGGCTTCGACGCCCTCGTCCGCAGCGTGACGTCGCTTTTCCAGCAGGTTGTGCAGCTTTCTCCAAGCCTCTCCGACGATCTGCAAACGGTGGTCATGAATATTGAAGATCCGGCGCGCCTGGCGGATTTCATCGCCGCCAACCTTCCCTCGATTTCCAACACCGAAAAGCAGGAACTGCTTGAGAGCCTGGACCTTTCCGCTCGGCTTGAACGCCTCAATCGCCACCTTGCGCGCGAGGTGGAAGTGCAGCAGTTGCGCTCCAAGATTCAATCCGAGGTGCAGGACCAGGTCACAGCGAGCCAGCGCGAGTTTTATCTGCGCGAGCAGATGAAGGCTATTCAGAAAGAATTGGGCGAGGCCGACGAGCAGCACGAAATAGAAGAGCTGCGCCAGAAGATTGAGGCCGCGGGAATGACTGAAGAAGCCCGAAAAGAGGCTTTGCGGGAACTCAACCGCCTCTCCAGGATGTCGCCTGCGGCGGCAGACTATCATGTAACCCGAACCTACCTCGACTGGCTGGTGGCGCTTCCCTGGAATAAGGTCAGCGAGCTCAAGGTGGATATCCACAAGGCCCGAACGATTCTGGATACCGACCATTACGATTTGGACAAGATCAAGGAACGTATCCTCGATTATCTGGCAGTCTTGCAATTAAAGCCGCAATTAAAGGGGCCTATCCTGTGCCTGGTGGGGCCGCCGGGCGTGGGCAAGACCTCGCTGGCAAAATCCATTGCAAAGTCCCTGGACCGGAAGTTTGTGCGGATGTCGCTGGGCGGCATTCACGATGAGGCGGAAATTCGCGGTCACCGCAGGACTTATATCGGCGCCCTACCCGGACAAATTATTCAGGGCATCCGGCGCGCCGAAACGCGAGACCCCGTGTTTGTGCTCGATGAGGTCGATAAGATCGGACGCGATTTCCGCGGCGATCCTTCCTCGGCTTTGTTGGAAGTGCTTGACCCGGAGCAGAACGCGACTTTCCGAGACAACTATCTGGACGTCCAATTCAATCTCTCGAAGGTGCTCTTTATCTGCACGGCCAACGTGCTGGATACCATTCCGCCGCCCTTGCTGGACCGCATGGAAGTGATTGAGCTTCAGGGCTATACCGAGGAGGAGAAAATTGAGATTGCCTTCCGGCACCTGATTCCGAAACAGACGGAAGAACACGGCGTTCGAAATGGCGACCAGATTGAATTTACGCGAGAAGCTCTCGCTTATGTGATTCAACATTACACGCGGGAAGCAGGGGTGCGCAATCTGGAACGGGAGATCGCAACGCTCTGCCGCAAGCAGGCGAGGCGCATCGCCGAGGGCCAAAATGAAAAACTTCAGTTAACTCCGGAGAATATTCAGGACTTCCTGGGAGTTCCTCGTTTCCGCCTGGAGACGGAGATTGTGGAACGCACGCGTCGGCCCGGCGTGGCAGTAGGGCTGGCCTGGACGCCTACCGGCGGCGACGTGCTCTTTGTGGAAGCCACAGCCATGAAAGGTGGAAAGCATTTCACGATGACCGGACACGTGGGACAGGTCATGCAGGAATCCATGCAGGCCGCACTGGCCTGGGTGCGGGCGCATGCAGCCGACTACGATATCGACCCGGACTTCTTCCAGTCGTACGATATCCACGTTCACGTGCCGGCGGGCGCTATTCCCAAGGACGGTCCGTCCGCAGGAGTGACTATGGTGACAACGCTCGTGTCAGCGCTTACACGCAGGCCGGTGCGCGAGCGCCTGGCCATGACGGGTGAAATTACGCTCAGCGGTCAGGTGCTGCCGGTAGGAGGCATTAAGGAAAAGGTGCTGGCCGCCAAGCGAGCGGGCGTTCAGGAAGTCCTCCTGCCCAAGGAAAATGAACCGAACGCCCGCGAAGACCTTTCGCCGGAACTGTTAGGCGATCTCAAGCTGCGCTACGTCAAAACCATTCAGGAAACGCTCGACCTGGCTCTCGAAAAGGAGCCGGTCCTGATTCAGGACGGCCAGCCGACGCGAGAAGTCGCCTTCGCGCACCCTACGCCTGGCGCGCCAAATTGACGCAGGCCAGAGCCTTCAGGATCACCAGTCCGCGACGGAGCCATCCTTGTGAAAGTACGCCATGATGACTTCGGGTTGAAAAGGATGCTTGGCCGCCTCCTCTTCGTTGATGTCAATGCCAAGGCCCGGAGCTTGCGGCGGTTGCGCGACTCCGCCTTCCATTCCGATCGGCTCGGTCACCACGTCATTACGCCAGGGAACGTCTTTGCGCACCACTTCCTGGATGAGATAATTTGGAACCGCAAATCCAACGTGCAAAGACGCAGCCGTGCTGATTGGCCCTTGCGGATTGTGACAGGCCACGGAGATATTGTAAGTCTCCGCCATCGCCGCGATGCGGCGAGCCTCACTGATGCCTCCGCAATGAGAAACATCCGGCTGAACAATGGCGCAGGCGCGCTTTTCCAATAACTCTCGGAATTGCCAGCGCCCAACCAGCCGCTCGCCGGTGGCAACGGGAAAGGGCAACGCCCGCGCCACTTCCACCAGGCCGTCCACATGCTCAGGCCAGCAAGGCTCTTCATACCAGTAAAGGTTATACTCGGTCAGCAATCGTCCAAACTGGATGGCAGCGGCGGGCGTAGTCCGCGCATGAAGATCGAGCATGATATCGATGCTGTCTCCGGCGGCTTTACGCATGGCTTCCACGCAGCGAGCAGAATGCTTCAGCGCATCAGCGCTCTCGATCATTTCGGCCACGGGAATGGGCATGGCCTTGACGGCCGTGAAGCCCTTCTGGAGGCTTTCCTGAATCTTGTCGGCGAACTCTTCGGGCTCTGCCGTCTTGTACATCCCCTCTAATGTTCCGCCTCCAAGATGATCGTAAAACCTGAGCCGATCGCGCACCGGGCCTCCCAGCAGTTCGCACACCGGCCTGCCCAACTCTTTTCCCTTGATATCCCACAAGGCTTGATCGATACCGCTCAGGGCGCTCATGGCGACCACCCCGCCTCGCCAGAAATATTGGCGGTGCATCATTTGCCAGAGGTGTTCGATCCGCCGCGGATCCTGCCCCAGCAAAAGGACCGAAAGGTCTTCGATTGCGCCCACGACGCCTTTCGTCTTCCATTCCAGAGTTGCTTCACCCCATCCATAAATGCCTGGCTCATTGGTTTCCACCTTGACAAAAACCCAGTTGCGCATGCGGGCGTTGACAATTGTGGTCGAAATCCGTGTGATCTTCATACGCTGGCCTCCAAGGCTTGTGTAGCTCGAAAATTAAGGAACACGAGGAAATTCAGAGAAAGTTAATTCTGAGTGACAGCCATCAGTACTCTTTGACAACGCCATCCTTCCCATCAAGATCGAGACGCATCATCCATTCCACATTGACGTGGTGATGCTCAAACCACTTTTCTAGTGTGGCTTGATCGGGCGCTTCGACTTCCGTCAGCATGCGGCCCGCCAACTGACTGGCAACGCAGCGACGAACCTTGAGATCGGTCGAAGCCATGAGATTGCTCATTAGCTCCCGGAGAGCTTGTTTGGTAAGACAAGCAATAGTGTGGGCTGAAAAATAGAGGGCCATTTCTTCCTCAAATCGAACGGGTTTTAATAGGTTGCCGAGGATACGCTGGGGCATCCTTGCATCAAGTTGAAACATTCTATCATATTCATTCTCCGCGCCTTGCGTGGGCACAACTTTGGCTTTGGTTTTGTGTTTAAGTTTAAGGGAGTCTTAGCCCTGAGGCCGGGATGCATCCCAGTCTTCTGGGCAGCATTCCACCGGTGGACGGGCAGACGGACTCAGCGGCCTGGCGCAAATTACGTTCTTCAACCGATGGTCAGTGATTTTTCTCGACCGCTGAAACCAGAAGATCGGCCTTTTCGGCTAGCTTTAAGGATTGCTGCAAGTCTCCCTGCTTGACGGCGGTATCCGATTGACTCAGGAACCTTCGAGCGTCATTCAAGGCGCGGCGGTCCTCGCTGGAAAGGCCAAGACGGCTGAGGCGGCTGATCCGCAGTTGGATGCCCTCCTTCAATGCGCCAATTTGCTGTTGAAGAGCAGTCTTCTGCTGCATGCTGCTAAGCGGCTCGAGCTGGGGGGCATTGGGGGGAGGCAGCGCTTCAGGCTTAGGAGGAGTGGAATCGACGGTCTCGCTTCGGTCAACCTTTCGCGATCGCGTTGGCTTAGGACCCTCCGACACTACAGGGGGCGTTTCCTGTGGCTTTGAGGGCGCGGCTTCCGGTTGAGGTGGCGCAGGCTCTTGAATGATTAAGACATTGCCTTGTTCTGCGGTGGTCGAACTCGGCGCCGGCGGGGGACCGGGCGCATAGACCAGCCGCACCGTTGTCTGCCGCCTGGCGCAACCTGCAAGCGTCAGGAGAATACCTGCAATAATGGATAATCTTGCTATCTTCAAGATGATTTCCATTCTAGCATCAAGCTGCGCAGTCAACTTACGCTTTGCGCCAGCCACGGGTTTAAGATGGGGTTATCTCTCACGCAAACTAACTGAGAGGTAGGGCAAGGCAGATTGCGAGCCACCCATTCCCAAGCTATAGTAAGTATATATCCAGTGCGCAGACAACCTGTTTGCAAGCGGCTGAATCGAAAAACCGTATCTAAACTCTCGTTTTTCGGGGGCTTTATGAAGAGATGGGGCAAAAGCTTTATTTCAGTTCCTTTGGCGTTGATCTTGCTTTGCGGTGCCTGCTCGCATGTTCCAAATGACCAGCAGATTGTCTCGTCTATCCAGGCAGGGCTATATCAAAATCCTGACTTAAAGACGCTTTCAGTTAACGTCACTTCGGACCATGGAGTGGTCACGTTAAGCGGCGCTGTGAATACACCCCTGGAAAAATTGGCCGTAGAAGACTTGGCCCAGAAAGCCCCGGGCGTGAAGCGCGTCATTGATCAGATGACGGTAGCTCCTTCGGCCTTGAACCAGTCACCCGCGAGCGCGGAGACTCCGGCGGTTGCAATGTCCGACACTGTCGAGCAGCCTGCTCCTGTGTCCCGAACCACGCATCATCGCCGCCAGAAGAGGCACACAGAACAGTATGCCGAGGCCAGCGCCCCGCCCGCTTCGAATCAGGACGAGGAACGTTCCACCCCTTCGGAGCCTCCGACCTCAAGCTCGAAAATGGCGGCGGCAAATCAGGCTGCCCCGGCCCAAGCGCAGCAGCCTGCGCCGCCTCCGCCGCAGCCAGTGCGCGTGACGATTCCATCAGGGACTGTGGTGACGGTGCGGATGATTGATCCGGTCAGCTCGCAAACGGCGCAGGCAGGGCAGGTATTCGCCGCAAGCGTCTTTTCCCCGGTAGTCGTCGGCAATCGCGTCGTGATTCCCCAAGGCGCGGATGCCAAGGTGCGGGTCGTTCAGGTGCGAAGCGCCGGGCATTACCAGGGGCAGTCGGAATTAAAACTGGAATTAGTCGCTGTTAACGTGAATGGCGAAGACCAGCCCGTTCAAAGCGGCTACTACGATAAGCTGGGCGCTTCGCGCGGCAAGAACAGCGCCGAGAAAATCGGAGGCGGCGCCGGGTTGGGAGCGTTGATCGGCGGACTGATCGGCCACGGAAAGGGCGCTGGCATCGGTGCGGCAATCGGCGCGGCGGGCGGAGCGGTAACTCAAGAAGCCACTCACGGCCAACAGGTGACGATCCCCTCTGAAGCCAGAATTGACTTTGTGCTGAGAAGTCCCGTAACCATAACCCTCAATCCAGAGCAGTAATTGCTTGGCGATTGAGCGATTTCCGCGCAGTCTTTTGCGCTTTTACCAGCATGGAACCCGCAGAAGGTGAAGGATTTTTCCGCTTCAAGACGGATCGGATTCATGATATTTAGATAGAGGCGATGCCGACCCTTGATCACTCCATACCGCTTGCACCCTTCAGAACCCTGACAAGAACTGCTGCCAGCTTGCCGGAATTAGCCGATCTGGATTTGGCGATCCGGCAGAGCCTGGCCAGTCTCTCTCTGCCGCCTAAACGCCTAGCCCGCCGGCGTATTGCTATCACGGCAGGCAGTCGCGGCATTGCCAGCTTCAAAGAAATCGTGCGCGCCATCTGTCAGTGGCTGTGCGATCAGGGGGCTCAACCCTTTGTGATTCCAGCAATGGGAAGTCATGGAGGAGCAACCGCCGAGGGCCAGCGCTGCATTCTGGAAGAATATGGCGTTTCAGAAGGCTTCATCGGCGCCCGGATACTCTCTTCCATGGAAACCGTCTGCGTGGGCGAGACGCCGAATGGATTTCAGGTATTTATGGATCGACACGCTTGGGAAGCCGATGGCGTATTGGTGATGAACCGAGTCAAGCCGCACACCGATTTTACGGGGAAAATCGAGAGCGGCCGGCTTAAGATGATGGCTGTCGGGCTGGGTAAGCGCCAGGGCGCTGAGGAGGTTCATCGGTGGGCCCGAAAATATGGTTATGAGACCACAATCCGGGCCATCAGCGAGAGAATTCTGGCCAGCGGCAAGATCCTTTGTGGGTTGGCTGTGGTCGAGAACGAGATGCATCGCATTTGCCAGGCCAGGGCGGCGCGTCCGGAAGAATTGATAGCTCAGGAAGAAGAGACCTTGGCGCTTGCCCGTCGGCTTGTACCGCGGCTTCCTTTTTCCCAGGTTCAATTGCTGATCGTCGATGAGATGGGTAAGAACATCAGTGGGACAGGCATGGATACTAAAGTCATTGGACGAGGCGTGGAACTCCCCTCCGGCGAGGCCCCAACGATCGACCTGATTTATGTTCGCGATCTCACCCCCGAGAGTGGCGGCAATGCGGTGGGCATGGGCAATGCCGATCTGATTCACGAGCACTTCTATCGCAAGGTGGACCTGGAAAGAACCTACATCAACGCGCAGACCTCGTTAAAGCCCGGCAGCGTTCGCCTTCCCATGTATTTGCCCTCAGACCGGGCGGCGCTGAACTTTGCGCTGGGAAGCCTTGGCTCTCCCGATCCCCAAAAGCAGCGCGTGGCGTGGATTCACAATACTCTCAACCTCAACCGGATTGCGATTTCGGAACCACTGACGAGCGAGGCGGCGAATCTCCCAAGATGGGAATTATCGCCGGAGACTTTTCAGCCGCGTTTTGACGCCGAAGGAAACCTGGTCACCGGGCCTGCCTAGCAGATCGCCCTGACGGCATTTTCGCTTTCGGCGAACCCCCACTCCGGACGATGTTTTCTCGATGATGAAAGCCAGCCGGCTGATCGGCCTGATACGGCCTTACATCCCGCGCTTTATTCTGGCCATTCTCCTGATGGCGGTGGTCGGAGCCTGCGAGGCCCTGTTTGCGCTTCTGATCAAGCCTGTCTTCGACCGTGTGCTTGACGTTCATCAATCCATAGCGCCCATTCTTCTTTTCAAGCTGCCCTTTCACGGCCCGGCAATTTACCTTCAGGATTTCATTCCGCCCGGCATTCATTCCCCCTGGGCGATGGTGGCCTTTGCGATCGTGGCGGTGACTTTCATCAAGGGAGTCTCGGTCTACTTTGCCACGTATTCGGTGAATTACATCGGCCAGTCGGTGGTGCGCGATCTGCGCAATATGCTCTATACCAAGATCATTGCGCAGTCCATGTCATTTTTTTCCCAGAATCCCACCGGCAGGCTCATGTCCACGGTTACGAACGATATCGAGCGCATCCAGGATGCGGTCTCGCACGTGACCGCGAATTTTCTGAAGCAATCCTTCACTCTTCTGGGCCTGCTGGTGGTGATTTTTTATCTCGATTGGCATCTGGCGCTTGCTTCGCTCATATTGGTTCCCTTTGTGGTGTTTCCTTCCGCCAACATCGGGCGCTACATTCGCGCTTCCAGCCGCAAGAGTCAGGACAAAATGGCGGAAATCGCCAATATTCTTCAGGAAACTTTCAGCGGGATTCGCGTTGTCAAGGCTTTCGGAATGGAATCCTTTGAAGCCCGCAAGTTCATGGCAGCCACGCGGCGGCTGCTGAAAGTTAACCTGCGCTGGGTGCGCGCTCACGCTCTGACCTCGCCTCTCATGGAGCTTTTCGGCGCCATCATGATCGCGGGTTTCCTGCTCTACGCCCGCAATGAGATTGTGCACCATGCCCATACCATGGGCGGATTCGTAGCCTTTCTGTTCGCCCTGATCAAGATGTACGAGCCGATCAAACGGCTGACCAGCGTCAATAATGCCTTCCAGTTGGCCGTGGGAGCGTCCGAGCGAGTCTTCGATTTGCTGGATGTGAACGCCGAGCTGAAAGAGAAGCCCAATGCCGTCGCGCTTCCTCCCTTTCATCAGGAGATCATTTTCGATCACGTCGACTTCAGCTACGACGATGCCCCGATTCTTCAAGGGGTTAATCTGAGAATCCGCAAGGGCGAAGTGGTGGCGATTGTGGGTTCAAGCGGAGCAGGCAAGACGACGCTGGCCAATCTGATCCCGCGCTTCTTTGATGTGACCCGTGGTCGCATCCTCTTTGATGGCTGCGATCTGCGGGACGCCACGCTGAGCTCGCTCCGAGCACAAATCGGCATTGTGACCCAGGAGACCGTTCTGTTTAACGACACGGTCTTTAACAATATCGCCTATGGACAACAGTCGGTCAGTCCGGAGTCAGTTGAGGAGGCGGCGCGAGCGGCTTTGGCGCACGAATTCATCACGGAGCTGCCTGAGGGCTATCAAACGGTGATCGGCGAGCGCGGCCAGCGGCTTTCGGGTGGCCAGCGCCAGCGCATCGCGATCGCCCGCGCCTTGTTGAAGAATTCACCGATCCTGATACTGGACGAAGCCACTTCTTCGCTCGATACCGAGTCTGAAGCGCTGGTGCAGAAGGCCTTAATGAACCTGATGGTGGGGCGTACGGTGCTGGTGATCGCCCATCGCCTCTCCACAGTTCGGCGCGCAGACCGGATTGTGGTGCTTGACCGAGGCTCCATCTCTGAGATCGGAACTCATGAGGATCTGGTGACGAGGGGAGGAATTTACCAGAGGCTGCACGACCTGCAGTTTGTGGACGTGGAACCCTGAGAGACGAAATGAGCCTGTAGATTCGTGCCATCCGCGACTCCAGGAGTCCGTCAAGGTGAGCGACGTCTTCTTCTTATGATCTATAGCATGACAGGTTACGGCATGAGCCGCACCGAGGATGAGCGCTTTTCCATCTCCATCAGCCTCAAGAGCACCAACCATCGTTTTCTGGACGTTCAGATGCGGCTCCCCGCAGCGCTCGACTCTGTTGAGCCGAACATCCGCCGAATTCTGAAAACCCATATCCAGCGCGGGCATCTTGAAGTCACCGTCAACCTGGAACGTTTGAACGAAGCCGATCTGCGGTTGAACCGCAAATTACTCGAGGCTTATCTCAAAACTTGCGAAGCTCTCAACAAGGAATTTGGATTTTCCTCCCAGCCGGATCTGGTGGCGCTGTTGCGCGTTCCGGGCGTGGTGACGGGCGGAAGCGATCTTTCGGAAGACGATCTGGGAAAGGTGGAACAGGTTGTGGAGAAGGCTCTGCTCGACGCGATCGAGCGTTTGAACGAGATGCGTCAGCGCGAGGGCGAGACCCTGGCGCGTGACTTTGAAAGTCGTCTGGCCCATCTTCAGGAATTGGGCATCAAGCTGAATGAGCTCTCCAGGCTGACGGCGCCCGCTTTCCGCGAGCGGTTGGAGCGGCGCATCAAAGAACTCACCCAGGGCCAGGAACTTGATCCATTGCGCCTGACGCAGGAAGTGACGGCTTTGGCGCTTCGCTCCGACATTACCGAAGAGGTCACACGATTTCAGAGCCACGTCGGGCAGGCCGGGCGCCTGCTCAAAACGGGAAAAGACGTCGGCAAGAAACTGGATTTCCTGCTTCAGGAAATGAACCGTGAAGCCAACACCATGTTGGCGAAAACCACCGGCGTGCCGGAAGCGGGCGCTGAGATTGCCAACTGCGCCATCGAAATGAAAGTTGAAATCGAGAAGCTCCGCGAACAGGCGCAAAATATTGAGTGATCCCCCTGATCTCGCTGGCATTTGAAAGGGGCCGCCGTTAAGCTTGATGCTCCGCTACATTTTCTCAGCAACTTCCGGGTGACGCGCCGGTGCTCTGACAGGCTATAATATTAAATGGCATCGAATCAGACCTCACCAGAGGGAGTGGGAAATATTGTCATCATTTCAGCGCCCTCCGGTTCGGGGAAATCAACCCTTGTTCGCCGGCTTCTGGCTTCCACGCGCGGGCTTGAGTTTTCGATCTCCTATACTACCCGCCGTCCCCGGGCTCATGAGCGGGAAGGCAGGGATTACTTTTTCATTACCGTCGCCCAATTCAAACGAATGATCGCCGCCCGCGAGTTTGTGGAGTGGGCGAACGTCTACGGCCACTATTACGGAACGCCGCGACGCCAACTGGTCGAGGCCAGGCAAGCCGGCAAAGACATTTTGCTGGATATCGACGTTCAGGGCCACCGCAAGGTGCGCCGGCAATTGCCCGAAGCGATCAGCATTTTCCTGCTGCCGCCCTCCTTTCAGGAGTTGCGGCGACGCCTTATGCGCCGCCACTCCGACGCTCCTCAGACGATTGAGAAGCGCCTGGCGGCGGCCCGTGAGGAAATCAGGCACTGGCCGGAGTATGACTATATCGTGGTCAATGACCATGTGCGTCAGGCGACTGGCGCGCTGCGGAGCATTCTGGCCGCGGCGCGTTTTCGACAGACCAATCAGCAGGAAAAAATTCGACAGATTTTGAAGACGTTTGGAGGATAAATCGAAATGGACATACCCCAGGGAATCGACAGCAAATTCCGCTTTATTTTGGTTGCGGCCAAACGGGCGCGCCAATTGCAGTCTGGCGCCAAACCTTTGGTTCAAACTCCTTACAAAAAACCCACCAAAATCGCCATGGCAGAGCTAGAGGCAGGCTTGGTGCCTTTTGAAGTGCCCGGCTCTGCGCTCTCCGCTTCTGCAAACGAAGCTGCTGAAGGGCGCTAGCTTTACACAGAGAGATCACGAACCGCGTAGAAGCAAAGAAGGTTTCTTCCACAACCCGCAGTTTGTCGCCGGTGTTGCCGGCTCAGACTTTTCCTGCACGCCGATCCTTATTGCCAACCGCCGCGCCCCCGCGCTCCCGTGGCGCGGAAGGTTCCGAGAAAGAGAAAGACCACCAGCAAGACAAGCAGCAGCACCTCCACCAGCGTCTTCAGGACTTCTCGCAACGATTCAGTGATGAAGAGGGTTGAATCCATCGTGACGCTGTACTTGATCCCCGGGGGAAGTTTTTAGCCAGGCGATCCATAGTCTGGAGCACCCCTTTGGCGGCGGTGAGGGCATTGGCGGCAGGAAGCTGATCGAGAATGACGGGGGTGGAGGGCAAGGGGATGAAGGGGAGCGTGACCCTGCGCCTGCTGTAAGCGGCTGTTGTTCGCTTCGCGCGAAGCGCGATCATTTCTGGTACAATGGGAAGCTGATCCTGGAAGTGACGAAAAAGCCTGCAATCCATTACCCGCTGTCTCAGTTTGTCAGGCGCTGGCTTGCCCGATGAACGCGGCGCCGGCATATTGCCGCTTCCTGAGGGCGAAAGTCGTTGACCTTTTTGTCAAGCCATTGAAGCCACAATTATGGATTACGACCAACTGACGAGTTTTTTGGAGGTCGCAAAACTCCAGAGCTTTTCGCGCGCGGCGGAGAAAATCTATCGCACCCAGCCGGCCATCAGCGCCCAAGTGCGCTTGCTCGAACAGGAATGCGGGGAGAGGCTTTTTGATCGCAGCGGGAAAAAAGTGTTGCTGACGCCGGCCGGCGAGATTCTGCAACGCTACGCCCAGAAAATCATCCAATTGCATCAAGAGGCGTTGCAAGCCGTCGCCGAGCTCAACCAGACAGCGCGCGGAAAACTGCAAATCGGCGCCAACGAAGCTACCTGCCTTTACGTGCTTCCGAAAACCTTCGCCCGTTTCAAACAGCTCTATCCCCTGGTCCAGATCAGCATTTACCGCAATTTCAGCCATAAGATCGTTCAGAAAGTTCAGGAGGGCGCTGTCGAACTTGGCATCATCACCTTGCCCCTGAACGTCAGCAATATGGAAGTGATTCCCGTCTTTCGAGATGAAGTTCAGGTGGTAGTGCCTGCGAATCATCCTCTCGCCAAGAGTCGCAGCGTGACGGTGGATGAGGTGGCGAACCATCCGTTGATTCTGCCCAAGACCGGCCACACGCGGGTGGTGCTTGACCGCCTGCTGCGGGACTATCGCGACCACGTGCAGGTTTCGATGGAGCTGGCGAGCGTCGAAACCATCAAGAAATTTGTGGGCGCCGGTCTTGGCATTTCTCTGATCAGTCGAACCTACGCTCAGCCTGAAGTGGCGGCAGGCTTGTTGAAACTTATCCCTCTGGAAGATCAGAAACTGTACCGTGAGCTCGGTCTTATCTACCGGCGCGACCGCTATCTTTCGCTCCCTGCCAAAGTCTTCATCGAGGTTGTTCGCGAGTCCACCAAGTCGTCCAATTCGGGCGCGAATTCCACCCCCAAGACTCCATCGATTAAGTAGCCCGCCGAGGGCCTTCTTAACCTTCGGTGGGCGCGAGCGAGGCAAGACTCGTCACGGGAAATCTCTGAGAAGGGGGGTTAGAGCTATGGCGAAATCGGAAAAGCCGCTCATTGTCATGAAATTCGGCGGAACCTCGGTGGGCAGCGCCGAGCGCATGCAGAATGTGGCAGAACTGGTGAAGGAACATTCCAGGCGGGCGGAGATTGCCGTGGTGGTCTCAGCCATGGGCGGAGTCACGGATATGCTGATCCGCGCGGCCACGGAGGCCAGCCGTGGAGATCGCGAACAATGGAAAAGTGTGCGGCAGGAGATCGCGCGACGTCATCGCGAGGTGGCGGATAGAACGCTTTCCGCCAGCGAGCAGGCGGTGGTGCTGCCGCGTCTGGCGGAGCAGGTGGGAAATTTCGAAAACCTCTGCTCGGGCTTCTCGCTGGTGCGCGAAGTGACGCCGCGCGCAATGGATACGCTCTCAAGCCTGGGCGAGGTGATGTCCTCAACTTTGCTTGCGGCCATCCTGCGCTCACAAGGCGTGCCCGCCGAGGCCGTGGACGCGACAGAATTGATTGTGACCGACGATAAATTCGGCAATGCCACGCCGCTGTTTGAAGAAACCAATCAGAAAATGCGAGCGCGGCTGGCCTCCCTGCGCCGGCGCGGAGAGATTCCGGTTATTACCGGCTTTCGCGGCGCCACACTGGATGGACATTGCACGACACTGGGCCGTGGCGGATCCGATTACAGCGGAACCCTGGTGGGCGCGGCGCTCGACGCCGATGAAGTCTGGATCTGGACCGACGTGGACGGCGTGATGACGGCGGACCCGCGATTGGTGCCGACCGCGCACATTATTCCCGAGATTTCTTATCGTGAAGCGATCGAGCTTTCCTTTTTTGGAGCGAAGGTGCTGCATCCGAAAACAATTCAACCCGTCATCAAGCGCAAAATCCCAGTCTGGATCAAAAACACTTTCAATCCTTCCTGTCCTGGAACCAAAATCGGGCCCTCCGCCGCGAATGGCAAACCAGGAGTGAAAGCGATCACTTCGGTCAGTAAAACGCAACTGATCACGCTGACAGGCCGGGGCAATTTGACCTTCGCCAGCCTGGCCACCAAGGCGTTTGCAGCGCTGGGCGCTGAGGAAGTGGATACGCTGATGGTGACGCAATCCTCGGCGGATAATGTATTATGCTTTGCCATTCGCGATAGCGACCTGAAGTGCGTGAAGACGCACCTTGAAAAAGTCTTCGAGCTTGAGCTGCTGCACGACAATCGGGCTTCCATTGAAGTGATGCCGCACGTGGCGATTGTCGTGACCATTGGCGAAAACATGAAGGGAACGCCGGGAATTGCTGGAAGATCGTTTAGCGCGCTCGGACGAAAGGGCATTAACATCATCGCCATCGCTCAGGGTTCATCCGAGATCAGCATCTCGTTTGCCGTGAAAACGTCTGACGTGAAGGAGGCGGTGCAGGCCATTCATGACGAATTTCAGCTTTAGGGATCTATTGAAAAACTTCGGCAGGCCCTCGTCCTGAGGAGCCGAAGGAGGAAAAAGCGTCTCAAATGTCTCATCTGTCTCCCTCCGTGCCACCCGCTCTGCTATGCTGAAATCGCGATGAAAAGCAGGTGTCGTGCTACGGCTCGAAGGCTTGGAGAGAATGAGAACGAACCAACGATGTTGTTGAAATCAAGGGAGTTGCAAAGATAACATGCGAGTCCCGATTTGGATTCAAGGCCAAGGGCGAGGGCGTGCGCAACGATGGGCAATCCGTGCTTCCGGCCAGGGGGGCAAAGATTGCATTGGGGGAAGAGACTTGGTGGGGAATAGACGGTGGAAGTAATTTTCGAGAGAGCCGAAGGCGGCGAAGAGTTCGCATTTTGCCCAAATTCTCAGGGCTTCGGATCGCAGGCCGAAAGATCGGCGTATTTTCAGGGCAGAATGGCAGTGGGGTAATGGTAGTCGCGGTTAATTCGCAGTTTGAGTTAACTGTGGCTTTCTCCTCATCATGTTGAGCCTTTCGCTTCTCATCCTGCGTGAGCGGGGCAAGGGCCACAGACAACTGGCAACGGACAACTGACAACAAACCATGTCATACGCTTATCTCCAATGCATTGAAGAAAGCTGCCGATTGCGGCAGGACCCCAAGCGCGACGCGTATCACTGCGTGGCCTGTGGCGGTCTGCTGGAGGTGAAGTATGATTTTGATCCATTTGATCCTGAAGAGTTGCGTGAAACCTGGCATCGCCGCCGCCTGAGCGGGGAACCGATTGACCGCAGCGGCGTCTGGAGATTCCGTGAATTGATTCCGTTTGTGGACCCAGCCACACGAATTATTTCCCTCTCCGAAGGATCGACACCGCTCGTAGGCACGCGGCGGGCAGGCTACTGGGCCGGCCCCGTCCATCTCACGATTAAGCATCAGGGCAACAATCCAACCGGTTCCTTTAAAGACCTGGGAATGACGGCCTGCATCACGCGCGCCAGTTCGCGCAACGTGCGAATGGTGGCATGCGCCTCGACCGGCAATACCTCTTCTTCGATGGCCGCCTACGCGGCCCGCGCCGGGATCAAGGCGCTGCTCTTTGTTCCCTATCGTCAGATTTCCGCCGCCAAGCTGGCTCAGGCGCTCGATTTCGGCGCGATCGTCGTGGAAGTGGGCGACACTTTCGATCAGGCTTTCCGGCTGCTGCGCGAGATCGCTCCGGAGTTGGGGCTTTACCTGGTGAATTCGGTGAATCCCTTCCGAATTGAGGGGCAGAAGACTATCGTGGCGGAAATGATGGAGCAGCGCGCGTGGCGCCCGCCCGACTATATCGTCGTCCCGGGAGGCAATTTGGGCAACGCTTCCGCCGTCGGCAAAGGCTTGCAGGAACTGCTGGAGCTTGGCTTCATTGAGAAAATTCCGCGCGTTGTCGTGGTGCAGGCAGCAGGAGCGAATCCCTTTTATCAGATGATCAGTTCCGGTCTGCCAGACCTGATTCCTGTCGAAGACCCTAACACGCAGGCGACGGCCATTCGCATCGGGCGCCCTGCCAATTGGAAGAAAGCGCGGCGGGTGCTGGAGTGGACAGGCGGGCTCTCGGAATCGGTGACGGATGAAGAGATTTTTGAAGCCAAACGCGTGTTGGCCGAGGATGGCGTGGGCTGTGAACCGGCTTCCGCCGCAACGATTGCCGGAGTGAGAAAGTTGTGCCGGGCGGGCAAAATCGAGCGCCACGCGGACGTAGTGGCCGTACTGACTGGCAATCAATTGAAGGACACAGACTACATCATGCGCCATCGCTCCGCCAGCGAGGAAAACCGGCAGCGATGGTGCGTGGAGCCCAACCTGGATGCCTTGCGCCGCGCGCTCGATCAAGCACTGGGTGTGCCAGTGTGAAAGGGCGTCGGATGGCGCCGATACGCCGCCGCGCTCTCTGAATGCAAACCGCTTTATGGGCAGGATTTCAACCGCGATAAACCCCTATGCAGGAAGCTTTACGACGAGAAGTTCGATGCCTCACAACCCGATTAGGCGCGATTGTCCAGGAACAGTGCGGAAACAGAGTTTTTACCGCCATTGAAGAACTCCGCAATCTTTCGAAACAGATCCGCCAGCGGCCCGACCCGGCGCTGCTTGCGGCAAACGATCGAGCGGTAGGCAAGCTGAAGCTGGACGAAGCGGCAAATGTGGCCCATGCTTTCAGTCTTTTCTTCCATCTGGTGAACCTCTGCGAAGAGCGTGAACGTATTCGGCGGCTGGCTGGTTACGAGCGGCAGGAGGCGGGCGCGCCCATGTCCTTGCGGCGAGCGTTCAATGAATTAAAGCGCCATCGCGTCTCCTCTTCGTCGCTCAAGCGGCTGTTGGCTTCCATGCAGGTTGAGCCCGTGCTGACGGCGCACCCTACCGAGGCGAAGCGGCGCAGCATCTTCAATCATGTTCTGCGCATCGGGCAGACGCTGGAGAGTTTCTGTGGTGAAATGGGGCCTGCGCTCGAACAGCAGATCGATCCCTGGATCGAGGCGCTCTGGCTGACGGATGAGGTCCGCGAGCGGCCCGTAACGCCCCAGATTGAAATCGAAAACACGCTGGTCTACTTCGAGCGCTCGATTTACGACCTGGCGAGCAGTTTTTGGGAGGGGTTCCGAAGGGAACTCCAGCGGGTTTACCCCGGCGTGCCCGAGCCGGCTCCGTTTTTTCGTTTTGGCTCCTGGGTGGGCACGGACCGCGACGGCAACCCCAACGTGACGCCGGAGGCCAGCCTTCACGCTGCCGAGGAACACCGGCGAAGCATCCTGAATTATTATCTGCGTTTCTGCCAGCGTCTGCTGGCAGTGGTTTCGTTTCCCTGCCACGATTCCGAGGGCTGCCGCAAAATCGAGAGGGACTTGCGGAGCTTCATGCAGCGCTTTCCCGCCACCCGAACTTTCGAGGAAAAAGATCAGCCCCACGAGCTCTATCGCCGCAAGTTGCGAATGATGATCTGGCGGCTGGAGCGCACCCTGGAGCGCGCCGAAGGGGCCTACGATGAGCCTGAGGAATTCGTGCGCGACGCGAAGCTTCTCGAAGAAATGCTGGCCAAGCAGCGAAGCCCTCGCATTTCGGCTTTAGGTCCAGGGCGATTGCGCGTGGCGGCGCAAGTGTTTGGATTTCACAGCGCCAGTCATGATTTCCGTCAGCATGCCACATGCACCCGCGCCGCTGCGGGCGAATTGCTCGAAGCCGCCGGCCTTCCCGCCGAACCGCCCGAGGCGCGTATTCATTCCATTCAACGCCTCCTGATGAGTGACTCGCTTCCTGAAGCGCAATCCGAAGCGGCGCAGAAGACCCTGAAAGAATTCTGCACCTTGAAAGAAATTCAAGCGCGTTATGGCGAGCCAGCAGCCCACCGTTTTATCCTCAGCATGAGCACCCGCGCCGCTGACATCTGGGATTTGCTGCTGCTGGGCCGCAAGGCAGGTCTGGTAGAGGTTAGTCAGGGACGCTTGCAGTCTTCGTTTGATGCTATTCCACTCTTTGAGACCTATGAGGATCTCATCCACTGCCCAGAAATTCTCGACCAATGGCTCCGCGATCCGATGTACCGCCGCGTGCTTCGCTCGCGCGGAAACTTTCAGGAAATCATGCTGGGATATTCCGACTCGGTTAAAGACAGCGGGTATCTCGCAGCTAACTGGTCGCTGTTTCGCGCTCAAGAGAAATTGGAAGAAGTGGCGGAGCGACGCGGCGTGCGTCTGGGATTATTTCATGGGAAGGGTGGAACCATCGATCGCGGGGGAGGCATGTCGTACCGCAGCGTTCAAGCTCAGCCTCACGCTGCACCTGGCGGAAGACTCCGCATCACCGAACAAGGCGAAGTGATCTCGTTCAAGTACTCGAATCCGGCTATTGCGCGCCGCAATCTGGAACAGTTGGTTTCATCCGTACTTGTCGCTGACCTGGTTCATCCAAAGAGCGTCCCCAAGGCCCAGCTTGCGGAATGGGAGAAACACGCGCAGGAGATGGCCGAGGCCAGCCGCAGCTTCTATCGTCGCCTGGTTTATGAGACCCCTGAATTTCCCCAATATTTCTTCCAAGCCACGCCGATTGATCTGATCGATCAATTGCGCCTGGGGTCGCGTCCCAGCCGCCGATTTCGGTCGCAGGAGCTCGAGAATTTGCGTGCTATACCCTGGGTGTTTGCCTGGACTCAATCGCGGCATTTTCTGCCTTCCTGGTATGGCGTGGGTTATGCTTTTGACCGTTTTATTCAGGAACGGGCGCCGCGCGGTCTCGATCTGTTGCGGGCTATGTATCAGGGTTGGCCTTTCTTCGCGGTACTGGTGGATAACGCGGAGATGTCGTTGGCGAAGACCGACCTCTATATCGCAGGCCGGTACGCGGCGTTGGTGCGTCCCGCCAGCCTGCGGGAAAAAATCTTCCGACAGATCGAAGAGGAATATCAGCGCACCGTGCAACGCATTCTGGAGATCCGAAATAGCCACCATTTGCTGGAGCAACAACCCGTGCTCGCAGAATCCATCCGCTTGCGTAATCCTTACGTCGATCCCTTGAATTTCCTCCAGATTCGTTTCCTAGACGAATGGCGACGGAACTCGAAGGCAGCAGCGCCGGAACTTCTGCATCTGCTGCAAATCACAGTTGGCGGCATCGCCTTCGGAATGAAGAGCACCGGCTAGCTCCAAAACCAGTAAAGCTGTTTTCATCAGACGGCAGGCGATGTAACGTCGCGCTTTATGCCAGGCATGCCGTGACCTTTTTTCTGCCCCTCTTTTTGGGGGAGAGTGGATCGCGTAGCAAGCTGGGTGAGGGGCCGTGTTGCACTGAGGTGAAGCCTTCTTAGCGCTTTATTCGACGCGCCGCCCCGAACGAAAAGCGCCGTTCGTTTTAGCTTGCGCGGAATCACGGGCCTTGCCTATACTAAGAAAACGAATGGCGGGTGAAGCAACTGCCCGAGCCCGCGTGTCATCTTCATTTGGGCCTGTAGCTCAGGTGGCTAGAGCGCACCCCTGATAAGGGTGAGGTCGGTAGTTCAACTCTACCCAGGCCCACCAATCCATTCAATGACTTAGCGACACCCCCGATTTTGGCCTTCCTGAATTTGGTGTCCCTCACCCTCAAAAATGGGCGCTTTTCCACAGGCGGGGGTGCTTGCCTTGGCTCAGGATTTTGCCAGAGTCAGAAATTCATCTACGCTCAGTCCAGCGTGCCGGATGAGGGCGCGGAGTGTCCCGATAGAAAGTTCTTTGTGTTGCGGAATGGAAGATTGGCGCGGAAGCCTGGCTTCGTCATTACCACGTGACTCCCTACTTGCCCGGCAACCCTCCACCCGGCTTACTCGAAAGCCTTCACAGCTTCCTTGCCGGAAATGTTGGCGAGCCGGGCCACCGGATTAGACAGAGACGAGGATTTCAGGCTGGTCAGAGTGCGGGGATTCGGCTAAGGCTTTCTGGTCTTCAGCCCAAAGCCAGCCGGAAATGGCTTCCTTGATGTTCGTAATGGCCTCTTGCTCATCTTTGCCCTGAGAGACACAACCGGGGAGCGCTGGGCATTCAGCCACAACCCAGCCATCTTCGGCCTTTGTAAGCGTGATATGAAACACCATGTTTTTATACTACCGATTGTTGCGACTTGATATCAAGCGATATTTCCGCAGGCTCATATGGGGCGCGCGGGAGTAATTGAATCGCCCTGGCGCGTGCCTTCCAGGGTTTCTTAGAGGCAGGCTCCGGCTGGCGGCTTGAGATGGCATCGACGGCGGCCCGCTTCGCGGCAAGCCGGATGTGGGAGTAATGCTCCAGCATCCTCGGGGAGACGTGAGCCGCAATGCTCATGATGGTTTGATCGGAAGCCTGAGACTCGGCCAGTTTCGTAATCGCGGTATGCCGGAGATCATGGAAACGGACGGTTGGCAGACCGGCGGCCTCGCGAGCATTGCGTCACGCGGTGCGCCAAGACTTGATTGGACGGCCCGGATCAACCTTGCTGTAATCGCGGTTCGCGGTATCAATGCGGGCATTCTCGCAAGCGGCGAACACGTAATGCTCCGGCTTACGCTCCGGAAAGTGATCGGCCCCAGCCTGCCAAGGCTCTTGTGGCGTCAGCGTTCGGGCGCAGAGATCACCATTGTCACTGAGGAAGTGGCATATTGTGACGGCTCCGAGTGCGGCTCGGCCATGCCGAATGAGAACGGAGAGTTGGAATTGTTATCCCCTCACTGGCACATGATCTAGAGAGGAAGATCACCAGAGGCGGGGCTGCGTTGCTATCCGATTTGGTAAGCAAGCTGCCGCTGCCAGTCGCGCTCTTGCTGGTAGGTTGAGGTTCTAAGATCGTCAACCAGGGCCCACCAATCCATTCAACGACTTCGTGCGACCCATTACTTCACTTTCTGGCATTCGACCATTATCGCGAAAGAGACTGAGGTGGAAATCCAGCTTCTTCTTTCGGCTGCTTTAATCCGCACTTCAACCTCCTCGATCCCAAACCGAAACTCCCGATTCCCAATATGGAACTCGATCACGCAAATTCCCGTCTCTAAGCGATGTTTGTATCCCCAATTCTCAGAAGGTTCATCCTCAGATCAAAGTTGTATTAGAACCCACTAATCTCCGACGAAGCCAGCGTTCAAGGCCTCTGCCTTTTCTCACAGCCCTTCAGCATCTGATTGATCCCACTCGATTTATCTCGTAAACGCTCGGAATTTTATCTCCTCTTGATCTTCAATCCTTCGATCCAAAGGCATCAGAACGACCATCCTCTAAACCCGCCAAGTCCCCGGTTCGTAAGCGATCCGTGGGCCTTCTCCTTGCCTGATTAAACGCTCCGAAGACTTGGCATACAGCTTGCTCTCTTGAGAGATGCGCGGCGAGAACGAATCTGAAAAGCGGGTTCGTTAAGAGGCGCGAGCGGGTTGGAAACGCTCACTCAAATCTGTTGCAGAGGATAATCTGATGGCCACTTACGATAGCGTCGTCCGAAAGACTCAGGAAAAGCAGTCCCCGTTCCGCTCCCGCCGGCCTGCTCTCAAAGCCAGGAGTACGGCACTGCCGCACCCTGCGGCTTCGTCTCAGCCCCGCGCGCTGCGCGGTCGCGCCCCTGCGCAATGCTACCCTGAGCGCGACGGACTTGCGGTGAAGCTGCTTCCGCTGGTCAAACGAGTGGCCTTCGAGCTGCGCGAGCATCTTCCGCAGCACGTCGAGGTGGACGATCTTACTGGAGCGGGCGTCCTCGGTCTCCTGGACGCGGTGCGCAAGTTTGATGCCCGCAAGCATGTGAAGATTGAGACATACGCTCGCCATCGGATTCGCGGAGCCATCCTCGATAGCCTGCGCGAGATGGACACAGCTTCGCGCGACATGCGGAAAAAGAACAAGCACGCCGAAAAGGTCTACCGCGAGCTTGAAGCCACGCTGGGCCGCTCCGTGACCGATGACGAAATGGCGCAAGCCCTGGGCATGAGCCTGAAGAAGTGGTATCGCACGGTCCAGGAACTCAACAGCGTCGGAATTGAGTGGATGCGACCCAATCAGATTCCTGAAGTAACGATGACTGATGAAAGCGCCCTGCCAGCGGATGACCGGGAAAATCCGTTTAATCTATGCTACCGTCAGGAGCAACGCGAAATCCTGGCGCAGGCGATGGCGCAACTTTCGGAGCGTGAGCGCACCGTGGTCTCACTCTATTACGAGGGGGAAATGACCATGAAGCAGATCGGTGATCAGATTGGAGTGGATGAGTCCCGCGTCTCGCAGATCCACAGCGCCGCCCTCAAACATCTTCGCGCGAAGGTGCGCAAAGCCTTGCAGCCACGGCCGGCATCAGTGCCTCCGGCTTTCATGGTGGCGGAGATTTTACCTTCCCGCCCGTTTGCCGCTTACTAAAGACGCCGGGGTTTTCGGGCGCGAACTGTGGCATCAGAGAGCTTTCTTAAGAAGTCGCTCCTTGGACGGAGGCTGAAAAGTTTAACCCTCCTCAAACAGTCCAACCTCCCGCGCAGGGTCCAGGCAACTGGCCCTGCGCTTCTTGTTTCCGGGCAAGCTCTGCCTGGGAATTTCGCGGCGATTTTACATCGCCACCCACCCTACGCTTGCGATGCGCCCCGAGCGGCATCAAGCCGCTGCTACACCTCATTCAGTGCCGCTGCACAGTTGCGAGATTTCGGAAGCTGAACTTCTTTTCAACAGAATCAAAAGGCTTGCCATCCACTTCAACGTAAGGATAGACAAAATAATTCACGGGCGGCCCATCCTGCTTTGGTGCAAGCGTCAAATCCCTGCCGGTTGAAAAGAGCACACGGTTCGGGTCCAAGCTTCCAAAGAAAAAATCATGCTTGGAAGGGTTCTGCCACGCTTCTGAGATATCCACCGGCGTCCAACCTAATCCCTGAACGTAAAATTCAGCCCAGCAATGGTAGCCCGGGATGGTCCCCTGATCTGCCTGAGGCAAGGGAAAGCCGATATCAAATCGCGTCGGAATTTTTTCGGCGCGGGCCAGGGCCATGAAAAGCGAGTGAAAGTCGGTGCAATTGCCATGCTTGGCATCGCAGGCCCAGATCGCGTCGCCTCGACCCCAGCCTGTTCCCGATTTGTCATAACGCATGTTGTGGAAAACGTAGTTGTAAAGCGCGTAAGCCTTTTCGACTTCGCCTTCTTTCCCCTGGGTATTCTCCTCAGCAATTTGCGCAATAATCCCGCCGGTCGGCACTAGGCGGTCCGGCTCGACAAATCGCACCAGACTCACTGGAACTTGAGCAGGATCGCGGTTATAACTCATCAGGGTTCTAAAGTCTCCCCGCGAGTACTCGTACCGCGTCACCGCGTAAATAACCTTTAAGGAAACGGTTGAAGAAGGATGATGAATCACGGCGTAAAGCATGCGGTTCCCGAAAACCGGATCCTGAGTGATCTGCGCGGGCACTGACGCAACCCTTCGGATGATCTTTACAGTCTGGTGGGGATTGGAGGAAGCTATAGGAATCCAGATCCGAACTGTATGGGCTGTGGAAGGGATATTTTTCAGGGTAGCCTCATAGGTGAATTCGAAGCTGCGAGCGTGCTGCGCAGCCTGGACCGTGAGCGTGATGGGCGAAAAGAGAAGAAAGCACATGGATGCTGCTAAAACCGCATTGAGGTGTCTCATGCCATGCTCCATCAAAATGTGAATTCGGCGGTAGCCGTCGCGGGGGCGCGAGGGATATACGGACATCGGTAAGAGGGGGATTCTCCGGTGATTTCACAGGGTGATCGTCATGAAAAATCAAGACATTCTACATCGTAGCAAGCTGCATCACCGGGCGTCAAACTTCCTGACCTGGGACGCCAATGGTGACAATCTGCATCAATTTGCGGGTCTTCTGCAACCTTCTTTTTATTTGATACGTCATCTTATTTACACTGAAGAAACTCTATTGTGAAAACCCGGCTTGAAAAAGCCCGGGAATGCAGGCAGGTACGCCATGGCAACACAGGATGTCTTATCACGAGTCCCGGAGAGTTATACCGGCAGCCCTCACCAACCTGGACGGAAATGGGTTCCGTGGCTTTTGGCCGTAGTATTCGCCGTGGTCGCGGTGCTCGGCTGGCGAGCCGCCACACGGCGGCGGCAGGAGGAACAAGCTCTGCGAGCCCAGCAGGCTCGCGCGGCTGCGCTGCGGCCTGTTCCTGTAGCGGCAGATCCTGCTACCCGGCGGGACTTCCCGGTTTATCTTACCGGCCTCGGCTCGGTGACGGCGTATAACACGGTCACCGTTCAGCCCCACGTTGCCGGTCAGATCATGAAGCTGTTTTTTCAGGAAGGCCAGCATGTCCAGGCCGGCCAGCCGCTGGTCGAGATTGACCCCCGGCCCTACCAGGTGCAGTTGCAGCAAGCGCAGGGACAGCTTGCCCACGACCAGGCGCAGCTTCACGAAGCTCTTCTGGATCTGGCGCGAGACAAAGCGTTGGTAGGCGATGGGGTGATCCCCCGGCAGCAATTTGATACCCAGCAGGCGCTCGTGGAGCAACTCCAGGGATCGCTCGCGGCGGATAAGGCGCAAATTGCCAACGCCCAACTGAATCTTTCCTACTGCCAGCTTACCGCTCCGATTTCCGGGAAAGTGGGCTTGCGGATGGTTGACGTTGGAAATATCGTGCAGCCCTCAACAGGTATTCTGGTGATCACTCAAATGCAACCCATCGCCGTCATTTTCACACTGCCGGAGGAGCAGTTGACTCCGGTGCTTCGCGGCCTCCGGCTGGGGCGATCTTTCCCGGTGGATGCTTATGACCGCTCGGATGTGCACAAAATTGCGAGCGGAGCGCTGCTTGCCACTGATAATCTCATTAATCAGACCACCGGAACCCTGCGCCTAAAGGCAAAATTTTCGAACCAGGATGAGTCACTGTTTCCCAACGAATTCGTGAATATTCACATTGAGACCGAAGTTTTGCGCAACGCCACCGTGATCCCAGCCTCAGCCCTCCAACATGGCACGCAGGGCGACTTTGTTTTTGTCGTGCGTCCTGACCGCACGGTTGAGGAACGTTCTGTACACGCCGAGATGACACAGGGCAACTATGTTGTTCTCAGTTCCGGACTTCAGCCCGGAGAAATCGTAGTGACTGACGGCCAGGACAAGCTGCACGTCGGCAGTCATGTTACCCCCCAGACGCTCCACACAACCCATTCGCCTGGAGAGCAGAGTTCGTGAACCTCTCCCGCATTTTTATTCTCAGGCCCGTTGCAACCTCGCTGTTGATGGCGGCTATTCTGCTGGCCGGCTTCGCCGCTTACACGCAGTTGCCGGTTTCGGCCCTTCCGGAGGTTCAATATCCGACCATCCGGGTGCTGACGTTCTATCCGGGCGCAAGCCCGGACGTGATGGCCGCCCTGGTAACCGCCCCGCTTGAGCGGCAGTTTGGCGAGGTGCCCGGACTGAAGGAAATGACTTCTACCAGCTCCTTCGGCGCTTCACAGATTACGCTCCAATTTGTTTTGAATGAGGACATCGATATTGCCGAGCAGGAAGTTCAGGCGGCGATGAATGCCGCCAGCACGTACCTGCCTCAAGACCTCCCCAACCCGCCCGTTTACAGCAAGGTGAACCCGGCCGATGCCCCGATTCTCACGCTCGGTCTCACCTCCCCTTTGCTGCCTCTGCCCAAAATAGAAGACCTGGCAGATACCACGCTCGCGCAGAAAATCTCGCAGGTCCTGGGCGTGGGGCTTGTTTCGATCAGCGGCGGCCAGCGGCCGGCGGTGCGCATTGAGGCCAATCCGACCGTTCTCGCCAGTTATGGTCTGAGCCTGGAAGACCTGCGAACCTCCCTTGCGGCGGCGAACGTCGACCAGGCCAAGGGGACCCTGCAAGGACCGCGGCTGGCATACACGATTGACGCTAACGATCAACTGGTTTCGGCGCCTGATTATAGCCCGATCATCATCGCCTACCGGAATGGCTCGCCGGTGCGGGTTCAGGACGTCGCCCACGTGGTTAGCGGCACGGAAAATGACCAGCAAGCCGCGTGGATGGATAAGACTCCAGCGGTAGTAGTGAACGTTCAGCGCCAGCCCGGCGCCAATATCATCAGCGTGGTGGACCGGATCAAAAGCCTGCTTCCCCGACTCGAGACGGCGCTGCCTTCCTCCGTCCACGTTCGCGTTCTCACGGACCGAACGCAAACCATCCGCGCGTCGGTCCGAGACGTGCAATTCGAACTCGCGCTGACCGTGGGATTGGTGATCCTGGTCATCTTTCTCTTCCTGCGCACGCTCTCCGGAACGGTTATTCCCAGTATTGCCGTGCCGCTCTCGCTGGTTGGAACCTTTGGAGTGATGTACCTGCTCGGCTTCAGCCTCGACAACCTTTCGCTCATGGCCCTGGTTATTTCAACAGGATTTGTGGTTGACGACGCCATTGTGATGATCGAAAACATTTCACGTTTCGTCGAGCAAGGCGATTCGCCGCTCGAAGCGGCGCTCAAAGGGGCCAAGCAGATCGGCTTTACGATTCTCTCTCTGACCGTCTCGTTGATTGCTGTGCTGATTCCGCTTCTGTTCATGGGCGACATCGTGGGCCGCATGTTCCGCGAGTTCGCCATCACGCTGGCGGTCACCATCATCTTCTCAGCCATCGTGTCCTTAACCCTCACTCCAATGATGTGCGCCAAGCTCCTTCGCTACCGTCCGGAAGCGGAGCAGGGCCGATTCTTCCGTTCTTCGGAGAAAGTCTTTGATGCCGCCATCGCCTGGTACGGCAAATCGTTGCGCTGGGTGCTGCGCCATCAAACCGCCGTCCTGCTGATCACGGCCGGCACGCTGGTCTTCACACTCTATCTCTACGTGATTGTCCCCAAAGGCTTTTTCCCGGTTCAGGATACAGGCGTCATTCAGGGAACTTCAGAGGCCCCTGAAACGGTTTCATTCGATCAGATGGCCCAAAGGCAGCAGGCGCTGGTGGACGTCATCCTGCAGGATCCGGATGTTGAAAATGTTTCCTCATTCATCGGCGTGGATGGAACCAACATGACAATGAACAGCGGCCGCATCCAAATCACGCTGAAACCCATCGATCAGCGCAAGGCCAGCGCTTCGGAAGTTATCCGGCGTTTGCAGCCCAAGCTCGCGCAGGTGCATGGCATCACGCTTTATATGCAGCCGGTGCAGGATATCACCATTGATGACCGAGTCAGCCGCACCGAATTTCAATACACCCTGGCGGACGCAAACGCCGACGAATTGAATAGCTGGGCGCCACGGCTGGCGGCCAAGCTCGAAACCCTGCCTGAATTGCGGGACGTGGCGACTGACCAGATGACCCATGGGCTTCAAACCCAGTTGGTCATTGACCGCGACACGGCCAGCCGCCTGGGAGTTACTCCGGCAGCCATCGATAACACGCTCTACGATGCTTTCGGCCAGCGTCAGATATCAACCATTTTCACTCAATTCAACCAGTATCACGTGGTGTTGGAGGTCGCCCCCAATTTCCAGCAAAATCCTGACGCATTAAAAAACATTTATGTTAATTCCATCAGCGGCACTGAAGTGCCTCTGAGCGCAATCGCCCACATTGCGCCTTCGACCACCTCGCTCGAAGTGAACCGCCAGGGCCAGTTTCCGGCAGTCACGCTCTCCTTTAACCTTGCGCCGGGGGCTTCCCTGAGCCAGGCCGTCGATGCCATCAATCAGGCGAAGCAGGAAATGGACGTACCCGCCTCGATTCAAGCCAGCTTTCAAGGGACAGCGGCAGCCTTCCAGGCCTCCCTGGCCAACGAACCGCTCCTTATTCTGGCCGCTCTCGTCACCGTCTACATCGTGCTGGGGGTACTCTACGAGAGCTATATCCATCCGCTCACGATTCTGTCCACCCTGCCTTCGGCAGGAGTTGGAGCGTTGCTGGCCTTGCTTCTTTTCCACACCGAATTCAGCGTCATCGCGCTGATTGGCGTCATTCTGCTGATCGGCATTGTGAAGAAGAACGCCATCATGATGATTGACTTCGCCCTGGAGGGCGAGCGGCAGGAACAGAAACCTCCGCTTGAAGCCATTTACGACGCGTCCTTAATCCGATTCCGCCCCATCATGATGACGACGATGGCCGCTCTGCTGGGCGCGCTGCCGCTGGCCCTGGCTTCCGGGATGGGAGCTGAACTGCGCAGGCCTCTCGGCATCACGATTATCGGGGGGCTGCTACTGAGTCAGGTACTGACGCTCTATACGACGCCGGTGGTCTATCTCTTCTTTGACCGGCTTGCCCGGCGTTTCCGAGGAGCCGCTTCGCCCGTTCCGCCGTCCCCTGAGCCGCTTGAAGGACGCCTATGAGCATTTCCGAGCCGTTCATCCGTCGCCCGGTCGGCACTTCGCTGCTTGCCCTTGCCCTGCTTCTGGGCGGGATTGTAGGTTACCGCCTGCTCCCTGTCGCACCCATTCCGGAGGTCGATTTCCCGACGATCAGCGTTTCCGCGCAGTTGCCCGGGGCGAGCCCGGAAACTATGGCCTCCAGCGTCGCAACGCCTTTGGAGCGGCAGTTTGGCCGCATCTCCGGTTTAACGGAGATGACATCGACCAGCTCTCAGGGCTCCACCTCAGTTGTTCTACAATTCGACCTCAGCCGCGACATCAATGCCGCAGCGCGGGACGTCCAGGCAGCCATCAATGCCGCTTCCAGCCAGTTGCCCGCCGACCTGCCGATGAAGCCGAGATATCGCAAATCGAATCCTGCCGATGCGCCCATCATGATCATCTCCCTGACTTCGGATAAGGTTTCGCGCGGGGCAATGTATGACGTTGCGGATTCAATTCTGGCGCAGCGGGTCTCGCAGGTGGAAGGGATTGGCCAGGTCTTTGTGGGCGGCGGCTCGCAGCCTGCGGTGCGCGTGGAAGCTAATCCCCGGGCGCTCGATCACTATGGCATCGGGCTTGAGCAACTGCGAACTGCCCTGCAGGCGGTCAATGTATTTCGTCCCAAAGGCCAGTTGAGCGGCAGGGAACTCACCTGGAACATCGGCGCAACGGACCAACTCTTTCAGGCCGTTCAATACCGGCCTCTGATCATCAGTTATCAGAATGGCGCGCCCGTGCGCCTGAAGGACGTGGCCGACGTGGTGGATTCCGTGGCGGACCTGCATACTGGCGGTTCCGCCAACGGACAGCCTGCGGTGATGCTCGTTATGTTTCGCCAGCCGGGGGCGAACATCATCCGCACGGTAGACGGCGTGAGGGAGATTCTGCCCGAACTACGGGCGTCGATCCCCTCCGCCATTAACATGACCGTAACCCTCGACCGGACGCAGACCATCCGCGCTTCAGTTCGCGATGTCGAAATTACGCTCTTCATCGCGGTGGTGCTGGTGGTGCTCGTCGTCTTTGCCTTTTTGCGCGATGTCTGGTCCACCTTGATTCCGAGCGTTGCCGTGCCCCTCTCGCTGATCGGGACGTTTGGCGTCATGTACCTGCTGGGCTACAGCATCGATAACCTCTCGCTCATGGCCCTCACCATTTCCACCGGCTTCGTGGTGGACGACGCCATCGTGGTCATTGAAAACATCACCCGCTACCTCGAATCCGGATGGGACGCATTCCGGGCGGCTTTGCGGGGCGCACGGGAAATCGGGTTTACAGTCCTTTCGATGAGCGCTTCCCTGGTGGCGGTCTTCATTCCCATTCTGCTGATGCGCGGCATTGTGGGACGGCTCTTCCGCGAGTTCGCCGTCACGCTGAGCGTCGCGGTGCTGCTTTCCTTGCTCATCTCGCTGACGGTGACGCCTATGTTGTGTTCCCGTTTCCTCCGCCCGCAGCAGGGACGCCGTCACGGGTTCCTTTATCGAGTGATGGAACGTGGTTTCCTGGGCATGCTGGCGCTTTATCGCATCAGCCTCAGATGGGTGCTGGATAATCGGGCGCTAGTGCTCACCATCACCTTGCTGACCGTTGCCTTGAACGTTTATCTCTTTGTGGTGGTGCCCAAGGGCTTCTTCCCCCAACAGGATATCGGGCGCATCGGCGCGGTCGTTCAAGCTTCGCAGGATATTTCCTTCGATGCGCTTCGCAAGAAGCAGGAACAGTTCGTGAAAATTGTGATGAGTGACCCGGCAGTGGACGCTGTTGAAAGCTTTGTGGGGGGAGGCTTCGGAGGCAGCAGTGTGAACACCGGGCGCATGTTCATCGCTCTGAAACCCATGAGCGAACGAAAAGTGACGGCGCAACAGGTGATTGCCCGCATCCGGCGCAAAGCCTCCCATATTGCAGGCGCCACTCTTTATCTTCAGGCCGAGCAGGATATCCGCGTAGGCGGGCATTTCACCAGCACCCAGTTCCAGTACACGCTGGAAGGTGAAGACCTGAAAGAGCTGAACCGGTGGGCGCCGAAGGTGATGGCCAAGTTGCAGACGCTGCCGGATCTGCGTGACGTGGCGTCCGACCAGCAAAGCCACGGTTTGGAAGCGGGCGTCGTCATTGACCGCGATACCGCTTCCCGTCTGGGCGTAAGCCCCCAGGTGATCGACAGCACGCTTTATGACGCCTTCGGGCAGCGCCAGGTCTCAACCGTCTATACGCAGTTGAACCAGTATCATGTAGTGATGGAAGTTGATCCACGCTATTCGCAGAGTCCGGATGCGCTCAAGAATATCTACATCCGCTCCAATACCGGCGCTGAGACGCCGCTCAGCGCCTTTGCGCATTTTGATACCGGCCCGACCACGCTCACCGTAAGCCACCTGGGACAATTTCCTGCCATCACGCTCTCTTTCAACCTGGCGCCGGGTGTTTCGCTGGGTCAGGCTGTTGATGCGGTGGATGCGGCCCAGCGAGAAATTGGCATGCCTTCAACGATCCATGCCAGCTTTCAGGGCACGGCAGCCGCTTTTCAGTCTTCGCTTGCTAACGAGCCTTTCCTGGTGGCAGCAGCTCTTCTCACTGTTTACATTGTTCTGGGCATCCTTTACGAAAGCTACATCCATCCACTCACCATTCTCTCCACATTGCCGTCAGCGGGAGTGGGGGCCATTCTGGCTCTTTTGCTCTTTCGCGTGGAGCTGAGCGTGATTGCGCTGGTAGGGATCATTCTCCTGATCGGCATTGTGAAGAAAAACGCCATCATGATGATTGACTTCGCGCTGATCGCGGAACGCGAAGAAGGCAAACCCGCTCTCGACGCCATCTACGAGGCCTGCCTGCTGCGCTTTCGCCCGATCATGATGACGACCATGGCGGCGCTCTTCGGGGCCCTGCCCCTGGCTATCTCCTCCGGCATGGGCTACGAGTTCCGCCGCCCACTCGGAATCGCTATCGTCGGCGGGCTGATCCTCAGCCAGGCGATGACGCTCTACACCACGCCGGTTGTCTATGTCTTTTTCGATCAACTTGCAGGATATTTCCGCCGCGCCCCGGCGCGTCACGTTTTGGCCCCGAACGGGAACGGGCGCCTGAAAGGCCCTGCCTAGCCTTCCTAAGCCGTTGCGCCGAACGATAGCCCGAGCGACCGCGCCACACCCTCAATATAACGTCGACCTTCCGCATACTCCTCTGCGGTCTTCAAGTGTTCAAGCATGAGCGGCACATCGTCCGGAAGATTGGCAAGCCCCTCGAGATAGGCTCTGTAATCAATGTCGCCCCGGCCCGGGATCACTTCCCGCAGGCAGACTTGCACGTACTCTTCCCACTTCAAATCCTTCGCGTGGCAGGAAGCAATCCAGCGACCCAATTTCCTGAAGCATTCCCGAATGACGGCGCCGTTATGGTACATCCGCTCCGGGCTGTTCATCACATTGCACACATCCAGATGAACGGCGAATCCCTTGCGATCCACAGCCCTGATGAGCTTGAGGTAATCATCCGGCCCGGTGGGAAAATTGAACGGCATCATCTCGATGGAAAACCGGGTTCGGGCGGGCTTCACCGCGTCGATCAGCTTGCGGCAATTTTCCACCGTTGCGTCAATGAATGTCTGGCTGATGTTCTTCGGATTGGGCCCGAACCATACCTTCGGATCATAGGAGCCGGCAATATCCACACAACAGCGCGCGCCGAGTTCATCCGCAAGCGCCAGCCGTTCCTGGACGTAAGCCATGTTCTTTGCGCGTTTCCCGGAATCGGGGTCCATCATATTCACCCAGGCTCCCACTTCGGCGATGACCACATCGCGCGCCGCGAACTCCTTGATGATGGCTCGAATCCGATCTTTATCCGCGAGCTTTACATCCGGCGCATAAGCAGCGCGATAACCCAGATTGCGATGCGCCTGCGCCAGTTCCGCTGGATCTTCGGATTTCGTGAAGATCGGACCGCCCAGCCGCAGGGTTCGTCGCCGCGCCTTTTGACCCGAGCCTTCGCTCGCTCGAGCAACTGTGGCATAAGCAACGGAAAGCGCCGCGCCGCCGCCCGCTTCTTTCAGAAATGTCCGCCGGGAAACGGAATTCTCTCTCATCAAGCTCACCTCCTGGGAACAAGATTATCGAGCGGCAAGATGCTGCTGCCCTTTCACGCCGCTTGTGAACAACTGCGAGGGAATTATAACCCCAGACTGGAAATCGCAGAGTCATGACGCCGCCAGGTTTTGCTGCTGCCTCCATCCAATCCCCGGCAACTTCTTTTCAAAACTCCGCACAGACTAGTGATACAATCCGTCCTTTGTTTGCGCGCGTTTACCAGCCGCAGAACTGGCGTCGCGTTATTTTGAAAAGTGAGGTTTCCATGTTGCGAAGGTTCCAGTTTCTCATTCTCGCAGGAGTTTTGATTGCTTTCACGCTAATAATACCGGCGTCTGGAGCGCCGGTTTCGCAGCATCTTATTGTCACACTCTGGCCTCATGGAGCGCCGGGCGAGACGGGAACCCTCGGGCCGGAACACGACACAACGAAACTCAGCGATGGCTTAGTGGCCGGGAAGCGGATAATCCGCCTGACGAACGTCAGCAATCCGACGATCACAATCTATAATCCGCCGAAGGACAAAAATACAGGTTCGGCGGTGGTGGTTTTTCCAGGCGGCGGCTATCGCATTTTGGCTATGGACCTGGAAGGGACGGAAGTCTGCCACTGGCTCAATTCCATCGGAATCACCTGCGTGCTTCTGAAATATCGTGTGCCTTCCCGCCCAGGAACGCCTCCTTACACAGCCCCCTTGCAGGATGCCCAACGTGCGGTCGGCCTGGTGCGCTATCACGCGAAGAACTGGCATATTGATCCGCATCGCATCGGCGTGCTGGGCTTTTCCGCAGGCGGCAATCTTGCGGCGGTGCTGAGCAATAACTTTGGGCGACGCACCTACCCGCCTGTGGATGACGCCGATCAAACGAGTTGCCGGCCCGATTTCGCGCTGCTGATCTATCCGGCTTACCTGGTGGTCAAGAAACAGCAAGGCTACGCGCTGGCGCCAGAACTGAAAGTCACGGCCAACACTCCGCCCACGTTTCTGGTGCAGACTGAAGATGATCCGATTGGCGTCGAAAACAGCCTTTATTACTACATGGCGCTGACCCAGGCGAAGGTTCCCGCGGAAATGCACCTATACGCCAAAGGAGGCCACGGCTACGGCCTTCGTCCTACGTCAGCCGCAGTCACCACATGGCCCAAGCCCGCCGAAAGATGGCTGCGCGGTTTGGGCATTTTACGCACAACAGTCGAAGGCGATTGACTGCCGGTATGCACAACCGGTCCGGCACAACGGCATGCGACTCTGTAGAAGCGGACGGCGCCCGCCCACGAGCAACCAGGGCGCATGCCATGCGTCCCTACGATTATTGAACGGCAGGAGTCCATGGACCGTCGAAAATTCTTAAAAACCGGCGCAACTTTGGCCGGGTCTCTTACCTCGTCAGTGCGGTTAAATTCCATTTCCTCGGAGACGTACGCAAAAAGCGCAACTCCTCTATCCGGGCGAAATGCCTCGGCTGAAGCTGAAGAGCTTCTCAATCTGACTAAAGCAGTCATTGTTGCGCCTCCCGGCCTGACGAGCCGCGAAGAAAAGGCCATCGCTTTGCTTGTCGAAGAAGTTGAAAAACGCACCGGAATCCACTGGCCGGTGATTCATACGTTCCCACGCTCATCGCAGCCTATCATCACCCTTGGGACAGCCGACCATTTTGAGTCGATGCGAATGAAACTTCCCCTCCCCAAGCCGGAAGCCCTTGTACCGGAGGGGTATATCTTGAGCGCAGAATCTACGAAAGAACATGTTTCGGTATCGATTGCGGGCGCTGATGGGCGAGGGGTTTTGTTTGGCGTCGGAGGATTATTACGCGCTCTGCGTATGGAGGCGGGCAGTGTCTCCATTCCGAATCAGCTCAGAATCCGCACCCGTCCGAAATATCCTCTGCGCGGACATCAGCTCGGCTATCGGCCCAAAACGAACTCCTACGATGGCTGGACCCTGGCGATGTGGGAACAATATATCCGCGATCTGGCGGTGTTCGGGACGAACGCGATTGAGCTGATCCCTCCCCGCTCTGACGATCAGCCGAGCAGCCCTCACTTCTGGCTCCCACCGCAGCGGATGATGGTTGAAATGTCGCGCCTTGCGGATAAGTACGGCCTGGATGTCTGGATCTGGTATCCGGCCATGGATCAGGACTATTCAAACCCGCAGACAGTGGAATTCTCGCTGAACGAATGGGGCGCTGTCTTCAAAGCTTTGCCGCGCATTGATGCCGTGTTTGTGCCCGGAGGCGATCCAGGCCGCACAGCGCCGCAAATCTTGTTCCCGCTGCTCGAAAAGCAAGCCCGCAACTTGCGTCAGCATCATCCCAAAGCGCAGATGTGGACCTCGCCTCAAGGCTTCGACGCCGCATGGATGAATCAATTCCTCAGCCTGGTCGGCCGCCGCCCCGCCTGGCTTACGGGCATCGTTTATGGACCGCAGAATCCCGTAGACCTGCCCGCTTTAAGGAAGCAGATTCCACAACAATATCCCATCCGGCTCTATCCCGACATCACTCACAGCGTGCAGTGCCAGTTCCCGGTCCCGGATTGGGATTTGGCCTTTGCGCTTACCGAAGGCCGGGAAGTGATTAATCCGCGCCCGGAAGGATATGCCAACATTCTTCGGCTCGATCTGCCCCATTCCATCGGCTTCATCAGTTACTCCGAAGGCTGCAACGACGATGTCAATAAGATCGTCTCGAGCTGTATTGCCTGGAATCCTGAAGCCCGCGTCATTGACATTCTGCGCGACTACAGCCGGTATTTTATCGGAGAGCATAGTGCCGACAACTTCGCGCAAGGGTTAGCGAGCCTAGAAAGGAACTGGCGCGGGCCGTTGCTTGCGAATGAATCCGTCGAAACCACGTTCTCTCAGTTCCGAACTCTTGAAGCTCAGGCTTCTCCTCACGATCTTTTGAAGTGGCGACTGCAACAGGCTCTTTATCGGGCTTATTACGATGCTTACGCACGCAGCAGATTGATCCATGAGACAGACCTGGAAAATCAGGCTCGGAGCGTACTGAGCCAGGTGTGGCGCATTGGCTGGCAACCCACGGCTGAGGACCCCAAGGCTTATTCTGACGCGCCCGATCCTTCCATTATTCTCAACGAGGCGATTCAAATTCTGAAAAGAGCTGCCACCGCGCCAGTAGCGCAAGACCTGAGAGCTCGGATTCTGGAATTGGGCGAAGCTCTCTATCAAAGCATTCGCATGCAGCTTGCTGTCGAGCGCTACAAGGCGGAGGCCGTTTCGCGCGGCGCGAATCTGGATACTCTGGATGCTCCGCTCACCAGCGGCCCCTGGCTCATGCGGCGCCTTGAAGCTATCTCCGCGATGTCTTCCAAAACAGACCAGCTTCGAGCCATTGAGGAACTACTGAATCGCACCAATCCCGGTCCCGGCGGTTTCTACGACAACCTAGGAAGCTTATCCGATGGCTCGCGTCTTGACCGAGGAGCAGGCGGCTTGCGCGATCCTGAGTTCCGGACCTCCGCTCATGTTGGCTTCGCTTATCCGGACCCGTTCGGCGACCGCGCCCCGATGGCCTGGAAGCGCTGGGCTGAGTCACTTTATGATGCGGCCTTAAAGATGCATTATCCGGTCCTGGACCCGCAGGCGCATTACCAAGTGCGAGTGGTATACAGCGGAGATCAACCGCACAGAAAGATTCGCCTTGCCTGTGGGAGCGGCGAGGAAATCCATCCCTTCATTCAAAAACCGTGGCCCCCGAAGCCTCTTGAATTTGACGTCCCGCCTGCAGCTACAGCGCATGGGGAACTGACCTTGATCTGGAGCCGCGAGCCCGGACTGGGAGGAAACGGCCGGGGCTGCCAGGTTTCTGAAGTGTGGCTGATCAAGAAAGTATGACGGCGCTCTGACTGTGGTTCCCTGCTTGCGGCACTGAGGTAAACTTGAGAAAGACGCTGGAGAGCATCCATGAATTGAAGAGGTTGCTGCTTAATGAGACCTGCAAATTACAGTGACAATAATTTCTGTAGCGGCGCTGTCCTCAGCGCCGAAAAATGACCGGTGGGGACACCGGCCCTACAGCGGAGGTTGTCACTGTAATTTGCAGTCATCAATAGAGGTGTTCAGAAATGATTCACGCACGAATCGGCATGGAAAGCGCAGGGATGGAAGATGGAACACGACACGACATTGATCCCCGGGGAAAAGCAAGCAAACGCATCTGGTTGATGACCTTGCTCGCCGCTGCGATGACAATCGCTTTCACGCCGCGCTCGGCCACGGCGAAGGCCAAGAAATCGGAGCTGCCGTACGTCACCATCGACCATCCGCAATTCATCCCAGCCTCGCAGGCCACTTTCCTCTCTCCGTCCGATATCCTGATCGGCGTGACCGACGGCAAAACCGCCAAGGCTTATCCGGCGGCGATCCTGGCGCAGCACGGCGTTGTGCAGGACCAGATGGCTGATGGGCCCATCGCGGTCACGTGGTGATCGTACTGCAACACGGCCCTCGTGTTCAGGGCCGCCGCGCGGGGCAAGGCTCTTATCTTCGATACCGACGGCTTGATTGGCGGCAATGAAGTATTCAAGGACCGCGAGACCGGCAGCCGCTGGCAGCAATCGTCGCTTGAAGCCCTTTCCGGGCCGCTCCAGGGCGCTCATCTGGCGCTCTATCCTTTTCTACTGACCACCTGGGGCGAATGGCGCAAGCAGCACCCGAACACCCTGGTGCTGAAGCCTCTGCCGGGATACGCGGACCGATTGGCAACCATGAACAAGATCATCCGCCAGGGCGTAGTGGGGCTGGCGGGTCCGGCGCCGAAGGGCGCTTTCAGCCACGACAGTCGGCTGCGCCCGAGGGACACGATCGTGGGACTTGAGACGGGCGGCGAGACGAAGGCGTACCCGATGTCCGCGCTCGAACGCGCGCATGTGGTGAACGACACGGTGGGAACCACGCCCGTCTTGATTGTGCATCAGTCGGCTTCGGACACCACCACGGCGTTTGTCGCGCAGGTGCATGGCAGAAGGCTGAAGTTTCGGGCTGCCGATCCCAAGGCGGATCGGCTCGTCGATCTGGAAACTCACTCGACGTGGAACGCGTACGGCGTCTGCGTCGCCGGGCGCATGAAGGGGACTCGATTGAAACCGCTGATTCTCGAGCCGGAATTCTGGTTCGCCTGGTCGGAGTTCCACCCGCAGACGCTTCTATACCGTTCAGAAGCTGCGCGTTAACCTTTGACCCGCGACACGCGCACGATTTGCGCGCTGCAATCTGGGCGCGCAGAGATTAAGCTGCGCGGATCGTGACGGCCTTGCGAAAGGAGAATTCGAACGTGGTAACTCGACGCGAAATGAACAGCGCACTGGCTCTCACGCTGGCCGCTCTCTTTTCGGAAGGCCCTGCCCCCGCTCTTTTGCGGGCAGAGTCGCCGCTGGCTCAACCGAATGCCCAAAGCGACATGCGGAACATGGCATCGGTTGCAGCTCAGACCTTGATGCAGGAACCTCTGGCTGAAATGCCCAATCCTGAGGTGACGGTGATCACGCTCACCGTCGCTCCCGGCGCTATCTCTCCGCCGCACAAACATACCGGCCCGGTTTTCGCCTATCTGCTGGAAGGCGAGATTGAGAATCAGGTCGACCCTGATCCGCCCCGGAGATACAAAGCGGGCGAGTTCTTCTACGAACCTCCTATGCACGTGCACCGTTCTCTGCGGAACCTGAGCGGCACGAAGCCCGCCAAGCTTCTGATTTTTGAGGTCGGAGAAAAGGGAAAGCCGTTCACAATCGGCGCGAAATAACAGCGCCTGACCGTCGCCTGCCATTCCCGCTGCGACAGAAAAAAACCGAGTACTCAAAACCCGCGCGGACCTGCAAACAGGTCCGCGTCACGCTCGCTCGAGTCCGCCAGAAAGATCGAGTGTCCTTTACATCATTCTGGTTCCTACAAACCGGCTGACCATCCGGCGTCGAGCGGCAGAATTGCGCCGGTCATCAGCCGGGATTCATCCGAAGCCAGAAAGAGCGCCGCGGCGGCGACATCGGCCGCCGAGCCCAGCCCGCCGATCAGTCTCTGCCGCTCCCTGACGTAGCGCATCACTTCCCGCTGGCGTTTCGCTTTTACTGCCAGCGGAGTTTCAATCAATCCCGGACAGACGGCATTCACGCGCACGCCCTGGGCCGCATAGTATGCGGCCATCGCGCGCGTGAGGCTCACCATGGCGCCT
Organism: Acidobacteriota bacterium; assembly: GCA_902812415.1. GTDB lineage: Bacteria > Acidobacteriota > Terriglobia > UBA7540 > UBA7540 > RH2-MAG17b. The sequence continues at coordinate 77,309 of CADDZJ010000005.1, forward strand.
TTGCTCGCGGCGTAAGCGTGGGAGGTGAAATGCTTTTCGCAGCCCACCAGCGCCAGAACCGACGACATATTGATGACGGCGCCTCCGCCCGAACGTGCCATCTCCGGGATGGCATAGCGGCAGCACAGGAATACGCTTTTCAGGTTCACGCGCAGAATCTTGTCCCACGAATCTTCCCGGGATTCCGTCACCGGCCCGTCGCCGTGCGCGCTTCCGCCAATTCCCGCATTGTTGACGAGAATGTCGATGCGCCTGAAATGCCGAACGGCGGCGGCAACCAATCGCTTCGCAACCTTCGGCGCCGAAACATCCCCGGCCACCAACGCGGCGTGAGCGCCAGATTTGCGGACCAACTCACACGCGGCCTCGCCAGTCGCCCGGTTTAAATCGTTCAAGACCAGCCGGGCGCCCTCGCGGGCGAACAGCTCCGCAATCGCGCGGCCAATCCCCTGGCCGGCGCCGGTCACAATCGCCACCTTGCCTTCAAGCCGCATGGTCGTCACGCTTTAAAGCCGCCGCGTCCGGCGTCGAAACTCTTTGTAATACTCTTCGATGTTGCGCTGCGACTCGTCTTCATTCTCCACAAAGTGAGGACTCGCCAGGATCAGCGGCTTGCGCCCCATCTTTACCAGGCGTTCCGCCACCATCGCGTTCAATGTCTGCACGATGGTGATGACCGCCAGCGACGAGGTTGAGGACGTGGGATAGTCGCATCCTTCCACCCGGATGCTCGCATCGCCGGGCGGCGTGCAGTTATCGATGACGAAATCGGCGACTTCGGCCAGCTTCTTTCCCGACGGATGCCGGGAAACCGTGCTCGCCTGATGCGCGAGCGAAGTGATGGCCACCACCGGCATGCCGCGTTTCTTCGCTCCCAGGGCCATCTCCAGGGCCACGTGATTGATGCCCGTGCTCGAGATCACAACGAAGCAATCGTTCGGGCCAAACTCAAAATTCTGGAGCACCGCTTCCGCATAACCGCTCACCCGCTCCAGGAAAAGCGCCTGCCGCAATCCCGAAGCGCCCACCACGTTCGTATAGTAGGTGACCGGCAGCTCCACAATGGGATGGAAGCCCACGATGCTGCCAATGCGGGGAAAAGTTTCCTGAACCCCCATGGCGGAATGGCCTGCGCCCCAAAGATGCACCAGGCCGTCCGCCGCGATCGAGCGCGCGTAAAGATCAGCGACCCGGCGTAGATTTTCGGCCTGCGTCCTTTCGATCTTGTCGATGATTTCTCGCGCCACGGCAAAGAATCGCATCTCATCCATTCAGCATTTTCTCCCTGATACGGCATTCCAAATCCGAAACTCTTCCACGATCACGCGGGATTGGCCTTGATGCAGAAAATCTTCAAGGCCGGGACTTCCACTATTGAGGACTGCAAATTACAGCGACAGTATTTCCTGTAGCGGCGCTGTCCTCAGCGCCGAAAAATGGCCGGTGGGGACACCGGCCCTACAGCAGAGGTTGTCGCTGTAATTTGCAGTCCTCAATAAGATTCATCCGCCGCGACTCTTCCCGCCAGACGAGGGAACAGGTCTTGCAGCCGTGGATAGACCTCGCAGTAGAGGCTGTGAAGCTCCTCATATCTTCGATGAACCGCCGCGCGCGGGCTGTAGCGCACCTCGACCGCGGCGTGGGCCTTCTGCATCTCTTCCGGGCGTTGAATCAGTCCAGCTCCCAGCGCGGCGAGAATGGCGTCGCCCAATGCAGCTCCGCCATGTTCCTGCATCACATCGATGGGCAGGCCCGTGACATCGGAAATAATCTGACACCAAAGCCGATTCTGCGTGGGCGCGCCCACGGCGACGAGGCGCCTGGGGTCGGTTCCCGTCGTGCGGGCGACAGAAAGATTGTGCTGGATGGCGAAAGCCGCGCCTTCCATCACCGCCCGCACCAGTTGCGCGCGCCGCGTTGAGAGACTCAAGCCCAGAAAAACGCCTCGCGCGAAGCCGTCGTTGATGGGCTGCAGTTCCCCGGAAAGATACGGAAGAAATAACAGGCCACCGCTTCCCGGGGGCGTTTGTTCCGCTTCGCGCGTCAGCTTCTCGAATGTGTCATTCAGCGCCGATGGCCCTTCGGAATGGCCGGCATCCAGTAGATGGGCAATCCAGCGCATCGCGCTTCCGCCGGCCACCATCGAGCCGCCCACGAACGTCAGGCCTCGAATGACGTGTGGAAACGCCAGCAGGCGGGCGTCAAGGTGTGGTTCAACGGCGGGCACATAGACCGTCGCCGCTGTGCCCAGAGAAAGCAGAGCGTCCTCAGGCGACAAGACCCCCACCGCCAGGCCCGCCGAACTGGTATCTTCGCCCCCGGCAACAACAGGCGTTCCCGCCCGCAGGCCCGTGGCTTCCGCCGCCTCAGGCGTGATGGAGCCAATAACCTCATCGCAGTCAGCAAGCTCGCAATAGATTTCTGGCGGCAATTCCATGGCTTGCTGAAGTTCCCGAGACCAGGAGCGGCGAGCCAGATCATAAGCGAGCAGGATTCCTGCGTCTGAATGGTTCATCACCGGGCGGCCCGTGAGCCGATAGGTGACATAAGCCGTGGTCGTCATCACCTTCCAGACGCGCGCCCAGACTTCCGGCTCGTTCTCGGAAACCCAGAGCAGCTTGGGGGCTACGTTGTAGGCCGCCGGGCGCTTGCCGCTGATGGCGGCGATTTGTTTCCCAAGACGCTTTTCGAGCGCCTCCGCCTGAGGCGCACACCGCGAATCGAGCCAGAGAATTGCAGGGCGCAAGGCCTCGCCCGCATTGTCCAGAAAAACCGCCGCCACGCCCTGGCCGCTCACGCCGATTCCCGCGATGCGCTTTTCGAGGCCCGGATGTTCGCCAAGCAAAGCGCGAATCACCTTGCCGACGGCTTTCCACCAGTCGGCCGGGTCCTGCTCCGCCCAGCCTGGACGCGGCTGGGCGAATGGATAGGAAGCCGTGGCCGCCCACAACACCTTGCCCGCCGCGTCCGCCACGACGCCCTTGGCCGTGCTGGTTCCAACATCAACGCCGAGAGTGAGAGCGTCCATCAATACAACCTGGTCATGCGCCACTAATGTTTCCGGACATGGTGTGGCCATGGCCCGGATGACCATGCCACAACCGTGGCGCGGGCGTCCGGCCCGTGGGCTCGGTCCAGGCCTTCATGTGGCATACGACTCGCAAAGTCTTCCCAATCACCCCGGACGGCTTGCCGCGCTTCAGGCCTTTGCGCGCGCCCGCCCGTGAAGCTCCACGCGATACTGATACCGGTCTCCCCGCGAAATGGCAATCCCCACTTCGAGAGGCCGCCCATCGGCCAGGTAGCTGACGCGGGTGACGCACAGCACCGGGGCCCAATGCTCAATCCTCAGCCGCCTGGCTTCGTCGTCTGTGGCGGAGCGGGTTTCAACCGTGTCCACAGCCCGCGCCGGGAGAAGACCATATTCCTTTTCAAGCGTCTCGTAAAGCGATTCCCGACGTGAAACTTTCTGATCCAGCCCGGGCACTAAGCGCGCTGGGAGATAATTCACCATCAGCGTCACAGGCTCTTCAGAAACCAGCCGCAAACGCCGCAGCGCAAATACGCGTTGCTCGGAACTCAGCTCCAGATTGCAGGCCACGCGCTTTGGCGGCTCGATTGCTTCGATCTCAAGAGGCAAAGTCCGGGGAGTGTAGCCCAGGGCGATAAGCTGTTCTGTCCAACTTGTGATCATATTCAGCTCGTGCGTCAGCTTGGGACGTTGCACGAAAGTGCCGCGCCCCTGCTGCCGGACCAGCAGCCCCTCCATCACCAGATCGTCGATAGCCTTGCGCACGGTGATGCGGCTTACCTCGAAGCGAGCCTCAAGCTCAGGCTCCGTGGGGATCGCCTGCCCAGGCTCCATTTTGGCAAGCTCGTCACGAAGAGCTTCACGAACCTGGGCGTATAAAGGAATATCTATAGCTCGATTGACCGCCATGGCCGCTCTTTACCCCGTTGAATCAACCGCTGCCCGTCTTGCCGGCGATACCCTCTGAAAATGACCAGAATGGTGAATCGCCGTTCTTTTTCGTTCAGTATAAAACGACCGATACATCATAACCTCAATATGACTATTTTCAAGAAAAACGAGGCGAACATTGACATAATTCCAGGGAGCTTGCTGCCACGAACAACCCTTCTTTCCTTAACGGGCGAGCACGGCCATGCGTCTATAGAGGTCAATTCTGCGCCACTGAACGACGAACAATTTCCCCATTTTTAAGTTAAGTCATTTCTTTTCTGTATGATTGCGTACAACGAACAAATTAAATAAATAAGTCATTTGGTTTCTTTTAGATACAAGGTATTTTGGAAATTGTTCGTAAAGGCTGATCGAACAAGAAGCCAATAACATCCATGCTTTCAATGTGATAGATTATTTTTCGCGCTCATCGACCCTAAACATTCTTTTTTTCGCGCTTCACTGCGGAATCGGGCCACATCCAAACCCCAATTGCGTACTCTCTGATGGCCCAAGGGAAGCTGCCCCCAATCAATCCGGACGACTATTGCCGCTTTTCGTTCCAATCCCATTCTAATTCTCGCCGTTTTCCGCCTCCTCCAACCGCAGACGGGCCCCGGGAAGACGCGGGAAAGCTTCGCTATATTAGGCTACTATGATAGCCTAATACAGATCGCGCGCGATGGCAAGAGGGTTGACGGATTTTTTGGCAGGGAGGAAAAACGTCCTCTCGCCCGGGCGTCGAGGACGGCTGAAGAAGTGAGAAGGCGTAAATCAATTAGTCCGCTCAGTTGTAGCGGCAAACACTGTTCGCCGAAGCAGCGCCGAACAGTGTCCGCCGAAGTTTTTGAAAACAAAAGCCGTGATCACAGATCGCCGCTACAGCGGGATTTTTCCACAACTTCTGATGAGTGACAAGCGAAGGACTCGGAATGACATGGTTGAAGCTTTTTTCAGCAATCTTCTCAGGCCAATAACACTAAGCAAAAAGCAGCTTGACGACCTTGATGTTGTGGTGATAGATTACGCTCCGCTGTCATTTACAGACGCGATTGATCCTGTGAGGATGAGAATGATGCCATCGAAACATCATATCGATATTATGAATCCGATGACTCTTACCCTCGCTCGGGTAAGAGTTAAGCCACGCCACGTCCGTTCCTAGAGGAGGTCATCCATGGCTACATTGGCTAAGAGAGTTACGATTCTGACGCTGACGATTCTCGTTCTATGGCCTCTCGCCGTGAAGGGGCAGAACTCCAACGCCACGATCAGCGGCGTTGTCACCGACCAGACCGGCGCGGTGGTTCCCGGCGCTCAAGTCACGCTGACCTACGTGGTGGCGGGAACAGCCACAAAAATCACCACGGGTTCTGACGGCTCTTATTCGTTTCCAAACCTCCCGGCCGGAGCCTATCAGTTGGAGTGCTCGGCCAGAGGATTCAGCACTTTCGTTCAAAAGGGAATCACCCTGCACCTGAATCAAACGGTGCGAATTCCAATTCAGCTCAGCGTGGGCGCCTCAACGCAGAGAGTGGAGGTGCTGGCAAATGCCTCGCCGCTGAACTTCCAAAATGCAGTAGTGAAGGAGGGCATTGCGAAGCAACAGATTGAGCAGCTTCCCATTGAGGTGGAAGGAGGTCAGCGGTCGGCGGCGGATTTTGTGAAGATTATGCCGGGCGTCGCTACAGCAGGCCAACCTCTGACCGGAAATAATAATGAGAGCTTGAGCTTTGATGGGAACGAAAGCATGTCTGACGAGGCCGTGCTGGACGGGGTCAGCATGATGGAAGGCCTTCTGAGCCAAAGTGGAATGATCGCGATCAACGCGGACTTTCCGATTTCTCCTGAGGCGGTGGGAGAAATCAGCGTGCTCACCTCGAATTATGATCCGCAATATGGGGCCACAACGGGCGCCGTCGTGGTGGCCAGCACGAAATCGGGAACGGACCAGTTTCACGGAGGCGCTTACGAGTACAACCGCAATACATCCTTCAACGCGCGCCCGTTCGGAGTCGCCGAGCGACCCAAAGACATTGAAAACGATGGCGGAGGCTACGTCGGCGGGCCGTTGAGAGCGCCTTTGTTCTGGTCAGGGCGCAAGAAGAGCTATTTCTTCGTCAACTTTGAGGCCTATCGATCGGTGGGCGCAACGACGAAACCGATCCTGACCGTCCCCACCGCCGCGATGCGGCAGGGCGATTTCAGCGAGTGGCCCTATCCCATCTATGATCCAACGACCACCGCGCCGAATCCGGCTTTTAATCCCAACCAGCCCACAGGGGCGTCAAACGAGCCTTATCTAAGGCAGCAGTTTCCCGGCAACGTCATTCCGCCTTCGGCGATGGCAGGCTCGCTGGCGCAAGACTGGCTAAAGTATGTTCCCTTGCCCAACCGTCCCGGGCTGACCGCAAACTATGAGTCTCCTTTCGCTCTGGGCAGCGCCCTGAATGCCCAAACGGATCAGTGGGATGTGCGGGTTGATCAGTTCATCGGCGACAAAGATCACGTGTTTGTCACCTGGCACTATCGCGGGACCCTTCCCTTCACCCAGCATGCCTTCCCCGCTGTGATTGACACCAACAATACCCGTATCCCCAATTACAGTGAAATTGTCCGGCTCAATTACGATCACACTTTCAGCCCGACGTTGCTGAACCATTTCGCGGGCGGCTACCTGGACCTGCTGACCGGCCTCTACAACGCTTCCGACTGCTGCGTCAATCAGGTTCCGCAGATTCAGGGCGTTTACACTCACAATCACGAGCCAGCCCTCAGTTTTCAGGATTACTCCCCCTATGGCGGCAACGGCGATTTTGTCACCACCCGCCCCACTTGGATTTTCAATGACATGCTGAGTTGGGTGCGAGGGAAGCACACGCTTGAATTCGGCGGCGAATACCGGAACTTCGCTTATCCCACCCAGACGCTTGCGGGCGGCTCCGGGAACTTTTATTTTGATGATCTGAACACCGGCCTTCTGGGCATCCCCAGCGGCAACTCCATGGCCAGCTTTCTGTTGGGCGACGTCGCCTCAGCCAATGCCACCTTCTATTCGTTAAGCGCCTTCCGTCCGCAGGCACAATCCGTCGGCTTCTTCGCTGGCGACACCTGGAAAGTCACGCCGAAGCTGAGCATCGATTACGGCCTTCGCTGGGACCTCTACACTCCCTCCAGCGAAGCCAAAAACCAGACTTCTTTCTTCATTCCCAATGCGGCGAATCCGGGCGCAGGAGGCCGCCTGGGCGCTCTCATGTTTGCGGGCAACAAATGGGGCGCTGCAAGCTACGGCGCGGCTTACCCGGAGAAATTGTTCTACCACGCCTTCGGCCCGCGCATCGGCATTGCCTATGCCTTGACCGATAAGACCGTGATTCGCACCGGCTATGGAATCTTCTTCATGCAGGACTTTTATCCCGGATGGAACGGTGGCATCGCGACCGATGGGTTCAACGTGACGCCGGCGTTCAATAGCAGCCTCGGGGGCCTGCAGCCCGCTTTCCTGTTGCAGAATGGTTTTCCACAGAATTTTGACCGGCCGCCATTCATCAACCGGACTGCTTTGAACGGCCAGAACGCCCCGAATTACCGTCCGTTTGACGCCAATCAGGAACCGCGCGCCCAGCAGTGGAATTTATCCGTGGATCATCAGTTCACACAGAATCTTCACATGAGCGTCGCTTATGTCGGCAATCACGGCGCGCGGCTGCTCTCGCAACTCGCACCGCTGAACGCCTTGAATCCATCGCTTCTCTCCATGGGCGCGCAATTGTTCGATCAATTCCAACCCGGACAGACAACCCTGGATGGAGTCGCCATCCCCTATGCGGGATGGGTGGAGCAGATGACCGCATGCCCGCCGACGGTGGCCCAGGCTCTTCTTCCCTATCCGCAATATTGCGGAAATATTCGCGGACAGAATGAGAATCAGGGCTGGTCCAACTACAACTCCCTGCAGATTTCCGCCGAACGGCGCTTTTCAGGCGGCATGTGGCTGCTTGCAAATTACACCTGGTCGAAAACGCTCGGCACCAGCGACTTCGTCCAGACCAGCACCCAGATCAGCGGCTTTTCGCCCTATCAGCGCGATCGCAACTACTCGCTTTCGAGCACCGATATTCCACAGATTTTTAACCTTTCTCTCGTCTACGACCTTCCTTTCGGAAAAGGCAGCCATTTTCTGAATCGCGGAGGCGTTCTTAACGCGGTGGCCGGGGGCTGGCAATTGAGCACCATCTTTCGCCTTCAATCCGGGATACCGTTCAGCTTCTCGTCCAGCTATTGTAATGTCCCCTCGCAGTTTGCCGCCGCGTGCATTCCGGCGTTGTTGCCGGGCGCTAATCCCTTCGCGGCGAATAAAAGCGGCTTTGATCCGGGCAAGGGGCCGCTCTTCAGCGTCGGCGCGTTTCAGCCTGCGAGCACTTTCAACTTCAATTTTGGCGAGGGTCCCCGGGTCTCGAACATTCGAGGGTTCGGCTATCACAATCAGGACATTGCCCTCACCAAAACCGTGCAATTCACAGAGCGGGTCAAGATGGAGGTTCGCGGCGAGTTCTTCAACGCCTGGAACTGGCACTGCTTCTCAACCAATCCTTTTGATACCGATGTGGCCAGCCCAACCTTCGGCGTATGGAACGGCGGCGTGACAGAACCGCGGAATATTCAACTCGGGCTGCGTTTTCTCTTCTGAACGTCCTAAGGGGCTGTGGCCCATCCCATTGCCATGAGAGCCATCCCGCGAAGCCGGCCCTTCGCGAATGTGAGGAAGCGGGGTCCATTTGCTCCAGAAAGCGATGGATTCCCGCTTCCCGCACTCGCGGGAACAAGCTTGCGCGGAAGTGACTGGCATGAGTGATTTTCGAGACAGTATTTCTTCATGAGAAGGCGGAACGCAACCTTCGGCGTCTCTGAGTCAATGCCCCGCGACGGTTTATAATCCTCAACCCGACTGACCCTCATATTTTCCCCAGGGAGGTCTCATGAGTCCTTTCGACCGCCGGCAATTTCTGCAAATTTCAGCCGCCGCGCTCCTGGCCGGCAGAGATCAGGGCGCGCAGGCTGAGGAATCCCGACCCGCCCGGATCACGGAGGGAACCGGAACATTGCGCGTTACGG
>CADDZJ010000006.1 GCA_902812415.1 Acidobacteriota bacterium
TGCCGCCCATGCTGTGGCTCGTCAATCCTCTCGGAGGTAACACTACCGACCGGAGAGCCGGATGCGGGAAATCCGCCCGTCCGGTTCGGAGGGAGGAGGAGCGGACCCCGCTCTTCCTACCCCTATCAACTTCTCCATATTGACCCTGCGCAGACGCGGCACCTGTCGAATCTCAACTTGTGCACAGCAGCAGGTAGGCGTGCCAGCCCGCGGAAGCTGTTGGATCGTTGTTTCAAATGGGGAAGCCCGTTCCCACTTACCTTTGTCCGTAGCCGTCCTGACATCGTTTGGGATCGTTGTAACAGTTCATGCACAAAGTCGGGCCGCAACACTGCCATCCGCTGACCCGGTCATACTTGTAATGCCCGTAATTCACGTGGTCTGTGGAGCGCGGATCTGCGGCATTGCAAGGGCGTGTTCTTTGGGGTTGTACCCCCTACCTCCACCACTGCCACCGCCATAGCGCCCGTCTCCAGGCCCACCATCGTCCGATCCTCCTCCGCCCAATCTCGGATCGGGGATACACTGTGTATTCCAACCCTCACCGATTTGCAGGAAGCCGGGGGGGACAACCATGGACCTCAATGATTTCCATAACCGGGTAGACTTCTCTTCGCACGCGGAGAGAATCCATCCCATGTCTACTCGCTGCATAACACTCGTTGGCAGTAATCAGCGAAACATCTGCGGTAAATCCTGGCGTTTTCATGGCACTCTCCTTTTTAAATTTCTTTTTCCAGCCGATGGCCGGCTGAGTAAATATCTTTCTGCGGAGTCTACCCTTCGCCCCCCTGAGCCCGGGTCCACTCGGCGCTACCGGTGAAAGGTCATCCAGCGGTTGAGCGCTGCGGCGCGCTTCTCGCAGCCGCCGCACGGCTTGATCCCCATCGCATAAGTGACTCGCTTGACGACATCGCCGAGGCCAATCTCTTCGTCGATGAGAAAGCCCGGTAGACGCATCCGGTGAGGCCGGCGTTGCGCCTCTCCACCCTCACCCTTCATGACCGCTTTCCTTTTCATGATACTCTCCCCGCCCTGTGAGCCGAGGCCATGAATTCATAGGCTGCCCATGCATCGAGCACCGGCGGCACAATGGCGTTCCGCGGCTGCCGGCCGCATCGGGTGACTGCTAACTTAACCTCAGCAGCCCGGGCGCTCGGGAATTCCGACAAGATGAGCGCCATAGCGCCGGTAACAAAAGGTGTTGCGGCGCTTGTGCCTCCCAAGGAGCGCGGTTTACCATCCGCGCCGAGGCTCGCAACCTCAAAGTTCGGCGCACTCAGCCCTCGCCGTCCGATGGAACTGCCCAAATTGGATTCGGAGGTCGGCCTTCCTTGGGCATCGCAGCCCGTCACCGGAATCACCCAGGGATGGCGGATGATCGCGGAACTTCCCAAGGTTCCCTGATTTCCAGCTGCCGCCACAACGTTCACGCCGCGATGGGCCGCGTAATCGAGAGCCTGTCCGAGAGTGGGATAGCCTTGAGGCGCAGGCTGAGCGAGAGCGGCACTGGTATTTAACAGGCGCGCGCCGGCGTCTATGGTTTCCACGATGGCCGCTGCCAACTCCTTGGGGTCGGAACTCGGCAGATCGCCGTTAGTTCCATTGGTTTCAGAAAAAATCGGGCGAAGCAGCAGGGTACAATCCGGGCAAATGGCCCGGCGCCGAGCCGCGCCGGGCCGAAAGGATGCCAGCCACAAACGTCCCGTGCATGCAGGCGACGCTGCTCGCCCGTGAGCAAGCCGCGCTCGCACTCTGGTTCGCAGGGCGAATGGGCTGACCGGCAAGATCAGGATGGTCCAAGGCAACAGGACCGTCAATCAGGCCGATGCTGATATCAGGCCTACCGCGCGTTCGCTGCATGAGGGGGGTCAGCCTCACCAGATCCAGCGGGTGCATGAAACACCTTCAACTTAACTTGTAATCGTTAAATGACTACCTTGAATAGGGGGTTATTACGGGAAGAGACTATCGCGCGCGGGGAGGGAAGTCAAGCGCTGAATCGAGCGCGTCTTCCGGCTTTTTCACAACAACTCTTCAGGTCTGGCATGCTGCCTTGAAGGACGTCGCTACAGCAACATCCTCCAACAGGTTACGTAATCCTGAACGCAAAGGCGTCATCGCAGGGCCTCCGGCGCGGAGTCTCAATGATCAGAGCATCCGGCGCCTGCCGCCATTTCAGAGGTTCGCTTTCACCAACCAGCCGCACATCGGAAATCTTTGCCGGGGCATAGGATGACCTCGAGCCTAGCGACTGGATTCTGGCCTCGCCTTCCGGCCACGCGAGAAAGATGGCATAGATGGCTTCTCTTTTGGCCGTAAACCGGATATCTTGCGGAGTGAATTTCGGTGGCGCGGCTTTGCGCGCGCTGAAAGAGCCGGCCTGGAACCTGCCAGGGCCTTCGCTCCATACTTTCCAGGGCCGCGTTCCATAAATGGCCTCGCCGTTCACGCCAATCCACCGGCCAACCTGATGAAGCAGTTCGATGGCCTTCTCAGGGATCGTTCCGTCAGACCTGGGGCCGACGTTCAGCAGCAGGTTGCCATTCTTGCTCACAATGTCCACGAATTCGTGAATGATCTCGGAAGGGGAGCTATAAACGTCATCTTCGATGTAACCCCAGGACTTCCTGCTGATGGAGTTTTCCGCCTGCCAGGGCCGCTCGCGGATAGCCTCCTCGGTTCCGCGTTCAATATCCATAACCGCAGCGCCGGGCGGGAAACCATTCCCCTTGTGAGTGAGCACGACTTCACTTCCCCAGGCTTCCGCGCTGTTGTAGAAATAAGCGGCAAGCTCTCTTCGATAGGGTTCAAATTCCGGGGCCTCGACGCCCCACTCAAGCCATAACAGATCCGGCTGATACTGGTTGACGATTTCGATGGTTCTGGCGTACCAATCCTGAAGAAACGCGGGAGGCGCCGTCTGCAAAATTTCTCCCGGCCGGTTATCGATCGGAGAAGTTGGCGGGTGCGGCTTCCCGTAGAGGCCCGAATAACGAGGATTGACGGTGTCGAAATCTTTTTCATACGTATACCAGGACCAATGCCAATTGCGGTGCGTTGAAACGCCGAATTTCAACCGCTGATTTCGAACCTCGCGCTCGAGTTCGCCGACCACATCCCGCCGCGGCCCCATCCTGGCCGCGCACCATTCCGTCAGCGAGCAGTCGTACATCGGAAAGCCGTCGCAATGCTCGCCGACCGGCACGATGTACTTCGCGCCGATCTTTCTGAATAAATCCACCCATTCTTCCGGCTTCCATCGCTCGGCGCGGAACAGCGGAATGAAGTCTTTGTAGCCGAACAGGGATTGCGGACCCCAGTGCGCTTTGTGCCATTCAAACACCGGGCTTTCCCAGCGATACATCAGCCGCGGATACCACTCGGTCAAATGCGCGGGCACGGAATAAACGCCCCAGTGCAGGAAGATTCCGAACTTCGCATCGCGGAACCAATCCGGCGGCTGATAGCGTGAAAGAGAATCCCAGGCGGGCTTGTACTTCCCAGGGAAAGGCGTCGAGGTTGTCCGCGCGAATTGCGAACTCAAGGCGAACGCGGCGCTGGCCGTTGGGACCTGCTTAAGAAATTGTCGGCGCGAAAAACGTTGGGTCATTTAAATGTTCCACGGGCGAGAGGCGGCCACGGAGATGCCGCGGCCAAACTCCTTGGATACGGCGCAATAAAAGTGAAACAAAGCGCCTCGATGAAAGATGATCGAAGGCTTGTGAGCGAACATCGAGTCGATGGAGCCTTTAGGCCCTACATCAATCAGGACTCCGGCGCACTTGCGCACTTTAACTAAGTCTGGTGAAAGCGCCAGCAGGTCGCGGGCGATGAATTTTGGGCCCAGGCCGTAGTAAAACACCGCCCAGCCTTTGCGATACTTGAGCACACAAGGGTCGCTTGCGAAATATTCGTCGTCGCTCCCGGGCGGCCCGTTTCTCAGGATGGGATTCGCCGGATTTCGCGTCCACGTTTTGAGGTCGCGCGAAGTGGCGACTCCGGTTTGTTCCCGCCAATGAACCGGGCGGTTCTTCGCGTTGTAAAAAATGTGATAAAGTCCGCGCTCTTCAAGAATGCAGGCCTTGTAAAGGCCGCCGCGCTCCCACTCAGCCCCGTCCACGGGCCGGAGACAAGGCGGCTCAATTTCCCAGTTCCTCAAGTTGTGACTCCAGCACAGGCCAATCACCGCCGGGCCCGCTTCGTACCCTGGCTTTGGATAAGCATGGTAGACGCCCAGATAGCGGCCACGGACGCGCTTCAACTTGCCGGCCCCGAAGACATTGTTTTCACGCAAAATCCACGTGAGTGCGGCGTTGTAGCGGATGATCGGCGAGGAAGCGTCCCGTTTCAGGATGACCCCCTCACGCTGCCAATGGATGAGGTCATGGGATGAGGCAAGGCCCGTCTGGTAGCCGATGCCGTCAAAGCCCACATAAGTCATGTAAAAACGGCGTCCGTGCCTGAAAACAAAAGGAACGTCGGCGCCCTTTTCGTCGAATGAGCCGGGTTCCTTCGAGGGGCCGATCAGAAGCTTTTCCAGCTTGTAGGGAGTCTTCAAATCGTCGGGAATGGCAAGCGGGTGCGCGGCCATGGCGCTTGGCCCAACGGCCAGGACACTCGCCAGAAATTCTCGTCGTGAAATCATCGTCCGCGCGCTTCAGGAGTTTGTGTGATAACCGCGATTGTAGCGGCGGCGTCCTCACCGCTGACCCCGATTTATTTCGACGATAAGGAGATCGCCGCTACAGCGCGAATCCGGGCTTTTCATACGCGCTCTTTAGGTCCCGTCGCGGGCTGCTGCGCCCGGAGAAGACAAGCGGCCGAATTTCTCAATCGCTTCGCGCAACTCTGGATGGTTGCAGGCGTAAGTTTCAAGCGGCACGCCCGAAAGGGCCGCTTCCCACGCCTGGTGAATCGCCTTGAGACCGGCGGCTGGCCCGCCCGGGTGAGCCATGATGCCGCCGCCGGCCAGATAGAGAAGATCGACCGTTCCGGTAAGCCGGTAAGTCTCCGGCGCCTGCCCGCCCCACTGTCCGGAAGAAATCACCGGCATGATGGGATAGCCTCCGAGCAGCGGCTGAAGGCAGGCCCTGATGGATTTGACCACCGATTCGTCCGATTCCCAGAACTTGTTCTTTAATCCGTTCACGTGGATGTGGTCCACCCCCGCCAGCCGCCAGAACTTCTGATAGGCTGCAAAATCCATCCCCAGCGAAGGGCATCGGGTGAGCATGCCCCATCCGTTGCGGTGGCCATGAATGGGAAGCTGGCAACGCCGCCGCAAGTGTGAAATCCCCACCAGTCCCACGCTGTTAAGGCTTGCCATCACACACGTTCCTCCGGCCTTGAGGACGGCGTCATGATGGCGCAGCATGGCTTCCAGATCATCCGTGATGTTGAACGCGTACATCACCTTCTTGCCGGTTTCGTCCGCGATGGCGTTGATCTCGCGCATCACGGCTTCCACTCTTTTTTCGAGCGGCGAATGCGGCGGGTTGGCCATGAGCTCGTCATCTTTGATGAAGTCAATTCCCGCCCGCGCAAGCTTCCGAGCAAGTTCCGCCGTTTGTTCCGGCCTGAGACCTACGCTGGGTTTGACGATGGTTCCGACCAGCGGCCGCTCCCAGACCCCTGCCAGCTTGCGGGTTCCCTCAATTCCAAATTGCGGACCCGGATATCGCTCGCGGAAAGCGTCGGGAAACTCGACATCCATCAGTCTCAAACCCGATATTTCGCTTAACTCAAACAGGTTCCCGGCCACGGTTGAAAGCATGGTCGGCAGGTTGGTTCCCACGTTTTCAAGCGGAAAAGAGATGACGACCTTCGCCGTTTTGTATTCCGCCTGGCCTGAGCGCGCCGGGCCGCGCGAACCCGGCAGGCTCGGAGCGCCCCTTGCGCCGAGAGTCTCGATGCTTTCAATCTGCGCGCGGTGGCGGGCGCGAAGCTCGCTCGTTTCCCCAGGCACACGGACAAACGTGCCACAGGATTGTTCCCCTGCGATCACTTCCGCCGCATGCTCGACGGAATGCGGCGTTTCAACCCGATAAGTTGCCAGGATGCGGTCTCTCATATCGCGCCATCCCCTCTAAGCGAAGTCCTCAACAACCCTGTCCGTCAGGGTGATGCTTTGTGGGATTCATCAGAATGATTTTATGAATCAGCTCAAGCGGGGTGAAACTCAAATGCCTATCACCATAAATTATTCCGCGATGTGGAATAAAAGTAATTACCCGCATACCTTGCCGTCTCTCAGGTTTCGGGATTGGCATAAGAATCTGCGCGATCACTGCGGCTGTAGCGGCGAACTATGTTCGCCGATTTCCGGGCGATCCAAGCGTCGGCGATCGCAGATCGCCGCTACAGCATAAAACCGGGCTTTTCACCCAGACTCCTCCATCGCATTCGTCATTTCCCCAGCCGGAAGGGCCAATCGCCCCAGCAGCCACAGTGCGTAAAGTTCAGCCAGGCTCCCGATCGGAATCACCCTCGCCGTCAGCCGCCGTCGCCGCCTTCGTCCGAAGACAAACCGCAGCGCGCGGCCTCGCGCATTGCCTTCAATCCGAATCGGGACTCGCAAGTTATCTTCCGAACTCCCGCCTTTTCCAGCACATCGTCGGTTCGTTTTCATCCGCTCGACGGCCTTCCAGCCGTAGCACCACACCTGGCGCGCCAGCCGCTCCGTGGTCTGCTGCTCGCGCTTCCAGTCCACCTGGAAGTGGAGGCTGATGCGGCTGACGATCCCCCAGTAGACTTGCAGTTGTTCGCGCTCGCCCGCCCGCTCCAGGGTGCGGGTCAACTTGCGGGCATAGCGCCCGTGCTTGAGAGCGTTCAGGGAGGAACGGGCCTTGCCGCGCGCCGTGCGGGGGCCGGTGGATTTGCGGGCGTTGGCGCGGCAGGCGGCCAGGCGCGCCGGCGTAAGCTTGGGAGATCGGCATAAACGGGGTTTGGGTGGTCGGTTGCAACCCTTCGTCTTCATAGCGGTTTCAGGATAACAGAGCGGGCGGCGCGGATGGAGACAAATGAGACGTTTGAGACACTTTTTCGCCGTTTCAGCAACGTGGCCTGGGCATCCTGCCCATGCGCACGGCCAGGATGGCCGTGTCACGAGCGGGGGAAGAACGTGGCCTGGGCATCCTGCCCATGCGCACGGCCAGGATGGCCGTGTCACGAGCGGGTAGCGCTACCGGCGTTGATGAGTGAAAAGTAAGAAGTTGTGAAAAATTTCGCTGTAGCGGCGATCTGTGATCACCGGGTTTTTGTTTTCAAAAACTTCGGCGAACACAGTTCGCCGCTACAACGGCGCGGATTGACTTTTTCTCATCACTCGCCACTGATCGCTGTTTTTCGGCTTCTCGGAATGACACACAACGTCAGTTTTCACACGGACTCTATTGCGTGGCCGTGATTTTCAGTCCGCTTGCAACCCTGAGCTTCTCATCCCGGTTATCGAGCGGGTAGATCAAATCCACGTTCTTGGGCGTGATGAGCTGATGCTTCACGAATACGGCGGAAGAAACCGGTTTCTTCTGGAGAATATCCAGCGCCAGGGGAATAAGCTGGTCTCCGTAGCGTTCCGGGAAATACGCGACCGATCCCACAAGCCGGGTTCGCGGGCGGCGCAGTTCATTGCGGGCTTCTGGAATGGCGTTGTGTCCCATCACCGCGCACAACTGGATGGCGCCCGCTTCTTCAAACGCCCTCAGAGTGGCCAGCGCGCAGATGTCATTCACGGCGCCAATCAGCGTCTGTTCAGGGTGAGTGCGGCGCAGGTAACGCCGCACCGCCTCGAGATTCTGTTCAAATCCGCCTTTGCCGTTCAGGTGGAAAATCGGCTTCTTATCGATCGCGGGGAGCGTTTCCTTGAGCCCGGCCACCATCCCGCTGATCCGCAACTGGGGAAGAGGCCCGGCAATGGGCAGTTCCAGAAGCAGAACCTGACCCACCGCGCCTTCCCAATTGTGTTTCGCCCACTGCCCCAGCGCGCGCCCGCCGATAAGCCCGGCCTGGTAATTATTTGCGCCAAAATAAGTCGCTCCGGGATGAGGAATTTCGATGGCGATCACCGGAATCTTCGCTTCAAGGAACTTGGCGGCAATGGTGGGCGCCACGCGTTCGTAGGTCTGAAATTCGAGGACCAGATCCACGCGCTCCCGGATCAGCAGATCGGCATTCCGAAGAGCTTCCTTGGCGCTGTATTTGTTGTTGACGACGATCAGGTGGATGTTCTCCCGCGCCGCCGCGCGCCGAAGGCTTTCGGTGACTTCTCTGCAAAACTCCGAGTCGGTTTGAACAGCGAAGCCCAGGCGGACAGCCGGGTGAGAAAGCAATTTCACCTGACAGCGGTAAATTCCTTTGCCGACCCGCTCCAGGATGCCGCCCCTCACGAGGCTCTGAAGCAGGCGGAAGGCTGTGGTCTTTCTCAGGCGGGTGCGTTCCACCATGTCGGACAATGACAGCACCTCGCCTTCGTACTTGAAGGCCTTCAGGATGCCGCAGGCTTTGATGACGGATTTTACTTCTCCCGGATCTCGGATCATCAGCGCTCCAGGCGTTCCTTAGAACGGAATATCGTAGCTTAGAGATGCTTGAATGCCAAGGTATAACTCATTGAAAAGGAAATTTCCGCTGTTCCGTATCATGGAACACCTGGCGGTTATGCAGCGTAACATTGAACTTATGTCTGAGGTTAGCTTAAGTTAAGTCTCGAAAATGAAACAGCGTGCTGTCAGGTTCTCGCGCCGAAACTTCCTGCAAGGGGTGGCCGCTGCTGCGGCCATGTCCGGCTTCTCTTCGCGGCGCGCTGCGCAGGCGTCCTCGAACCGGGAAAAGTTGTACGAGCTTGACTATTCCGCCGTAAAAATCACGGCCGGCCCGCTTCGGGATCAATTCGATCGAATCCATACCGCTTATCTCGCGCTTGATAACAACCGGCTGCTGAAAGTTTATCGCCAGCGAGCGGGATTGCCGGCTCCGGGTGAAGACATGGGAGGCTGGTACGACGCGGATGGATTTGTGCCAGGCCACAGTCTGGGACAATACATTTCCGGTCTCGCCCGCTTCGCGCGCGCCACGGGGAATAAAGCAACCTACGATAAAGTCGCGCAGTTGGTTAATGGGTTTGCTGAAACTCTCGGGCCGGGCGGCTATCCTTACGCCAGCGCCAGGGCCTCCACCACCTGGCCGTGCTACATCCTTGACAAGTTTGAGATAGGACTTCTGGATGCCTACCGGCTGGGCAGGCTTTCTTCAGCGCGAGACCTGCTCGCGCGAGTCATCCGGGGCGCCATGCCTTCTCTTCCTCCCAAGGTTCATGATCGGGTGGGCGTCAAACATCCGCCTTATGATGAACCCTATATCCTGCCGGAGAATCTATTCAACTCCTTTGAGGTTACGGGAGAAAAAGAATTTCTGGCGATGGCGCGAAAGTATCTTTTAAACAAAGAATACTTTGATCCGCTGGCGCAAGGCATCAACGCGCTTCCAGGGAAGCATGCTTACAGTCACGTGATGGCTCTAAGTTCTGCGGCCAAAACGTTTCGGGTGGATGGGGAGCCTCGATATCTTGAGGCGCTTCGCAACGCCTGGGACATGCTCGAAAAAACGCAGGAGTACCGCTCGGGCGGCTGGGGCCCCAATGAAACTTTTGTGGAGCCGGACGAGGGAAAGCTGGGCGAAAGCCTGACATCGACCCACGCGCACTTTGAGACGCCGTGCGGCTGTTATGCGCATTTCAAACTGGCGCGCTATCTGCTTTGTTTCACCGGCGAAGCTCGATACGGCGATGGCCTCGAGCGCCTACTCTACAACACAGTTCTGGGGGCGAAAGACCCCAGCGGCGACGGGCGCTTCTTCTACTACTCGGATTATCACCCTTCAGCGCAGAAGTCTTACTATCCGCAGAAATGGCCCTGCTGCTCGGGAACACTGGTGCAGGATGTGGCGGATTACCTCGTGGGAATCTATTTCCCAAGCCATGACGGGATTTGCGTGAACCTGTTTGTTCCCTCTGAAGCGGACGTCTCTTTCGGGGGCGTTCCCGTCAGGATCATTCAAACCACCCGATATCCGCAAGACGGCGAGATCGAGCTTCGCATCGAAACTCCGGCGCCCACCACGTTCACAGTCTACGCGCGGATGCCAGGCTGGCTTGAATCGCCGGCAACCGTATCCGTCAACGGCAAGCCGCTCGACCTCAAGACTGAACGCAACACCTTCGCCGCTCTCCGGCGCCGGTGGAAGCGAAATGATACGATCCAGATTAAATTTCCGCTCCGTCTTCGAGCCGAAGCGGTCGACCTGCAACATCCAAAGACCGTTGCCATCATGTGGGGTCCGGTGATGCTGGCGGCCGTTAACCCACCGCCGGGGCTTTTCGCTGATCCGCTTCCCATTCCGCAAGGGCTTCGGTCGGTTCCTTACAATCCGATGACGTTTGAGATGGATCAGGCTGGGAAACGATTGCGCTTCGCGCCGTTCTTTTCAGTGGGCGATGAAGCTTACACGACCTATTTTCTTAAGACCTGAACGAGCTTTTTGGGTTTGCTCAAAGCAGTCCAAGGCTACCAGGTTAAGTCCGTATCACGGCACGACTGATCTCATGCCCTGCCCTGAAAATTCTTGTGGCACGGGCGTCCCGCCCGTGATCACGGCCGAGGCGGCCGTGCCACGCGTTTTCATCCTTCGGGGTGTCGCGAAGCGACATGGCAGACTGAGCGCAGCGAAGAATCCCTGTATTTCTTTAAAAACAAATACGAGATCTTTCGCTACGCTCAGGATGACAGGCGCCAGAATTGTTTTTCGACAACGGGTCAAAGGCGCGCCAACAGCAACCGACCTCTCCGAGAACAGAAAGGTGAACTCATGTCCAAGACCCTGGCGATGCTCCACACCAGTCATGTGCTGATTCCAACATTTTCAGAATTGTGCGAAAAGAATCTTCCCAAGGTCGGCGCCTTCCATATGGTCGATGAAAGCCTGATCAAAAATACGATTGCGGCCGGGAAGCTGACGAAGGCGACGATCCGCCGCATGGCGACGCTTGTGGCTTCAGCCCGCGAAGGCGGCGCGGATGCGGTCATGGTAACCTGTTCCTCGATTGGTCCCGGAGTGAACGTCCTGCGGACGCTGTTTGATTTTCCCATTCTCCGCATCGACGAAGCCATGGCGGAGGAAGCGGTGCGTCGAGGCGCGCGGATTGGGGTGCTCGCGACGCTCAAAACCACTCTGGAACCCACCGTGGATTTGCTGCGTGAGACCGCTGCGGCCCAGTCTCGCGCTGTGAAGCTCGTTCCATGCCTGTGCGAAGGCGCCTTTGACGCCATCCTTTCCGGCGACGATCAGACGCACCATGAGATTGTGGCGGAGAATTTGAAGGACTTAATGCGGCGAGCCGATGTGGTGGTGTTGGCTCAGGCGTCGATGGCGGGCGTCATTCAGAAACTTCCCGCAAAATTGAGAAAAGTCCCGGTGCTGAGCAGCCCTGAGTTGGCCGTCAAGCGCGCCAGGGAAATCTTCTTGAACATGAAGCGGCGCTCAAACTCAGCCCACGGATGAGTATGAGAAGGGCGCTGAAAGACCTCCAGATCTGTCATCCTGAGGAGCCGAAAAAACCAGTGATGCGTGACAAGGTGTGAATCAATTCATCCGCGCCGTTGTAGCGGCGAACTATGTTCGCCGAAGTTTTTGAAAACGAAAACCCGGCGATCACAGATCGAGGGCGTCGGCGATCACAGATCGCCGCTACAGCGCTGCGCTCAGAATGACAGTTCAAGGGACTTTTTCAACATCTTAGAGGACGCAAAAGGCTGACGAAGGCCGGACCTGTCGTGACTTTCCTCCAGAACCCCGTGAAAAACCGTCATCTTGTCCTGTTATTTCTGGTCCTGCTTTCGGTCATCACCTTTCTGGACCGGCTGTGCATCGCCGTCGCGGGGCCGCGAATGCAGCAGGAGCTTAAAATTTCACCGGCGCAATGGGGCTGGGTGCTGGGAGCTTTCGTTCTGGCGTATGGAATTTTTGAGATTCCCAGCGGTGGGCTGGGCGACCGGCTGGGCCAGCGCAAAGTCTTAACCCGGATCGCCCTGTGGTGGTCGGCGTTTACGTTTCTCACCGGGATGGCGTCGGGCATTGCGACGCTGATTGTAACCCAGTTTCTTTTTGGCGCGGGGGAAGCCGGCGCGTATCCCAATATTTCCGGAAGCATCAAACGCTGGTTTCCAGCCGAGGAATGCGCCCGCGCGCAAGGGTATGTCTGGAGCGCGAGCCGTCTCGGCGGCGCGCTTTCGCCTCTGCTGGTGGTGCCGATTCTGACCCTCTGGGGCTGGCGGACTTCATTCTGGATTTTTGGAGTCGCAGGTTTCCTGTGGGCTGGCGTCTGGTACTTCTGGTACAGAGACCCTGACATCGAATTGCCAGCCAGGAATCAGAGCGCATGGGAACTTGCTGATAAACCCTTTGCCGCTTCTCGACCCATTCACATTCCCTGGCGCAGCCTGTATCGCAGTCGCGCCATCCGGTTCATTGTTGCGATGTACTTCTGCTACGCCTGGGGATCCTGGTTTTTCCTGTCGTGGTTTCCCACTTATCTCGTTCGCGGCCGCGGCCTGACCTTGAAGGAGATGGGCGTTTTTTCATCGTTTCCGTTTCTCCTGGGCGCCGCTGGAAATTTATTGGGCGGGTATCTGAGTGACTTCCTTGTCGAGCGGCATGGACTGAAGCTTGGCCGCCGGTTGATTGGGGCGACGGCTCTTGCGGCATCCGGTTTGCTCATCCTCATTACGGCCATGACTCATGGCAAGGCAGCCGGAGTGGCGCTTCTCGCGGCAGCATTTGGAATTATGGACCTGATGCTGCCTTCGGCATGGGCTGTTTGCCTGGACGTGGGAAGGGCGCATGCGGGCGCGGTCACCGGCGTGATGAACACCGCCGGGCTTTGCGGAGGCTTTGTCTGCACCCTGGTGTTCGGTTATGCGGTGAAAATGACGGGGAATTACAATCTGCCGCTCATTGCCATCGGAGTAATGCTGCTCGCGAGCACAGCATTGTTCTACCAGATCGATCCAACCCAGCAACTGCCTGAGAGCGACAAAACGCCGTGAACCGCTTTTGTCGCGGCGCTGTCCCCAGCGCCGAAAAGCGCCGGTGAGGACACCGGCGCTACAGAAAACGGTGTCACGATAATTTGTAGGCCTCCGTAATTATGTCGGCGCTGGGGACAGCGCCGCGACAGTTTTCGTTGTCACGATAACTCGCGTCTCTCGGATTTAATGGAACCGTCGATCCATTGAAGATAATCGGAAGAGCCTTCGATGATGGGCAAGGCAATGATTTCCGGCGTGGCATAGCTGTGAATCTTCAAAATAGCCAGTTTAACGCTCTCGAAAAGACCCCGCGAGGTCTTGATGAAAAGTAGGTGTTCCCGATCATCCACAATTTTTCCCTGCCAGCGATAAATGGATCGCACCGGCTGGCTGATGTTCACGCAGGCTGCCAGGCGCGATTCCACCAGGCGCTTTGCAATCCGCTTGCTTTCACGCAAGTTCCCGGCAGTGACAAGAATCACAATCTTATCCGTCATAAGCTTCTCCGGACCGGCAATCGCAGGTTCTTGCGCCAGACACAGCGCAACGATATACAATAGGACGAAATGCCAACAAATCCTATCCACTTCGGAACCTCGGGCTGGCGCGGAATCATCGCGGAAGATTTCACCTTTGGGAACGTGCGCCTGGCAGCCTCAGCCATTGCTCATTATCTGTTGGAGCGTTCCACACGCCCACGCGTGTTGGCGGGTTACGACACGCGCTTCCTTTCCGAAAAGTTTGCCGACGCGGCAGGAGAAATTTTAGCCTCGCACGGAATTGAGGTGCACACCACCTCTCGCGCTCATCCGACGCCCGCGCTTTCGTTTGGCATCATTCACGAGCGGATGGAAGGCGGCATCAACATTACCGCGAGCCATAATCCGGCGGAATATAACGGCCTGAAATTCTCAACTTCAGATGGCGCCCCCGCCCTGCCGGAAGTGACCCGCGAGATCGAGAAACTCGTGGAGCAGGTCCTGGCAGGCGAGCGTTCGCTGAAAGGGCCGAAGTTTGCGGCTCCGCTCTACCGGCCCGCCGATCCCCGGCCGGCCTATCTCGAAGAAATCCGGAAGAAAGTGGACCTGAAAGCCATCGCCGATGCCGGGCTCAAAATCGCTTACGATCCGCTTTACGGAACCGCTCGCGGCTATCTGGACGATCTGCTGCGCGAGCACGGCGTCGAGGTGCGCCTCCTGCACGATTTCCGCGACGTGCTCTTTTCCGGAGCGGGACCGGAACCCAGCGCTCAAAATCTCGCGGAACTTGGGAAATTTGTGAAGGAACATCGCTGCGCGGTCGGCCTTTCAACCGATGGCGACGCCGACCGTTTTGGCATTGTGGACTCCGACGGAACCTGGATTCATCCGAATTATATTCTGGGGCTGCTGGCGGATTATCTCATCGAGGTTCGCAAGTTGCCTGGAGGCTTGGCGCGGACGGTCGCCACGACTCACTTGATGGATGCCGTTGCCCAGCATCACCATGTCTCGCTTTATCAAACTCCGGTGGGCTTCAAGTATATCGGCGAACTCATCAAAGAGGGCAAGATCGCCATGGGCGGAGAAGAGAGCGCCGGCATGAGCATTGCGGGGCATCTGCCGGAAAAAGACGGCATCCTGGCTTGCCTGTTGCTGGCGGAATCCGTGGCCCGGCGAGGGCTTTCAGTCCGGCAACAGATTGAGGCGCTGTTCAAAAAAGTGGGCGCTTATCACACCGAGCGGGTGAACCTGCATCTTAAGCCTGAGGTTCAGAAGCGACTTCTGGAAAAACTCAAACGCGATTGGAATGAATTCGATTCGCGCAAGGTGGTTCGCATTGATCGCACCGACGGATTGAAGATGATCTGCCAGGACGGTTCCTGGATTCTGATGCGCTTGTCAGGCACGGAGCCGGTGGTTCGAGTTTACGGGGAGGCTGCCTCCGATCGCGAACTTGAAAAACTCATGACCGCAGCCAAGGCTTTTGTGTTGAATCCTTAGACGGCTGAGTGTATGCTCGGCTCAAGAGCTGAAATGAGACGGTGGAATGAGCGAGACCAGAACTTTCGACGGGCCGTTCTGGCAGCCTGCGCGCTGATTGGCATCGCGCTGGTGGCCCACGGAATTTTTGGCGCAGACGGCTTGCTGACGCTTCTCGAAAAGCGACACCAGCAACAATCGCTCTCCCGCCAAATCCAGCAAATGAAGCAGGAAAATCAGAATCTGCAAAAGGAAGTTCAGGGCCTGAAGTCTGACCCTGCAACCATCGAGCGCTATGCGCGCGAGGAACTTCATATGGCGCGGCAAGGCGAGATCATTTATGTGCTTCCCCAGCGGGAAAAGAACCCTGCTAATGTTTCACTCAACCAACAAGGCAAAAAGCCCCGGTAGAAATCAGAAAGAGTAAGTCGGGGTATGGCAGGCATGCGAAGGCGTAGCTTTGCGCGAAAGGCGGCTTTTCGTTCAGCTCTCAGCAGGGTTGGGTGTTTCCGCTTTTCAACAAATCGCTGTCGGTCAGGGGCGCGAACTGCTATCGCACCACGCCTTCCAGAGGGCTCGACGCGGCAGCGTAAAGTTTTTTAGGCATACGCCCGGCAAGATAAGCTTTTCGGCCCGCGATGACAGCATGTCGCATCGCTTCCGCCATTAAGACGGCATCCTCTGCGCCGGCAATGCCGGTATTCATCAGCACCGCGTCAGCTCCCAATTCCATGGCAACCGCCGCATCGGAGGCGGTCCCCACTCCGGCATCTAAAATAAGTGGAACATCTGGAATCATTTCGCGCAAGATGCGGATGTTGGCTGGGTTTTGGATGCCCAACCCCGAGCCGATCGGCGCTCCCAGCGGCATCACCGCGGCGGCGCCCGCGTCGATCAGCCGGCGCGCAGAGATCAGATCGTCATTCGTATAAGGCAGCACCACAAAACCCTCGCGCGCGAGAACTTCCGTGGCCTTCACCAGTTCGAAATTGTCGGGGAATAGCGTTTTCTGATCGCCGATCACCTCCAGCTTGATCCAATGGGAAAGCCCCACCTCACGCGCCAGGCGGGCGGTGCGAATCGCTTCATCGGCGGTGTAGCAACCGGCGGTGTTCGGGAGAATGAAGTATTTTTCGCGGTCGATATAATCCAGCATCGACTCCTTGCTTCGATCCGTCAGATTCACGCGACGCACCGCGACCGTAACAATTTCCGCCCCCGAAGCCTCATGGGCGCGGGCCATTTCCTGGAAGCTTCGATATTTTCCGGTGCCGACAATAAGACGGGAATGAAATTCACGGTCGGCGATTTTAAAAACTTCTTTTTCCATGTAGGCGCTCCTTCAAGCTAGATTCTAACGTGGATTTCCGGCCATGCAAACCTTATGGGCTGGGCCGCCTTCTTGCCGCGCAGGGCGATACCATAAAACCGAAGCGCAAAGATGAATATCCAGTCCGGGCATAATCATGCAAGCCTTTCATATTCTTGACCACCCCGCTGATGTTGGATTTGAGGCTTTCGGAGCAACGCGCGAGGAAGTGTTTGAAAATGCCGCGCGCGCCCTCGTTTCCCTTCGAGTGGATCTGGATTCCGTTGCCGCGCAGGAATCCAGAAACGTTCAAGTCCAGGGTTCGGACTGGCTCAGCCTTCTGGTGAATTGGCTGAGCGAAATCCTCTACCTTCAGGATGCGGAGCGGCGGCTGTTTTGCGATTTCAAGCTCACTGGTCTCCGTGAAACCGAACTCACGGCCATTGCGCAGGGAGAGCAATTCAATCCCTCAAAGCACCGTCTGAAGAGCCTCGTGAAGGCGATCACCTATCATCAGCTCGCTTTTGAAAAGCGGGGAGACCTTTGGCGCGCGCGGGTCTTTGTGGATGTTTGAGCGCGCAAAGCCGGCGATCATAGGGTTTTGGGCCGATCGACGCAGCGCCTGCTTGCATCCGAAAAGGATATTCAATATCTTGGTGTCAGAGAAAGGATTCAAAGGCTGGGCCTTAGAAGGTGGCTGAAAAACGCTCGTGGGCCGGATGAGTTTTTCAGCAACCTGTTAGAACCACCATGGGATCGTCCGTAGGGTGGAAATCATTTCGGTCGTGGGCGCGCCGGAAACATCCGGCAAGGTCAGTCGCCAGTCTTCTCACTTGCCTGGCAACCCTCGTTGCAGCGACCGGCCTGATTTCTTCTCCTACGCTCCGCGCGGCGGATCAGCCCTACGAAGTCAGGCAACTGGCGCCGCACACCTTCGTTTGGATTCCCGACGACATTATGGATCAGAACGGCGACCCGAACTTCAGCCGCTCGGGCAACGTCGGCTTTGTAATCACGAACGAGGGGGTGGTCGTCATCAATACCACGAACAACCCGTTTCATGCGCGCGAAGTGCTCTATGAAATCCGCCAGCGCACGGATCTTCCAGTCCGGCTGGTTATCGACACCGGCCCGCAGGCAGACGAGGTATTAGGCAACGAGGTGTTTGCCGAGCAGCGCGCGACAATTATTGCAACTTCTGGAGCCGCAGCTCAGATGCACTCTTATCAGTCCGGCCTTGCCCGGCGAATGTCTCTTGATCCGCAACTCCCTGGCCACATGCGCGGCATCCATCTTACTTTTCCCACTCAGACCTTTCAAGAAACAGCGTCGTTCAACCTGGGAGGGCAGGAAATCCGCGTGCTCGGCTTGAATTGCGATCTGCCCGGCGACGCCGGGGCCGATGCGGCGGTGTTCCTCCCCCAGGAAAAGGTGCTCTTTCTGGGCGATCTTTATGTGAACGGATATGTGCCGCAGGTGGGCTCGCGCGACGTTCAACGCTGGATCGACGCTTTAGGCAACGTTGAGAAGTGGAATGCGACAACCTACGTTCCCGGGCACGGCGACCCCAGCACGGAGAAAACGCTCGCTAATTTCAGAGGATTTCTCCAGTGGCTTCAGGCCGGAGTCCAGGCTGGCATCCAGCAGGGCAAATCCCTTTCGGCTGTCGAGGATCAGCTTCTCTCCTCCAGCGCCTTTAATTTGCGCGCTCTTGACCTGGCCCCGAAGGCCATCGCAGCCGTTTATAACCAACTCGCCCGAGCGCGCGCCGCGCACGTTGCGCCCAACCGCCCGACGCCTTCTCCCGTTCCGCAAAGCCGAACCGCCAATCCCTCGACCGATGGCGCGATTAAAGGGTTCCTGAATCGCATCTCATCCCGCGCGCTGAATGGCGATCATTGAGAAAAATCCACGGTTGAGAAAATACCCATCGCAGCCACCGCTCCTGCTGATATGCCATTGCAGTTACAAGCAGCAATCTTCACTGCGACATCACCGGCAACACCAGCGCCGAAGGGTGCGCTGAATCGTGATAAATGGTCTGCGTCGCCTTCACCCAGCGGCTGCCGGTTTCGGGACTCTCGCCGGTATTCAGATTGCGGTCGAAGCGAGGGAAATTGCTGCTTGAGACTTCCAGGCGCAATCGGTGACCTTTCAGAAAAATGTTGCTCGTGGCCCAGAGATCGATGGTGAATTTGTAGACCTGACCAGGCGTCATGTACTCGGGTGTTTCAGCGGAATTGCGATAGCGCGCGCGAAGGATGCCGCCGGTCACGTTGCGGGCAAAGCCGTCCGGTGAGACATCAACCAGCTTGGCCGTGAAATCGGTATCGACGGCTGTCGAGCTGGCGTAAAGTTCTAGGCTCACCGGCCCGGTCACATCCAGGTTGTGAGTCAACACAGGGGTCGAATAGACCAGCACATCTTCTCGCGCCTCATTGGGTCGCTGGTCGCGCGCCCCCGGTTCAAGATGGAGCGAATCGCAGCAGAGCCTGCCGCCAATCGTTGGCACGGGATTGGAAGGATCGTAAACGAACTTATCCGGCGTTTCCTCATGCGGCGAGCCTGTGCTGAGCGTTCCATCGCCCAATGCCGAGTTCGCTTTGCCGCGGGAGTGGAGGTAAAAACGGGTCAGCCGTTCGCCGGGTGGCGGCCAGGCATCCGCTTCGCGCCATTCGTTTGCGCCCATCACAAAATATTTCACGGGTTTCTCCTGGGCCATTCCGTTGGACTCGCCTTTCAGGAGATAGTCATACCAGCGCAGCATGAGCTTGTTGAGATCGATGACGGACTGCGACCCAAAATCAACGTCGCCCACTTTGCGCCCCAGCCCGGCGTGCCCGCCCACAATGACGAGCAAACGCTGGCCTTGCCGCGCCTCGTCCGTTCCACCGTGGGCCTTGATGCCTTCGTAGTTGCGCAGAGTCCCGCCCAGAAAAAGGTCATACCAGCCTCCCACGTGGAACGCCGGCACGCGAATGCGCGAATAGTCCGCTTCAATCGACCACTGCTTCCAGTAATCGTCATAATTGGGATGCTGGAGCCAGTCCAGGAAATAAGGCGCCAGTTTCTGGAGGCCGGCATTGCCGAGAGTGGCCGGAGTCGGAAAGAGCGAATAATCCTCAAGCGGCAGCGCGCGGACGGCAGTCATCGCGTCGGTGCTCTCCGCCACCTGGCGATTGAGCGTATCCTGGGCCAGTCCGGAAGTCCAAGATTCATCAAACCACTGCGTAAAGGCTCCGCCCTGGTACGTCCAGTTTTCGTGATAGTTCGATGCCGTCACTACCGGAAAGATTCCGGCCAGATGGGGCGGGTGAGCGATGGCGGTAAGCATCTGCGTAGCGCCCACGTAGGACCCACCGAACATTCCCACCTTCCCATTCGATGAGGGCAGCGACGCGGCCCACTCCACCGTGTCGTACCCATCCTGCGATTCGTGCTTGAAGGGATACCACTCGCCTTCGGAAGCATAACGGCCGCGGCAATCTTCAATCACCGTCACGTACCCGCGCCGCGCCGCAAGATACCCGGTCTCAATCTCGTTGGCTTTGTTGTAAGGCGTGCGCTCAAGAAGCACAGGGAACTTGCCCGGAGCGTCGGGCCGGTAAATATCGGCGCGCAGTGTGACCCCATCGCGCATCCGAACCGGCACATTGTGCTCAATCACCACCTGATAGGGCTGGGCAGCCCAACAGGCAACAGCGCCCAGCATCCACACCGCCACGCCCAGTGCCATGCTTCGCTTCATAAGTCTCCTCAGTAGAGCAGCGTTAGCGGATTGCTGAAAACGATTACGAAAGCTGTCATCCCGAGGAGCCGAAGGCGGTTCCTTCGCCTCGCTCAGGACAGACTCTGAGTGAAACGAAGGAAAGATCTCCGCATTTGCTCGACTATCAATATAGGGATCCTTCGCTGCGCTCAGGATGACAAGCGAAAGGACCTGGAATAACAGGCTGCGAAATTTTTGGGCAACCCGCCTGGTTTTAAGGCATGGAGTATAAACGATTTGTGGGAATAATCAAAAGCTTACGAGGGAAATTCCGATGAGGCGTCTCTCTAAACCTGTGAGGAGGACGGGATTGAAGGGGCGCTGGTAATCTCAGAAGGGCAGGAGGGCACGTCACGCCCTTCGCCAAAATCCAGCTTCCAGAATTGCGGCATGGGGTTGCCGGCCTCTTTTAAAGCTCGCTCCAGATCGGTCGCCGGCTCCTTTTCGCCTTCGTCGGCCAGGGCAAATGTTCCAAAATGAATGCCGACGCTCGTTTGGGCTCCGAGCGCCTGATGCGCGCGGACAGCTTCGAACGGCGACATATGAACGGGAGACATAAACCATGCCGGTTTGTAAGCGCCGATGGGAAGCAACGCCAGGCGGATAGGCGCAAATTGGCGCGCAATCTGTTCGAAATGAGGCCCGTAGCCCGTATCGCCCGCGAAATAGATTCGGCCTCCTGACGCCTCCAGCACATAACCGCACCATAGGGCGTTATTCCGGTCGCGGAAGCCGCGCGCGGAAAAATGCCGCGCAGGCACACACGTCGCTTTCATTCCGTTTCGAAGCGAGATGGTCTGCCACCAATCAAGCTCGGCGGTCGAGGGCAGCCCCTTGGCCTCTAACAGCGCGCGCACGCCCAGAGGCGCGATTAGTTGTGGCGCATGGGCCTCCACCAGATTTCGGAGCGTGGGCAAGTCCAGGTGATCGTAGTGATTGTGGCTGAGCAGAATCACATCGATTCGCGGCAGATCGTTGATTCGCAAGCCCGGCGAGCGCCGTCGCCGAGGCCCCAGCCATGAAACCGGCCCCACACGTTTTGACCAGAGAGGATCGGTAAGAATATTCAGGCCCGCCGTTTGAATCAGAACTGTTGAATGCTGAACGAACGTCACACGCAGACGGTCGCCTTCCACGCGGGATGGAGGAGGCGGGCCTGGCGGTTCGTCGATGAAGTCAGGCCAGAAGCCGCGCTCGGAATGAAATTGCCAGCGCAGAAAATCGCGGAAGCCGCGGTCACTGAAAGGGCCAGGATTGAAGAATCGCCGGCCGTCGAAGTGGTCTGAAACCGGCCCGCGGTAACGAGGGTTGGCGTAAGGATCAACCACATAAAAGAGAAATGCAACTGCCAGCGCTGTGAGCGTTCCATAAAACATGCGCGAGTTTTTCCCCAGGCATTTTCATGCCATAACTTACAGCTTTCGGCAAGTGGATTGACAGAATGGGCAGCCTGTCACCCTGAGCGCGCCGAAGGGTCTTTGCATTTTGTTTTCTGCAAATGCCGGAATGTTTCGCGGAATCTACCCTGAGCCGAAATACAGGGATTCTTCGCTGCCGCTCAGAATGACAGGTACTGAGAACCCACACGACGCGACCTTCAATGGACCAGCCGCAAATCGATGGTACTTCCCGGCCCCAGGCTGGCCTTTCCATCGGGAGCCACCATGTAAGGAGTTCCGGAAGGGTCGCGCGGCATACGGCGTAGCAAGCCTGCCGCAACCAAATCCTTGAAAGAGCTTGCCGGATGCCCGGTCTGTTTCTCATAAAACGCCAGAGCTTTGTCCAACTCTTGAAGCTCTTGCGCGGCCTCAAGCGCTTCGAGGTGCGCAAGCGCGCTCTTCCGCACGGTTTCATCCTCCGTCGCGCGGTAAATCTGAGCCCAGAGGACTTGCGACGTCCGAAGCTCGCCGCCCTTCGCGGCCACGGCCGCCGCCAAGGTTTTCATCCAGATTTCCGCTCCTGGACGCTCGCTGCCCGCTCTGAAGACTCTTGCCGCGGCGCGATAATCGTGGAGGTCCCAATAGTAGATAAATCCCAGGTCCTGCCAAAGACGCCAGTATTGAGGATTCGCGACAATGCCTCGTCGAAGCAATTGCAGCGCCTCGGCGGGCCGCCCGGCGCCGCCCGGCGGTTTTTCCGCAAGAAAGATCGCTCCGAAGCGGTAGGCGATGATCAGATGCGGGTCCAGCGTGGTGGTGATTCGCAGCAGCGGCCCAAGCTGGTCAAAACGGGGATGCCCGGAAAGCCGCTCTCTCCCGAAATATTGGACGGTCCGGGTCCAGTAGATATCGGCCAGCAAGCCGTCGTATCCCAAGCTCAAATCGCGCAGCAGCTTCCCGGAAGAGATGTAGAGCGGGGTGGTCGCGGCTGCCGAACCTGTCTGCATTGATCCCGTTGTCCAACGAAGCGCGGCTTGAGCCATCAGGGCGATAACGAGCGCCGCCCATAAAAGGCCGCGAGGCAACTGTCGAGGCCGTGACAGAGCGTCTTCGAGCCTCATTGCAACTCGCGCTCCTCGAAAATCAGAATCGACGCCGAGACCAGAATGGCCGCATAAAGCAAAGCGTAGAGCGACCGTGAAACGAGGAGATATCCCGCAACCGGAGCGCCGTGCGCCGCGCTCCCGATCACGTTGAAGAGGCTGAAATTCGGAAGGAGGTAATAAAGAAAAGTGGTGATCGCTGAAACCAAAGCGCTGTGCGTCTCACTGCCAAACCATCGGATATCCGCCAGCAGATTGCCGATAATGAAAACGCAGAAAGTGAAGACGGCGGAGAGCGTCAGCGAAGAGATGCAGGAAAAGAACAGAGCGACTCCCACCATGAGAGCCAGCTCAAGCAGAATGAAATAGATCGCTTCGAGCGAGGCCACATCCTGCGCCTGGAAGCGGCGGTCCTGATAAAACAGGGCCAGGTAGAATCCCGCGGCCATAATGGCCGTATTCACCAGCAAGGTGAGCAGCAATCCCAGGTACTTCCCCAGAACAAATTCCCAGCGAGCGACGGGCTTGGAAAGGATGTTGTAAAGCGTGCGCCGGTCGATTTCCCGCCACACCAGGCTGATGCCGATGAAAATAGCGATGAGCAGCCCGAAGATGGCGATGGCGGTGAGTCCCAGGTTGACAAGGATGATGCGCTGAATATCGACCGAAATCTTGCCGAAGAGAATCGAAGCGGCGATCAGCAGGAATGCAAAGACGATGAGGTTATAGAGAACCTTATCGCGCACGGATTGCTTGAACGTGTGACGCGCGATGCTGGAGATGCGATGAATCATTGATTTGCGCCTGCAAGCTCAAAGGGTTGTTGAAAAACGATTCTGAGCACTGTCATTCTGACTCAGAGCGGAGCGATGGGGAGGAATCTTGCCCTGAAAAGCAGCCCAATGCGAGATTCCTCGTCACCATCGGTTCCTCGGAATGACAGGCTGCTGGAGTTTTTCAGCAACCTGTGAAACGGCGGCCAAGCCGCGCCTCTACCGCGTCTGGACTCGATCCTTTTCCGGCGCGCGCTGCTCCGTGGCGGCGCCGACCTGCGCCATGAAATAGTCTTCCAGAGAAGACTTGACCGGATTCAGAGAGACAATTCGGACTCCGCACGATAGCGCAAGTTCGAGCAGCCGGTTCGTGTCATATTCGCTCCCAAACTCCAGCCGCACCCGGCCTCCGGTGCGAGTGAGGCTCTGGGCGCAGGATGCGAGCTTTTCAAGAGCAGTTGCAGAAGGACTTTCCACGACCATCTCGATTGCGGAAACTTCCATTCGCAGAATCTGGCGCAGTTCCCCCGAGCCCAGTAATTTCCCGCGATTCAGGATGCCGACCCGGTCGCAGAGCATCTCCGCGTCGGAAAGAATGTGGGTGGAAAAGAAGATCGTCTTTCCCTGCTTGCGAAGCTCCAGAATAAGATCGCGCATTTCATGCCGGCCAATCGGATCGAGGCCAGACATCGGCTCATCCAGAAAGATCAGTTCCGGATCGTTGATCAGGGCCTGAGCGATGCCCAGCCTCTGCACCATGCCCTTGGAAAATTTCCGAATGGGGAGATCGCCCGTGTCGGCCAGCTTCACGCGCTCAAGAAGTTCGGTCGTCCGGCGGCGTGTTGTAGTGGAGTCAATTCCGAAAAGCTGAGCGGCGTATTCCAGGAATTCGCGGGCGCTCAAATGGTCATAAAAACTGGGGTTTTCGGGAAGGAATCCCAGGCGGGCGTGCGCCGCAAGGTCGCCCAGTTCGTGTCCCAGGATGCGCGCTGAGCCCGAAGTGGGAAAAATCAGGCGGAAGAGAAGCTTGAGCGTGGTGCTCTTTCCGGCTCCGTTTGGCCCAAGCAGGCCAAAAGTTTCATCCATCTCAACCTGGAGATTGAGATGGTCCAAAGCTCGCCGTGGGCGCTTGCGCCAGAACCCTATCGCATAATCCTTGGTGAGATCGTTTGTCTCAACGGCCAGCATAGGCAGAGTCATAACCCTGACTGTGATCTTTGCCTATATTATCATCCGCGTAAGACGGTTGTTCGATGTGCCTGGAAATTAGTGATTCCCATCTGCGATTATTTGCTGCACTGTACGAGCAAGCCCGGTCATTCCCGCGCAAGCATCAATCCAACTCGCCCCGCTTGCGCGGGAATGACCGGGAGGCCTGCTCAAGCGAAAGGGGGAAGCCTTGTGGCTTCCCCCTGAGAACGCTGCGCGTTGGACGAACAGCAGTACGTTACTACTGAAGCGGACTGTCGGTGGTATCCGGGGTCGAGCCGTCCGTGATGCTCACTGCCGCCGACGTATTGTAGCGGATGACGCCCGACTGGTCAGAACCGTAATGGTTTTGACCCGAAGTGCCAGGCGTCGTCGGATCGGCTTTCACGCCATACGTGTTGATGTTGCCGTTGGCATCCGCAGCGCCAGGCGTGTACGTAAAGGTGTAACCGCTCTTGGTGCCGCTGGCCAGCACGCTGTCAATCAAATCCGCGTTCGTCGCCGTCGGAGCGCCGCCCCCGGCAACCGGACCCAACGCCTGAAGCGACGGGCTGTAGCCCTTGTTGTAAGTGGTCGAGTACGTGACATCAGCTGTATTGATGGTGCGTAATGAGCCTACGGCTGAAGCCTGATTGGCGGCAATACGCGAGCGCAGCAGATTGGGAATGGCAATCGCTGCAATGATCAGGATGATTGCCACAACGATTAGAAGCTCAATCAACGAAAAGCCTCTCGAATCCTTTTTCATGAACATCTCCTTCAAAGTTAAGTTTTCCATCCGTGACTCTCACCCCGGAATGGCGCAATGGTAATGGGCAACTCGTTTTCCAAACCTCTGGAAATTAGTGTTTGCTAATCCAGAGGCTATCTCCCGCGAATTGTGGGCGTTAAGAGCGGCGTTAAGTGAGCCTTAATCAGAAGGTGCGTATGAACCAGGATGCATGTGACGTTTTTTGTCATTTCGGGTTGCCCGGTTGGGTCAAATTGAAAGAAGAATGAGAATCCTTCACGGTTTGAGCGGGATGCATTCCGGGGAGAATTGGGTTAAACTTCTTAATTTTAGGCTGGACGCTCAGTATTCTGCCTGCCATTCAGAATGACAAGTCGGCGCCCGACAGGCCTTGAAGCAGCTTACTGAAGAGAGAAGATCGTGACTGACTCGATGATTCAATTTCAGAGACTGGAAGAAAAGCTGGCGAAAATGGCCGAAATCTTCCGGCAAACGCAAGCTGAGAACAAGTCCCTTTTGCAACAGATTGAGAGGCTCAAAGCCGAATCGAAGGAGACCTCTCAGCGTCAAAACACTTTGGAGCACGAAATCCAGACTCTGCGCCGGGAGCGGGAGGAGGTGCGCTCGCGCGTGGAGCGGCTGCTGGAACAGGTCGAGGCGTTGACAAATCAGGATTCTGCGGGATAATGGACTCTACTCCATCCCAGTCACGAAGGCGAGATTTGGCCATTCCCTCGCAGGACGGAATCACGGTCTACATCTACGATCAGGAATATCACATGCGGGGCCAGCTTGACCCGGAATATATCCGCACGCTGGCCAGATTTGTGGATGAGAAAATGCGCTCGGTCGCCGCCCGATCGCAGACGGTGGATTCGCTGCGAGCCGCCATCCTTGCAGCCTTAAACATCGCCGACGATTATCACCAGTTGCTGGCTAAATATGAGGCGATCACCCGCGAGTTGGATCAAAAGGTGGACGAGTGCCATCAGGTGCTGGACCGGCTTCTGGGTTCCGCCGTCTGAGGGGCGATCGCCTTCGAACCGATCCGGTTGCTGAAAAAACCTCGAAACCTGTCATTCTGAGAAGCCGAAGGCGGCGAAGAATCCCTGTATTTTGCTTGATTCTGTAGCTACGGGACGCCTCTCGGAGTTTGATCTATTGAGGTTTACAAATTATCGTGACAACGAAAACTGTAGCGGCGCTGTCCCCAGCGCCGAAAAACGCCGGTGAGGACACCGGCGCTACAGAAAACGGTGTCACGATAATTTGTAAACCTCAGTAATTCGAAATACAGGGATTCTTCGCTGTCGCTCAGAACGGCAAGCTCCAGAGAGTTCTTCAGTAACCCACTCCCGGCGCATCCCTCATCCTACGAGCCGCTGATCTCAACAACAGATCTGCGCTGCCTGCTCCGTAGTGGCGCATGACATGCCCCCTGGGGCGGGCGCCGTCCGCCCCGACTGTCGCTCGGAATGACTAGTAATTCCTTGGGAGAATAAAGGCGTGGATAGTCCCTTCAGGGTTTTATTCATTGGAGATATTTTCGGCCAGCCGGGGCGCCGAGTTGTGAAGGAAAAGCTGCCGGACCTGGTGAAGGAATTCAACCCCGATCTCACTCTGGCTAACGCGGAAAACGCCGCGGCCGGATTCGGCATCACACCGCCTTTAGTCGAGGAGTTGCTGGGCGCCGGCATTGCCGTGCTCACTTCCGGCAACCACATCTGGGATAAGAAAGAGATCATCCCGTATCTGGCTGGCTCCTCAAACGGACGCCTGTTGCGCCCGGCCAATTTCCCGGCGCAGGCTCCCGGAAGCGGGCTTTTTCTGGGGAAGACTTCTGCGGGAGTGCCCTACGCCGTGCTGAACCTGCAGGGCCGGATCTTTATGGCCTCCATCGATTGCCCATTCCGCGCTGCGGACGCGCTGCTGGCTCAGGTTCCCGCCGAAGTCAAAATCCGCATCGTGGATGCGCACGCGGAAGCTACTTCCGAGAAGCTGGCCCTGGGCTGGTATTTGGATGGCCGAGTCACGGCGGTGGTGGGGACTCACACCCACGTTCCCACGGCGGATGAAATGATTTTGCCTAA
Organism: Acidobacteriota bacterium; assembly: GCA_902812415.1. Taxonomy (GTDB): domain Bacteria; phylum Acidobacteriota; class Terriglobia; order UBA7540; family UBA7540; genus RH2-MAG17b. Next base: position 27,406 of record CADDZJ010000006.1, read on the forward strand.
AGGCTCCGCTTACATTACCGATGTCGGAATGAGCGGGCCGTATGACTCCGTGATCGGCATGGAAAAAGAAGCGGTCATCAGGAAGTTTCTGGATCAGATGCCTGCGCGCTTTGAAGTGGCCAAGGGCGATGCGCGGCTGTGCGGCGCGCTGATCGAAGCCAATCCCCAGGATGGCCGCGCTCTCTCCATCCAACGCATCATGCGGCGATAGCTTGCGTAACCGGAAGCGCCCTGACCGCGTCCAAGGTTAGTTGGCATTGATTTTGGCCGGTTGCAGGTTATAATCCCTTCAAGGAGTCCCTCAAAGAAATTATTGCGAAAGGGTCTGCATGACCGATCTCGGAAAGCGATTAGGCGATTTGATTGATGATTACTGCCCTCGCTGCCGCCTGCTGTTGAACCATGCCATCGCCAGCATGGTGGATGGACAGGTCGTCAAAGTTATCTGCCAGACGTGTTTCAGCGAGCACCCTTACCGCCACGGCGAAGGGGGCAAGAAAAAGCCCCCCAATCCGCGCGCAACGTTGTTTGACCAGGTGGTGGCCAAATTGCCCTCGCCGGCTGCCCCTGATCCTCCTCCCGCTCCCCCTGCTTCGCAGCCCAAGAAGAGGTCTCTGAACCCAGCCCGCTACATCTCCCGACACAAAGGAAAACCGCCCCACGGCAAGCGCTGAGTTCATTGTAGCGCTGCGGGGACGTGGGACATTGCGGGCCGCCAGCAATCGTCAACCAGCGTCGTGTCTTTCGCGGATTTGCGTTTGCATGCACAGATTCATGGCCGGAGTAACTTCACGAAAGATGGCCAGCATGGCCTCTATCAAGTCCACGCCGGATGAGCCGCGCACCTCGTCCTCGCTCATGGGGTAATAAAGCTGTAAAGCCGCCCACTCATTCCTGGCTGCCCTTGCAAGCAGCCGGCGCAGCTTTTGCACGCCTGGCCAATTCGCCTTGGAAAGCTGGGCAGGCTCGCTCCAGGTTCCGGCATGGATATGGAAACCCTCGCGCTTCACCAACCTGTTCAATTCGCGTTCCATGGCCGCGCCTGGCCTCAGCCCCTTCACCAACCGGTGCCAGTCCCAATCGGAGTGGAGGCTGTAATCGGACGATCGATCGGCGCGTTCAATCCGTCCGCGCTCAACCTGCAGGCCGCATTTGAAGAGCTTGTCTTCCGTATCGACCATCACGAAGAACTTCGAGCAGCCGAAGCTTACGTGGGATGAGATCGGCTTTGCCTCGCGATTTGACCGCGGCAGATATCCGATCCATTGCCAGTAGACGCCTCGCCCATATCGCTCGGTCACGAAGGGTTCTCCATAGCGCGCCTCGAGCTCGAGCTTCAGGATGCGCGTGATGCGCTCATGATCCTCGAGGTTCCCCACCCGGATGCCGCGACGGAAATCCAGATATTCGGGCCTGAAGCCAATGGCCGCTTTGGGAAAAGGCAGGCTTTGAAGGTTTTTTGACGCCATCCCCAGATTATTGACAAAGTCCTTTTTCTGTTATTCCAAGTCCTTCGCCGGTCATGGCTGACGCCGAGCGCAGCGAGGGTGAAGAATCCCCGCATTTTTGCTTGACTTCACAAATACAGGGATTCTTCGCCGCCTTTGGCACCTCAGAATGACATATTCGAGACTTTTTCAGCAACATGCCGGGTACTCAGAGGCGCAACGGTCTTGCAGGGCATCGCGGGTTTGGAACGAGTCCGACGGATTCAGCGGCTCAGAGCGTAGGCAACATAACTGCCTCCCGATGGCGCTCCCCATTTTCCGCCTCCGGCAGCAATCACAACATACTGCCGCCCATCAATCTCGTAGGTTGCTGGCGTGGCGTTGCCGGCCGCCGGCAGCGTCGCTTCCCAAAGCAGTTTTCCCGTGGTCTTGTCGTAGGCGTGGAACTTATTGTCATGGTCTGTCGCTCCGATAAAGACCAGACCTCCCGCCGTCACCAGCGGCCCACCATAATTTTCGCTGCCGGTGTTGCGAATGCCCTCTTTCACGAGTTCCGGAAACTCGCCCAATGGGATTCTCCAGAGAAACTTCCCCGTGTTCAAGTTGATGGCATTCAGCGTGCCCCACGGCGGCTTCACAGCCGGGTAGCCTTGTGGGTCGAGGAACTTGTTATAGCCGTCAATCATATATTTCAGCCACGGTCCCATTTTCTCCTGGTTCCACGCAGCCTTTGCCAGGGTCTCCCGTCCCGTTGTCACATAAGTTGCCATGGCTTCAATCGCCGAGTCTCCAAGCGGCGCAAAAGCTGGCATGCGGCCGCCGCCCTTTCGGACGATTTCCGCAACTTGCGATTCGCTGTACTTCCTGCCAATGTTTTTGAGCGAAGGAAATTCCGGAGGACTGCCGCTGAGGTCAGCCTTGTGGCAACTGGAGCAGTTGGTGAGATAAAGCTCGCGCCCGTTCACCTGTCCCCTGGTTTTCGGACGCGGGACAAGTCTTAAAATCCAGGCCATCTCGTTGGCATTCACGTAGAGGGTTCCCGTAGTGGGATCAAATGCGGGGCCGCCCCACTCTCCGCCGCCATCGAAACCCGGGAAAATGACTGTTCCCTGGCGGCTCGGAGCGATGAACTGCCCTCCGTAACGAAGCGTTTTGAGTTGCGCCAGAACCGCCTCATGCGCTGCGCGCGCGCGGTCAGTCACGATGGCGGGCGTGAATTCCTGGCGGGCAAAAGGCGGCGGCAGAAGCGGAAAGGGCTGCATCGCGGCGGCCTTTTCTCCGTCAACATCCGAAGACGAAACCTTCCGATATTCGATGGGGAACAGGGATTTGCCTGTCTCGCGGTCGAAAACAAAGACATAACCGGACTTGGTAATCTGGGCGACGGCATCCACCCGGCGTCCATTGCGCCTCACGGTGATTAAAGCCGGGGCGGCGGGGAAATCGCGATCCCAAAGATCGTGCCGGACGCCTTGAAAATACCAGACGAGCCTGCCGGTTTCAGCGTTCAAGGCCAGCAGGCAGTTGGCGAACAAGTCGTCCCCAATGCGGTCGGCGCCATAGAAATCAAAAGCCGCCGAGCCGGTGGATGCAAACACCAGGCCGCGTTTCACGTCCACGCTCATTCCACCCCAGTCGTTGGCCCCGCCCGAGTACTTCCACGCATTTTTCGGCCAGGTGTTGTAGCCGAACTCGCCCGGATGAGGAATGGTGTGGAAAATCCACCGCATTTTGCCGGTGCGAACATCATAGGCCCGGATGTCGCCGGGTGCGGACGGTAAATCCTCCGGCACGATCGTGCCCATGATGATGAGGTCGTTGTAAATCACACCCGGACTGGTGGCGCTGACCGAAAGCGTTTGGGGATCGCGCCCCAATCCCTCCCGAAGGTCAACGTACCCTGACTGCCCGAACGAAGTAATCAGACTGCCAGTCCTCGCGTTGATGGCGTAAAGGTTCGGTCCGGCCACAAGGAAGATTCGCCGATCCTGGCCGTCGCTCCAATAAGTGACGCCGCGATTGCGCATCTTGCGCAAGGTCCCTTCATCGGGCGGTGCGAAGCTCCAGATGAGTTTTCCGGTAGTTGCGTTCAAGGCGATCAGGCGAAGCCTGGGAGTTGTGGCATAAAGGACATTCCCGATGATAATCGGATTGCACTCCATTTCCGATTGCGGGAACTGGTCGCCTGAATCGTAGCGCCAGGCCACTTTGAGCTGAGCGACGTTGCTGCGGTTGATCTGGTCAAGGGCCGAGTAATGGATGTTGTCCTGGCCTCCGCCATAGACTTGCCAGGTGCGATAGTTCTCAACAGAAACCGTCTGCTTTCGCCCTCCCTGGCATCGTGTGAGCATCGTCATGGCGAGGAAGATCATGGCGACAGGGAAGAGTCGCAGAATGCTTATATCATCCATGCTTTGATGTGGTTTAACTATCTTCCCGCTTCCATGGCCAGCGCTGCGGCGCCGTAGAGCGGCGAGTAGTCCGCCAGTTTGGCAAGAATAATCTCCGTGGTGTAGGGAAACATCGGCGACCACCACTCCTGAAGCGCCTTCTTCAGAGACTGAACCAGGAAATCGCCCGCCTGCGCCACGCCGCCTCCCAGCACGATCTTATCCGGATCGAGCAACCGAATGGCGATCAGCAGAGCGCGAGCGAGCCAGCGCATGGATTCCATAAAAAGGGAAATTGCCGCCGTATCGCCCTCCTGCGCAGCCTTAGCAAGCTCGCGGGCTGAAAGATTCTGCGCTTCGCCGCCTGCAAGCGCCAGTAGCCGGGCGGATTCGCTGGGATAACGCTTTGCGAATTCCTGAACTTTACGGCCCATCGCCCGTCCTGAAGCAAGCGCCTCCGTGCAGCCGCTCTTCAAACCGCAGGTGCAGACCTCCTCTGAATCTGTCAACGGCAAGTGCCCGATTTCACCCGCCATGCTATCACGGCCCCGATGCAAGTGGCCGTGGCAGATGATCCCCGAACCAATTCCGGTGCTCAGCGTAAGATAAATCATCGATTCAACGCCCTGCCCCGCGCCAAAACGATACTCGCCGAGCGCGCCACAGTTGGCGTCGTTATCCACAAGGCATGGCACGCCGAAAATGCCCCGAGCCCATTCCGTAAGCGCAAAATTCTTCCATCCGGGCGTATGAACGGATGTGACCCGTTGACGCTTGAAATCAACCGGCCCGCCAAAACTGATCCCGCAGGATTGAATGGCCGCCCGGTTTTTGCCAGTCAATTCCGCCGCATACTCCCGCAATTGCGTCAGCATCCAATCGCGTCCGCCGGAATGCAGAGTCTCACCGTGCTTCACCTGGAGAAGCCGCCCTTCAGGATCAAAGTGCGCCACTCGAAAGCGGGTGCCGCCGATATCGATGGCCAGGAAGTTTCCCAATGAGAATCACTCCGGTCTTAAGCCGAGATGGAAAAACTCTTGCAGCTTGTCATTCCGAGGAGCCAAAAACCAGTGATCAGTGAGGAGTGACCAAAGGGAAATCCCTTCCAGAATTTGGGTTTTGGCTCGTCACTTTTCACGGATCACCGCCGTTGGGATTCTTCCACCTCGCAGGGTTTACCCTGGACGAAGCCGAAGGGCTTGGCGTCAGAATGACGCAAGTGAGAACGTTTGGTCACGCTGTGCTGCGACCGATATCGCGGTGCGACAGCCTGATTTTGTATCCCTCGTGATCCAGAATCTTCGCCGCTTGCTCCGCCAACGCCACAGAGCGATGCCGCCCTCCCGTGCAGCCTAGCGCAATCGTCAGGTAGCTTTTCCCCTCCCGCAGATAATGGGGAAGCAGATAGAGGAGCATTTCCGTCAGCCGGTTCAGGAACTCCCGGGTTTGAGGGTAACGCTCCATATAACGCTGAACCTCGCGATCCTTGCCTGTTTTCTCCTTCAGACCGGCGACATAGTTGGGGTTGGGAAGAAACCTGACGTCAAAAACCAGATCGGCGTCAGTGGGGATTCCGAATCGAAATCCGAATGAGATCACGGAAACCAGCATCGCTTTTCGAGACTCGATGCCCGCAAAACGCTGCTGCACAAAATCCCGCAGTTCGTGAGCGGTCATTCGCGTGGTCGAAATCACCACGTCCGCAAGCTGACGCATGGGCTTCAGCAGCATGCGCTCCAATCGAATGCCCTCGCGCACGGGCAGATGGCGGCCCAGCGGATGTGGCCGGCGGGTTTCTTCAAAGCGCCGCATCAGCACCTCATCCGACGCTTCCAGAAATACAAGGGTCGGTTTGGGCTTTTCCTGGGCGAGCTTCTGATAAATCGCGGGCAACTGGCTGAGGGCTTCTCCCTCTCGGACATCCACCACCACCGCCGCGCGATCGATTCGGCTGCCCGGCTGGCGGCAAAGCTCCGCAAACACGGGAATCAGATTAACCGGCAGATTATCAATGCAGTAGAAGCCCAGATCCTCAAAAGCCTTGAGCACCGATCCTTTGCCGGAGCCGCTCAGCCCCGTAATCAGCACAAACTGTTTGAGGGCCCTGCGGGGAGATGTCTTCTGCCCTGCCGAGGGCCGTTTTTTATTGGGTTTAACGGTTCGAACGGTCACGATATTTCCCAGACGCAATGAGCGCCGACAAAAACATTGCACTGTCGGGGGAGCATGGGTTGATTACGGCAATGGCGACCTTGGGCGCTGCCGCCTGAAGCCTTTGCTTGTCATCCTGACGCCGCGCCCTCCGGTTTCACTCAGTGTAAACTCCGCGGAGCGGAAGAATGACGGGCTGCAAGAGTCTTTCAGCAACTAAGGCTCAGGCTCTACCAGGACCAGCCGTCCATTCTGTTGGCGATAAACAACGTTGACGCGATCGGTCTGGACGTTTCGGAAGATGACCAGTTCTCTGGAATCCGCCTCCAGGCTTTCGATAGCCTCTTCCATCGTGAGCGGCTTGATGGGAATCCGCTCTGTGGTCAACACCTGCCGCGTCTCATTCGATTTCGGCTCCGCCATCACGTTGAACGTCACCGCCGAGGCAGGCGCGGGCCGGCGCTTTCGGGTCCATTTCCGCTGGAGCAGACGCACGGCCTGTTTTTCCAGCTTGTCGAGAGCGCCGTGAATCGAGGAGCGCGGATCGGCGGTCTCTTCCAATGCCACCAGCGTGTGATCCCGCCACTGGAGGGTGATTTCCGCGATGCGCCGGTGCTTCGCGGCTTCGAGAATCACGTGGATTTTACAATGATTGCGGAGAACGCGGTTCAGCTTGCCCAGACGCTCTTCAGTATATTGGCGAAGATCAGGAGTGACTTCCATCTGCCTTCCGGTATATTCAATCTGCATAGCAGACCTCCCGAAACCCAGAGTCGAAAAGCGCGATGACTGCGTCGTTTCATGTTCTTTTCCTGCGCTGGTGCGTGCTGGGGATCTTCAGATCCTCACGGTATTTTGCCACCGTTCTGCGCGTCACGTGGATGCCCATCTCCCGCAGACGATGAGTGATCTGTTCATCGGTCAGCGGGTGCGCCGCATCTTCCTGCTCGATCATTTTCTGAACCGTTCGCTTGAGATTCACCAAGGAAGTGCTCGCCCCGGAAGGCCCTTGAACGGCTTCGGAAAAGAAGAAGCGCAGTTCAAAAACGCCCTGGGGAGTATGGGCGTATTTATTGGCGACGGCGCGGCTCACCGTCGAGGGATGAACGCCCACTTCTTCGGCAACCTCCTTGATCATCATGGGGCGCAGGTAATCCAATCCTTTATCGAGAAAGTCCGTCTGGCGGCGGATAATCGCCTCGCAAACGCGGATGATGGTCTGCTTGCGCTGCTCAATGTTCTTGATAAGCTGGAGCGCGGAATTGAAGCGCTCGCGGACATATTTCCGAACGTCGCCGCTGGCGTTGCCGTCGCCCATCAGGCGGCGATAATGCCGACTCAGTCGCAACTGGGGCAGACCTTCCTCATTGAGAATCACGCGGTAGGCGTCATCGACCTTGACCAAAGCAACGTCCGGCTCAATCAGGCGCGGTAAAGCATTGTTATAGCGCTGCCCCGGACGAGGGTCCAGTCGCCGGATCGTCTCAAGACTCCGCTCCACATCTTCCACCGAACAATCCAGGGCGCTCGCAATCTTGCGATACTGCCTGCTTTCGAGATCATTGAGATGATCCGAGACGATGCGCGCGGCGAGCTCGTCTTCTGACTCCGCCATGCGAAGCTGGATGAGCAGGCACTCGCGCAAGTCGCGGGCCCCGACGCCCGCAGGGTCCAACTCCTGAATCAACGCCAGCGCGTCTTTCACATCCTGCAACTCGTGCCCGCCCGCCTGCGCTACCTCTTCCAGAGTGGCGGTCAGATAGCCATCCTCATTCAGGTTTCCAATGATAGAATAAGCCGCATCACGCACGGCATCCGAGCACGGCGAAAGATTCACCTGCCACTGTAAATGATCTGAAAGAGAAGTGGGTCGTGAGACGAAGTTCTCAAACGACGGCTTTTCGATATCCTCGTTCGCCGGCGACTTATAGCCTGGGTCGAGATAGTCATTGAAAAAAGAGCCGTAATCGACCTCGTCAAAGGGGTCGTGATGATCGTTCACCGTGGAGGATGCCTCATGGTTTGCTGCCGCCACGGTGGGCTCAGTTTCGTTTTTCTTCTGAACGTCTTCCAGGACAGGAACAATATCTGTCACCTCTTCCAGCAGCGGATTTTCGACCATCTCCTGATTGATCATTTCACGCAGCTCGAGCTTGTTGAGCGCGAGCACCGTGACCATCTGGACGAGCCCCGGCGTCAAAATCTGCTTCTGAGCAACTTTGAGGTTCAGTCCGATTCTAGGTTGCGGCTTGGTCATTATATAGCTAACTTGAAATTATCTCCGAGATAAACTTTTTTTACTTCGGAGTCGTTCCCCAACTCTTCCGGCGTTCCGGAGCGGAAAATCCGCCCGCTATTAATTATATAAGCTCTGTCGGTGACTTGAAGGGTCTCGCGGACGTTATGGTCTGTCAAAAGCACGCCAATTCCTGAAGCCTTCAGTTGCAAAATGATCTTTTGAATATCCAGCACGGCGAGCGGGTCAATACCCGCAAATGGTTCATCCAAAAGGACAAAGGAAGGCGAGATGACCAGAGACCGGGCCACTTCTACCCGCCGTCGCTCACCGCCGGAGAGCAGATATCCATAATTACGGCGCACCTTTTGGAGGCCAAATTCTTCCAGCAACTCCTCCAGCCGCTCGCGTCGTTGATGGGGTGTGAGAGGAATGGTCTCCAGAACCGCCATCAGGTTTTCTTCGACGGTGAGCTTCCTGAAAACCGAAGGCTCTTGAGGAAGGTAACTGATGCCGTTCCTCGCTCGAAGGTACATGGGGAAATCGGAAATATCCACTCCGTCCAGCAACACTTCTCCCGCATCCGCGCTGATCAAGCCCACGATGATGTAAAAAGTTGTGGTCTTGCCTGCACCGTTTGGCCCTAGCAGTCCGACCACCTCGCCCTGAGATATTCTTAGGCTAATGCCATCAACAACTTTGCGGCCTTTGAACGACTTGGTGAGGTCCACCGTGGAGAGAATTTGCATGGCTCATTGCCGTGGGATGCGCCGTTTGGAGAGGGTTTGCGATTTGCCGCCTCCGTCTGCGAAAAGGCTAGCATCGTGAATAAAGAAAGTCAAACGTTCGCCAGTCAGGAACCCTTGTTGCTCATCGTAAATAACCGGCGGGCCGCCGGTTAAAACAATTTTGCCCGCTTTGGCAAAATACTCGGCTCGCTCGCCCTGGGCATGTCTGCCGGTTAATTGAGTAACTCGGACTTCCCCTTCAGCGATCGCTTTCTCAACCTCCGGATCTTTCCCTTGAAGGGGCTGAGAAAGGTAAACTTGCAATCGATTGGCGTGGAGAGTCGTATTTTGAGTCTCCATCCGGACGTGCCCCTGGTAGATGGCCTCCCGTCCCAAATTCAAGTATATCAGCCGATCAGCATGGATCGTCACTGGCTGATTGGCAGTCTCCTTTGGCGCATTCTTGCGGCTCGCTTCTGCCGTGGGGCCTCCGGACTGGAATGGAACCTGCAGGAATGAAGTCAATACCCCGTAGCCTGATGTCAGCTTCTGTTCTCGCTTGTAGACATTCAGTGACGAGCATTCCACCACGTTTGCGCCACGCCAGGCGCGGACGTTTCCTTCGTAACGGATGAATTGCTCCTGCCTCTTGGCGACAACCTTATCCGCAAGCACGATGAGGGGATCGGCCTGAGTCGGTGTGTTGCTGCTCACCCTGGAAGAAGTGGACGCAAAATGGATGGATTGCACATTGCCCCATCCCGTTGCCGTCCCTGCGCCCAAATTCATCATCACGTGCTCGGCTCGGATTCGGTCATCGGGATCCCAAAGCTCAGGATGCCCAGAAAGAATCAGTTGTTGCTCCGCGGCCACGTAGACTGCTTCATCAGCGCTTGCGCGCCGATCCCCTTCTTGAAACTCAAAATTGCCATGCTGCCGAAGGGTTTTGAGGGCGCCGGTGGCGGGATCAAGCTCAGCGTCCAGCCCGGCTGCGGAGCTCTCACACGGCAGCCGGCTGCGGGGCGCATGGGGCGGCGGCTGATCCAGAATGCGCGTCGGCGAGAGTCCTCGCAAGTTTTCGGGGCGCCCCTGCTGATCGAAAGCGATCCATAGCTGCCCCGCTGTAATGGTTTCCCTGTCTGAACTACGGTCTTCCGGAATCAAGTCGATCCGGCCCGGCCCGACCGTGCGAACGTTCTCCAGGACGCCTGTCGTTTGAAACGCGAATTGCAACTCCGCGCCGGTCAGGATTTTCTTGCCAGCAGCAGAAGTCGAATTGGGCTGACCGGCAACCATGGCTCCGGCGGCGGATTCCAGAATCAATTGGGCGTGGCCTGAAGCGCTTCCGGAGCGCGGCCGGGACTTCAACCCCGCGAAATCAACTTGAACCCGCTCAGCTGTGAGACGCCGCAGGCCGCCCTGCTCGCGCGTTTCCACGCCCACATGACCGGTCGCAACCAATTGCCGGACCTGCTCGGTGGAAGGATCAAAGTCTGCGTCAAGCGCCGCAGCGCTTCCGTGGGCTTCCCCAGAAGGCAAGCTTGCTAGCCCCCTGACGCCTCCGCCCAGCTTCGCCTGCGTGACGCGGTTCTGGCGATCTAAAGAGATGGTCCCCGTTGAGGCTGCCAAGCGGCGCGAGCCCTGAACGCATTCAACCGGGGCCTGAAGCGTGATCAGTTCCGAGGGCTTCTGGTAGTCGAGACTGCCAGCGCTGAGCTCAATGGGCAACGCGTCGCCCGCCTGAGACGAAACGCGCAGCCGTACGTCCCTGATCAGCTTGAACGAACCCTCGCGCGTGTCATATTGCAGGCCGACGGCCGAGCCAGAGGCGGAACCGAAGTGGAAGCGAGCGGGAGCGTCGGTTGAAACCATCGAACGGCGCGGATCATAGGAAATGTCGGAGGTTTCCAGCAAAAACGGCTGAGGCTCCTGAAGGCCAGTGGGCGCTTGTGTTTGAGTTTTGGATTCCAGCTTGACGGAAGCCGCGCCGTGGCAGGCCAGCGCTCCGGAGGAATTATAATAAGTGCATTGCTCCGTCTGGATTTCATCGTGGCGATTTCCCTGCCGCCCGAAAATGACGACGTGAACGCCTTCCAGAACCGTGCTGACCCCGCCATCGTAAGCCAGCGTGCGAGCGGCGTGGATGGTGAAAATCTGCCGCCCTTCCTCAGACCGGGTGAACGTATATCCTGAGAGCCTGCGGTTTACATTTTGCGGCAGCGGAGCGGAAACTTTCACAGCGGCAGTTCGCCGGCGAAAGCTTGCCCAGAGCGCAGTCAGAATGACCGCGACAGTCATCACCAGAATCAGTCCCAGGAGCCTGGTGAGCCTTTTGCGGCGAGCGTCGAATTTTTGCTCTTGCAGTTCGAGCGGATTTTTCTCGAATTTCAAAGGTCACCGGCCCTCGTCCCGTCGATGGTTCACGACAGTCTGTCTTTCTGGGGCTTTATCGCCACAGCGCAAATCCCGCAGCATTAGTCGCAGTCTCGACTTCCCCGCAAAATCGTCTTCCGTCAGGGTGTAGGCTATTTCCACCGGTTTTCCGGGCGTAAGCAGCGCTGCCTTATCAGCCATCCCCCAGCCGACAGCATCCATCCAGCCTCTCGCTTCCGTCACCCGTATTTTTAGATGCTTCTCCTTCAGAATACGAGGCTTGTCGATCAAATCAACTTTTGACGTGAAAACCGGGAGAGGATTGCCGTAACCAAACGGAGCGAGCTTCTGAACCTGCTGATAGATCTTCGGGGTAAGCTGAGCAAGGCCCACTTCAGCATCCACGCGCAGCATGGGTTCGACATCCGAAGCCGAAAGCGCGTTGCGCGCATAAGCCTCCAGCGACTCTTCAAGCTGAGGTATGCTGGAGGGAGCCAGGGAGAAACCCACCGCCTGAGCGTGCCCGCCGAAGCGTTCAAAGAGAGATTTGCATGAATCGAGGGCATTAAGTAAGTGAAACCCGGGAATCGACCTGCCTGAGCCGTAAGCCATCCCGTCTTCGATGGCGATGACGAGCGCCGGCCGGAAGTAAAGGTCCACTAGGCGCTGGGCCACAATGCCGATGACGCCCCGGTGCCAACCTTCTCCGGCAAAGACCAGGGAGCAACGTTCCGTTCTCGCGGGTTCCTGCTCAATCTGTCTTTTGACTTCATCCAGAATGGCTTCTTCCGTCTGCTGACGATGGCGGTTGAGGGATTCGAGCCGCTCGGCAATTTCCCGCGCTTTGCCGGAATCGGTGAAAAGATCAATCACATCCCGCGCACTTTGCATGCGGCCTGCTGCATTGAGCCGGGGCGCGATGCGGAACGCCACGTCATTCGCCGACACGCTTTTGCCATCCAACCCCGCCGCAGAAAGCAGCGCAGAAAGACCAGCCCGGCCGGCGCTCGCCGGGACGCTTCCTCGCCGCGCCTCGCTCAGCCCTTCGAGGCCGTAGTAAGCGATCACCCGGTTTTCACCCGTCAAGGGAACCACGTCCGCGATGGAGCCTAAGGCTACAATCTTGAGGTAGGAGCGCAGGGCGCGTTCCGACAGTTTGCGTCCCATCAATGCCTGGACAAGTTTGAAGGCTACTCCTACGCCGGAAAGGTTCTTCTCAGGGTAGCGGCAGTCCGCGCGGCGGGGATTCAGGATAGCGCAGGCATCTGGCAAAGACCCCGCCGGCAGGTGATGATCCGTGACAACGCAATCCATTCCAAGCGCGCGGGCGCGAGCCAGAACCTCATGTTCGCGGATGCCCGTATCCACGCTGATCACCACGCGGCAGCCTTCGCGCGCCGCGCGCTCGATCACGTGCGCGCGCATCCCATACCCTTCCTTGAGCCGATGCGGAATATGAACATCAGTCTGCGCGCCCAGTGACCTGAGCGCCGTCATCAGAACCACAGCGGCCATGGCGCCATCAACGTCATAGTCGCCATAGATCAGGATTTTTTCCTTGAACGCAATCGCAGATTGCAGGCGATTGACGGCGGCGGGCATATCCTGCATCAGAAAAGGATCATGGAGGTGGTTTAACTGCGGCGACAGAAAGCAGCTTGCCTGTTCGGGATTTTCGAGCCCGCGCAGGACCAGCAGGCGGGCCAGTAACGGAGGGACATCTAGTTCTTGCGAGAGTTGACGGACTCGAACGGCGTCCGCTTCACCAGTCACCCAGCGCATGGAAGAAAAAAGCCCCACAGGATGCACCTCTCACCCACAGCGCTTTCTCCCCCAGGGGAGCGAGAGCCGCAAGCCCGGTAAAATCCACCCCGCGCTCCCACAGGGGAATGGGGGGGCAGAGGTGTAGAGTGTTGAAGCTTCGGGCGAGTATCAAAACTTTGCGTGAGACAGGACGCTAGCTTGCGGCGGCGCGCACGTTATTTGCGCGCAAACCCTTGTTGCCCTTCTCCAATTCAAATTCCACCTTCTCGCCTTCTCGCAGTCCGTCAAAGTTGACGCCGCGCAGAGAGCTGCGGTGGAAAAACACTTCCTGACCGTCATCGGCGCGAATAAAACCGAATCCCCGGTCACGAATCAATCTTTTGATAGTACCTTGCATCGTAAGCCTCGCTGGCATAGAAGAGGGGCAGCATCCGCAGGCTGAACGGAAGATGCGCAGGAATTGAGAAGCCTCTCTTATGCTAAAGGGACTCTATCAACCTGCGAGCAATTTGTCAAAGATTACAGCGGGTCGCGGAAGCTTTTCAGCATCAGGGCGTTGGCAAGTTCGCCGCCTCGCGCCCAGGCTCTGCGCCGCCCGCGTAGGTCCATGTGGATTCCACGGAATGACAGGGGATGAGTTTTTCAGCGCCTTGTTTCAAATTCTCTTGAAGGCCCGCTGAATGTCTCTCAGCGAGTACCGCAACAGGACGGGGCGTCCGTGAGGGCAACTCATGGGACATTCGGTTTTCCCGAGTTCCCGCAACAACCACTCCATCTTTCTTGAATCCAGGGGCATATTAATCTTGATGGCCGCGTGGCAGGCGACCGAGGCCGCGATTTTGCGGCGCAGGTCGTCCATCGTCAGGCTGCGCACTTCCGACCTCACGTGATCCAGAATCTCCAGAAGCAGCTTTTGTGAGTCTTCCGGACGGATTTCCGCCGGCGCCGCCTTGATGGCAATCGTCCTCTGGCCGAACGACTCCACTTCAAAGGCGTTGGTTCCAAGCTCCTGCGCGATTTCCTGAAAGACAGCCAGTTGCTCCGGCTTCAGCTCCACAATGATCGGCAGCAGCAACCGTTGCCCTTCCACCCGCTTCTCAAGGCGCATGTTCAGATGATGCTCAAAGAGCACGCGCTCGTGAGCCACGTGCTGATCGATGATCCAAAGCCCTTCGTCATTGGCGGCGACAATGAAACTTTCATGAACCTGACCAAGAGGGCGCAGATTGCGGGGAAATTCGCCACCGCTCCCTGACGGGGGCAATCCCTCGATGCCGGAACGGGCTTCCTCAGTCCGAAATTCGACGCTCGGGCCGCAACTCTCACCTGAAAGCCCTCTGCCAGGAGCGGGCAGTGTGGCGCTCCCCCCGAATGCCGCAGGTTGTCTGAAAGCTCGAGATTCTGCGCTTCCCGGCGAGGCTGCCGGAACCTGAGCCTCAAGCGGTAACATCCCTGATTGAGGCAGCGGCTGCGGCGCGGAGAGCGCAAAGCCCGCCACAGGTTGCGCCTTTTGATAGGGCGAATTTGGATCAGCCGGGGGAACGCTTCGTGGTCGGACGCCAAAGTCGTGGCCGGGTGGGGATTCCTGCTCGATCCTCTCCATCGCTTCCAGGGCTTCAATTTCAGCATTGTCTACCGGCTGAAAGCGCCCTCGCATGGCCTGTCCTCGCATCGGAAAAGCCGCCATGGGCCGGGAAGCGACCAGCGCGCCTCGAATCGCGTCGCGCGTAAATTCGTGGACGAAGTTGGAATGACGGAAGCGAACCTCGACCTTCGATGGATGCACGTTGACGTCCACGTCGTGGGCCGGCAGTTCCAGGAAAATGAGAGCCACCGGAAACATGCCCGAAGGGAGAATATTGCGATAAGCTTCGGTGATGGCATGCAGGATGACGCGATCGCGCACCAGCCGTCGATTGATGAAAAAATAGATCTGATTGCGGTTGAGCTTCTGAACCTCGGGCCGGGAGACAAAGCCAAAAAGCCTCACTTTGGCAGGTTCCGGCGGCTCACCCCCTTCGGTTTCTTCCGGCGCTGCGCCCAGAGGGATCGCGCGTTCGACGGGCGCAATCTCAATCAGTTGCTCCAGGATTTGCGATCCCATCACCTGATAGAGGCGCTCGCGGAGGGTCGCGACCGGGGCGGCGTTCAAGATCTCATGCGTGAGGGAAGCGAGGCGAAAGGACTTTTCCGGGTAGGCCAGCGCGTAATGCGTCACGTGGCTCGCGATGTGCGCGAGTTCGGTGGATTCAGATTTCAGAAACCTTCGTCGCGCGGGCGTGTTGTAAAAGAGATCGCGCACTTCCAGACTCGTTCCGCCTGGCCGGGCAATCTCCTTGACGTCGCGCAATCGCCCGCCGGCAATTTCTACCTGAATGCCGGCGCTTTCTGAAGCGTGCCGCGTTTGAAGCAGCACGCGCGAGACGGAGGCAATGGACGGCAGCGCCTCGCCGCGGAAGCCCAGGGTAGTAATCTCAAAGAGATCCTCGGCAGAGTGAATTTTGCTGGTGGCATGGCGCTCGAAGGCGGCGATGGCGTCGTCGCGATCCATTCCACAGCCATCGTCTTCCACGCGAATCAACCGCTTACCGCCCGCCTCGACATAAACATCGACGCGATTTGCGCCCGCGTCGAGCGAGTTCTCCAACAATTCCTTCACCACCGATGCCGGTCGCTCCACCACTTCACCAGCGGCGATTTTGTTCGCAACAGCTTCAGGAAGGATGCGGATGATCGACATGCCAGTGTCCTGTCCACGAATCGGGTGGACACTCTTTCTCCCGGGCAAAATCGCCGGTGGGGACACCGGCGCTACAGAACTCGCGACCGTTAACCTTCAACAGGACTTTCCTTGATTTCCAAACCCAACTCCTCAAGTTGCTCCGGCTCAACCGTAGACGGGGCGTCGCACATCACATCCACGGCGCTCGCCGTCTTCGGGAAAGCAATCACTTCGCGGATGTTGGATTCGCCCGCCATGAGCCCAACGATACGATCGAAGCCAAGGGCGATGCCGCCATGCGGAGGCGTCCCATATTCCAGCGCATCCAGGAAAAAGCCGAAGCGCTCGCGGGCCTTTTCCGGCGTCATCCCCAGGGCGCTGAAAACCCGGCGCTGAATATCCGGACGATGGATACGAATCGACCCGCCGCCAATCTCCGAGCCGTTAAGCACCAGGTCGTAAGCGCGCGCCTTCACGCCGCCAGGGTCCGTTTCGAGCATTCCCAGGTCTTCCTCGCGAGGTGAGGTAAAAGGATGATGCATGGCGACAAAGCGATTTTCCTTGTCGTCGTAATCGAACATGGGAAAATCAACCACCCAGAGAAAATGCCAGCCGCCGGATTTTAAGAGGTCAAGCTTCCGCGCAAGCTCCAGGCGCACTTCGCTCGAAGCCTCGTCGAGCCGGTGTTGAGGGCCCTGCGCGCTCTGCCCGGGTTTGAGACCCAGGAGAATTACCAGATCGCCCGGCTGCGCGCCGGCTGCGCTCGCCAACTGCCGAACAGCATCCTCACCCAGCGCTTTGACAAGCGAAGATTGAGGCTCAGCGCCGCTCATCTTGATGGCGCTGAACCAATCGGCGCCCGCAGCCTGAGCCGTTTCCTGAAGCTTGTCAATTTGGCTGCGGTTGGTCGAAGCCCAGCCCGGAACCCGCAGCGCCTTGAGCGGGCAGGAGACTCTGACCTTTTCCTGGGCGCCTTCCGGCAAATTGACGCGCTTCCATTCCAGGCCAAATTCGGTATGCGGCTTGTCCGAACCGTAGCGCTCCATCGCTTCGTCATAAGAAAGAATCGGAAAGGGGCGCGAGACCTGGACATCAACCAGCGCAAAAAGGCTTGCCATCAGTTCTTCAATGATCGCAAAAAGAACCGAGCGCTGCGGGAAGGCCATCTCGATATCAATTTGCGTGAATTCCGGCTGCCGGTCGGCGCGCAAATCCTCATCCCGGAAGCAGCGGACAATCTGGAAATAGCGGTCGAAGCCGCCGATCATCAGAATCTGCTTGAACAATTGCGGCGACTGCGGAAGAGCGTAGAAATGTCCGTGATGCACGCGGCTGGGAACCAGATAGTCGCGCGCGCCTTCAGGAGTGGATCGCGTAAGGAAAGGCGTTTCAATTTCGACGAACCGATGCCGGCTGAGGACTTCGCGCACGGTGAGGCTGGCGCGGTGGCGCAGGCGGATGTTCTGTTGCATGCGGCTGCGGCGAAGGTCCAGATAGCGATAACGCAGGCGGGTTTCTTCAGCCATGCGCCCCTCGTCCTCGATGGGAAATGGCGGCGTCCTCGATTCGTTTAACAATAGAAGCTTGCGCGCCTGCACTTCAACTTTGCCGGTGGGAATCTGCGGGTTCACGGTGGCCGGGTCGCGCAGCACCACCTCGCCCTCGACTCCCACTACGTATTCAGGCCGCACCTGTTCGGCCTTTTCGTGAGCCTCAGGACTGATTTCGAGATTGCAGACGATCTGTGTGACGCCTGTATGATCGCGCAAGTCGAGGAAGACGAGGCTGCCCAGGTCGCGCCGCCGCGCTACCCATCCCGCCAGAAAGACGGTCTGTCCTTGATGCGATTCTCGGAGTTCACCGCAATAATGTGTCCGCTGCCGCTCGCCTAAAAGATCGAGAGCCAATCTTTACTCCTTTACTCATCGGGTTGCTGAAAAATGACTAGGGACGCTGTCATTCCGAGTTCTCCACCTGTTGCTCTGAACACAGCCCCTCTTGTCATTCCGCGCGGAGCCCTTCCTCTGTCATTCTGACGCCGAGCGAAGCGAGGCGGAAGAATCCCTGCATTTGGTTGCTCTGTAAAAACCGAAACGTTTCGCAGACTTTACTCTAAGCTGAAATACGGAGATTCTTCACTTCGCTGCGCTCCTCTGCTCAGCCTGCCATGTCGCTTTACAACACCCCGAAGAATGAAAATTACGCCGAGACTGGCAGGTGTCTGGGTTGCGTGCCGAAATATCGGCGTATTTTTCAGGGCAGAATGACAGGTTGCAAGCTTTTTCAGCAACCTGCTAAGACTGCAAAACCGCCTCGCCGGGGCGCCTCACGCCTTCAACCTCTCCCATAAATAAGGGCCGATCAGTTCCGGCGCCACCTGCTCCTGCTGGCCCGCTTCCATATCCTTCACCTGAAGCCGCCCGCTCGCAAGCTCCTCTTCCCCCATGATAATGGCAAACCGCGCGCGCAGGCGGCTGGCCTGGCCGAGCATTTTCTTCAGCTTTACCGGCTCAAATCCGATCTCCACCCGGAAGCCTTCCCGCCGCAGGCTTCGGGCGAGTTCCAGGGCGGGAGCCAGCGCGCTTTCTCCCATCCAGGCAATGTAGGCATCCGGCCGGGTTTGGGCTTCGAGGGAATGGGCAGCCTCAACCGCCAGCGCCAGCCGATCTTCGCCGATGGCGAAGCCGAACCCGGGCGTAGGCGCGCCGCCCAGAATTTCCGACAACCCATCGTAGCGCCCTCCACCGAGCAAGGCATTCTGCGCGCCTAATTCGCCATGGATGATTTCAAACGTCGTTCGGGTGTAATAATCGAGGCCCCGCACCAGGCGGACCGTGATTTCATACGGAATGCCGCGCCGTTTCAATTCGCTTGTCACCGTCTCAAAATGCTGGCGGCATTCCGGGCAGAGGTGATCAAGGATGCTCGGCAATCGGCCGATGATCGGCTGATCGGCTTCAACCTTGCAGTCGAGCACTCGAAGCGGATTGGTCTCAATGCGGCGCTGGCAATCCGCGCACATTCGGGATTTGACCGGTTCGAGTTCGCGCCGCAAGAGCTTGACGTATTCCGGGCGGCAGCGGCTGCAACCCACAGAATTGAGAAGCAACGACGACTGCTTCAATCCCAGCCGTTCAAGCAGCAGCATCAGCATTTCGAGCGTTTCCGCGTCGATCAAGGGATGATCAGAGCCCAGCACCTCAGCGCCAATCTGATAGAACTGCCGGTAGCGCCCCTTCTGCGGCCTCTCGCGCCGGAACATGGGGCCCAGATAGTAGAGTTTCTGGATGCGGCCCTCGTTCGATAAACCGCGCTCAATATAGGCGCGCACGACGCTGGCCGTAGCCTCCGGGCGCAGAGTGAGCAATTGATGGTCGCGGTCCTCAAACGTATACATCTCCTTTGAGACAATGTCGGTCTCGGCCCCCACGCTGCGTGCAAACAGCGCCGTCTGTTCCAAAACGGGCGTTCGGATCTCTTCAAAGTTGTAGGCGGAAAGCACGTGTCGGCATTCCCTCTCAATTCGTTGCCAGAGCGCTGTTTCAGGCGGCAGGAGATCGCGTGTGCCCTTCACGGCCCGGATTGTGGATGGTTTCTGTGACACGGGATCAATCGGAATGACAACGTTCAGGATCGTTTTTCAGCAACCCGCTGGAGATAAGCCTCTTTATAGCGCAGGTAATGCTCGGCATGGGCGTCAATAAACGCCCGGTCGAGGTCGTGAAGCTCGCGCCGAAAGCGCGCCGGAATTCCCATATAAAGGCTGCGCGGCGGAACGACCGTGCCTTCGGCCACCACGGCCCCGGCGGCAATGATCGACCCCTCACCCACCCGAGCGCCGCTCAGGATGATGGCGCCCATGCCGATGAGGCAATGATCTTCGATGGCGCAGCCGTGAATCACGGCTCGATGACCTACGGTGACCCATTCGCCAATGATCGTCGGCGCTCCTTCCACCGTGTGCAGCACTGAGCCATCCTGAATATTGCTGTTCGCTCCGACGCGGATCGGCTCGATATCGCCTCGCAACACCGACTGAAACCAGACGCTGGCATTTTCGCCGACTTCGACTTCGCCGATAACGTCGGCGCTGGGCGCGATAAAAGCTGAAGCGGCAATCTGCGGCGAACGGCCTGAATAAGCAAGAATCATGCGGCGTCCGGATGGATAGATGCCTTGAAAGCCCTGAGCTTCCTGACGGGTCGCTGAAAAACGCAGCCAGCCTGTCATTCCGAGGAGCCGAAAGCGGTTCTGAGCTTGCGAGATAAGAATCTCGTCATTACTGTATTTGCAAGGCGCGATTCCTCGCTGCGCTCGGAATGACTATTGTTCGGGAGCATTTTTCACCAACTTGCTAAACGTAGCATAGAGGCTCAAACAGCCGCAAGGCAACGCGGTTAAGGGTTGTGGGTCAGTTTGGGGTGTAGCGGCGGGTTAATCCCGCCATGCGTGGCGGCATAAAGCCGCCTCTACTGCCCCGCTACTCGGTCAATGCGATAAGGATTTCAACGCTCAGTCCTGACGCAGTTGAATACGCAACCTAATTTCAGCGCACTGCTGTCATTCTGAGCGATAGCGAAGAATCTCTATATTTGTAGAATCCACCAAATACAGGGATCCTTCGTCGCCTTCGGCTCCTCAGGATGACACTTTGGCAGGTTGTTGACCAAACTGTCGATTATCTGAAGGGTTTTAAACCAACTTCTAGCTTTTGATGATGCGGCAGAGGATGACGAGGCCTTGGCAGATCGCTCTTCTTTCAGCCGGCGTTGCCCGCTTCAAGGCCTCGGCCAAGGGGTGAATTTGAAGCTTGGCAATCCTTTCTTCCCCAAGCTTCCGGAGGCGCGCGGGGACCATAATTCTGGTGAACCGGCGGTCGCTTGGGTCAGGCCGCCGCCTGACCAACCCCTTTTTTTCAAGCCGGTCCACAACGCCGGAGACCGTGGAATGAGCGAGTCCGACCTGCCGACTCAGGTCCTTGAGGCTCATGCCCTCCGACCGGAATAAAACCCGCATGACGCTGAGCTGGGGCGGAGTGAGCCCAAGGCGCGCCGTTTCTTCTTCCACCGGCTTCCGCAGGATGCGCCGCACCTCCCGCAGGTTGCGATCGAGTTCCTGCGCCATCTCATGGAGAGCCGGTTTCCTTTTCATCTCATCCTCGCGCGCCGAAGTAATTTGCCGGTTTACCAGATAAACGGAATCAAGGCTTTCACCTGCTGCTCATACTGGCGGTATTCCGAGCCAAACTCTTCCTTCATAAACCTCTCCTCGGTGCGGGACTTCATGCGCAACATGGCCAGCAACAGTCCGGCGGCCACGAGACCGCGCAACTCGCGGTAGACGACGACCGAGCCCAGGATCGCAAGCAGCAGGCCGGAATAAATCGGATGGCGCACGATGGCGTAAGGGCCCCGCCGGACCAGGGTATGGTCTTTCTTGACTGTGACGACGCCGCTCCAGTTGCCGCCCAGGTAAAACCGCGCCCATACGGCGAAGCCGACGCCGGCAAACACCAGGGCAAGTCCGGCATAAGCAACCGCAGGCGAGGCGGGAACGAAGGGGTGGGCGAGCCATCCGAAGTGAAAGTATCTCGTGAACCCGATGACCACAGCCAGCGCCCCGAGCGCCGTCACCAGCAGGCGCGAACCCGCAGGTTCTCGGCGGACAGCAGGCTTGGCCGTGAAAGCGCCGACTAACCAGACCGCACCCAACGCAAGCCAGAGGTACAAAATGATGGTCTTGACGTGCAATGGCATGGCGTTATGGACCTCGACTGCATTGAGACGATTGTTAATTGCGTCGTATACGACGCGTCGCACACAACATAGAATGTAACGCAAAGTTCGACTTGTCAAGTCCTCGAAACAGATGCGTGGCCATTGGCCCAACCCAAAACATCAAGCCTTTTGAGCAATGCCATTCCCTCGCAAGCGGGAATCTACTGGCTGATAAGCGTGCCGGCGCTGGGTTTCCTCTGGCGCGGGAATGACTGTTCTTTTCTTTTCCGGCTGAACTGAGGTAATCTGCGCCATGGGTCTGCGCAATGCCACTCGCCCGGAGTCTCTTGCGGAGCGACGCCCCAAAAGATGATATAAATAGAATATTGAGGTCCTTTTCGTGCAGGCGAAACATGCGGCGCATTGCGCCTGCCCAATGGTTTGCTGACAGGGTTCCAAGAAATCGTCTACAGGTCAGGTTGCTGAAAAACTCTTGAGGTCTGTCATTCTGGGCGCAGCGAAGAATCCCGGCATTTCAGCTTGAAGCAAACTCTGCGACTCCGTATTTGAAGAACGAAGAAATGCAGGGATTCTTCGCTGCGCCCGGCATCAGAATGACAAAATGGAAGGGCTGCGCTTGGCGTTGGGATGACAAAAGGGGAAGGACCCAGCGTCGGAGTGACAGGCGAAAGGTTCTGAATGGCAAGCAAGAGGCTTGGAATGACAGCGCCCATCATGGTTTTTGAGCAACCGCCAAAAGGATGGAGGTTTTTGCATGCCTGAAATTGATGTCCCTCTGGAGCGAGTGGGCTTTGGGAGCACATCGCGCTCCGACTTCTGGTGGGTAGCGCCCCTCGTAGTTTTTCTCGGCCTCGGCGCCTTCGTGGTTTACGCCACCTGGGCCGGATTGCAGGGCGATTACTACCGCTTCGGGCCGTACCTTTCGCCCTTCTACTCTCCCGAGTTGTTTGGCAGCGCCCACGCCTGGTTTGGACCGAAGCCTGGTTGGTGGCCTGCGTGGCTTATCTGGTCTCCGGCCATTCTGATTCTCTGGGCGCCGGGCGGTTTTCGCGTGACTTGCTACTACTACCGCGGCGCGTACTATAAGGCTTTCTGGGCCGACCCTCCCTCCTGCACTGTCGGGGAACCCCGCAAATACTATCGGGGCGAACATTCTTTCCCGCTGATCTGGCAAAATATTCACCGTTATTTTCTCTACCTCGGCATCTTTTTTATCGGCGACCTGGCTTATGACGCCTGGAATGGTTTCTGGTTCAATGGCCATTTCGGAGTGGGCGTGGGGTCGCTCGTGCTGCTGGTGAATGTTATTCTGCTGAGCGGCTACACCTTTGGTTGCCACTCGCTGCGGCACCTGGTGGGCGGGGTTCTTGACCGGCTCTCGCGTTCCCCGGCTCGCAAGAAAGTCTATGACTGCGTAAGCTGCCTGAACGCTCGCCACATGACCTGGGCGTGGTGCAGTCTTTTCTGGGTGGCGTTCTCGGATGTTTATATCAGGCTGTGCGCAATGGGCGTCTGGCACGACTGGAGGATCTTCTGATGGCGGAGTATGAGACGCACCAACATGATGTTCTGGTGATCGGGGCGGGTGGCGCGGGCCTGCGGGCGGCCATTGAAGCCTCAGCCGCGGGCGTTTCCGTGGGCGTTGTCACCAAGTCGCTGCTTGGAAAAGCGCACACGGTGATGGCGGAAGGCGGCATCGCGGCGGCGCTTGCCAACGTGGACGACCGCGACAACTGGAAAGTTCATTTTGCCGACACCATGCGCGGCGGCCAATATCTGAACAATCCCCGCATGGCTCAATTGCACGCTCAGGAAGCGCCCGCGCGCGTGAGGGAATTGGAAGCCTGGGGAGCGTTGTTTGACCGCACCCAGGATGGCCGCATCCTTCAGCGCAACTTTGGAGGACACAAGTATCCCCGCCTGGCGCACGTGGGTGACCGCACGGGTCTTGAAATGATCCGCACGCTGCAGGATCACGGCATCCATCAGGGCATCGACGTGCATATGGAATGCACGATTGTGACGCTGCTCAAGGATGGCGACCGCGTGGCAGGGGCGTTCGGCTACGACCGCGAGCGAGGGCGCTTCAAGCTGTTCCAGGCCAAGGCTGTGGTGCTGGCCACAGGCGGCATCGGACGCGCCTATAAGGTCACCAGCAACAGTTGGGAGTATACGGGCGATGGCCTGGCCCTGGCCTATCACGCCGGCGCGACGCTGATGGATATGGAGTTTGTCCAGTTTCACCCCACCGGCATGGTCTGGCCGCCCAGCGTGCGCGGCATTCTGGTGACGGAAGGAGTTCGCGGCGAGGGCGGAATCCTGCTGAACAAGGACAAGCGCCGCTTCATGTTTGACGATATCCCGCCGCTCTATAAGAACCAGACGGCTGATAACCCGGAAGAAGGCTGGCGCTATACTCAAGGCGACAAGAACGCGAAACGCCCTCCCGAGCTCTTGACGCGCGACCATGTGGCGCGCTGCATTGTGCGAGAGGTCAAAGAGGGCCGGGGCAGCCCGCACGGAGGAGTGTTTCTGGACATCTCCTGGATTAAGGAAAAGCTTCCGAACGCGGCTGAGCATATCAAAAAGAAGCTGCCCAGCATGTATCATCAATTCAAGCAACTGGCGGATATTGATATCACGCAGGAGCCGATGGAAGTAGGCCCCACGGTCCATTACGTGATGGGCGGCGTGCGCGTGGATGCCGATACTCAAATGTCGGACGTGCCCGGGCTTTTCGCAGCGGGAGAATGCGGCGCCGGGCTGCACGGAGCTAACCGGCTGGGCGGCAATTCGCTTTCAGACCTTCTGGTTTTCGGAAAGCGCGCCGGAGAGTACGCGGCGTGTTTTGCCAAGGAACATTCTGCTGTAAGCGTTAACCCAGACGAAGTAGAGGCGGCGGCACGCCAGGCGCTTGAACCCTTCGAGCGCGAGTCGGGCGAAGGGCCATTCCAGGTGCAGCATGATCTCCAAAACATGATGCAGGATTGGGTGGGAATTGTGCGGCGGGAAGAGGAACTTGAAAAGGCTCTCAGCCAGATACCCGTTCTGTGGGAACGATGGCGAAAAGTCTCGGTGGGCGGCAATCGCGAATACAATCCGGGCTGGCATACAGCGCTCGATCTGCGCAACCTATTGACCGTTTCTGAGGCGATCACTCGTGCCGCCCTTGAGCGCAAAGAGAGCCGCGGGGCGCACTTTCGGGATGATTATCCAGCCAAGGATGAATCCTTTGCGAAGGTTCACATGACGATTCGCAAAGGCCCGGATGGCGAGATGCGCATAAGCCGCGAACCAGCCTCGGAAATTCCCGCCGACCTTCAGCAAATTATCGAGGAGATGAAATAATGGCGACGGCGACCTTCAGAGTCTGGCGCGGCGATGCCAAAGGGGGAAAGTTTCAGGACTTTGTGATGGAAGTTGCTCCGGGCATGGTCGTGCTGGATGCGATCCACGAAATTCAGTCCAGTCAGGCCAACGATCTGGCCGTGCGCTGGAATTGCAAGGCGGGCAAGTGCGGGTCCTGTTCCGCGGAGATCAACGGCATGCCGAAGCTCATGTGCATGACCCGGCTCAGCCAGCTGCCTCTGGAAAAGCCGATTACGGTAGAGCCCATGCGCAGCTTTCCTTTGGTCAAAGATCTGGTTACGGATGTTTCCTGGAACTTCCGCGTCAAGGAGCAGATCAAGCCTTTCCGGCCCCGCAAGCCAGATGCGCCGGATGGAACCTGGCGAATGGATCAGAAGGACGTGGACCGCGTTCAGGAGTTCCGCAAATGTATCGAATGCTTTCTGTGCCAGGATGTTTGCCACGTGCTGCGGAATCACCACCTTTACGATCAATTCATTGGCCCGCGCTTCTTCGTCTACGCGGCAGCGCTCGAAATGCATCCTCTGGATGTGGAGGACCGGTTGAAGGATCTGAGAAAAACGCAGGGCATCGGCTTCTGCAACATCACCAAGTGTTGCACCAAGGTCTGTCCCGAAAGCATTCACATCACCGATAACGCCATTATCCCCTTGAAAGAGAGGGTGGTGGACCAATTCTACGACCCGTTGAAGAAACTGTTTCGAGTGTTCCAGGGAGATAAGTAACACCGCGTGGGGCAGGGCCGCATCTTCTTTTCTCGAAACAGCATCCAATCGAGCAGCAAGGAGGTCGCTTGTGCAGCCTATGGAGGTTCCGGCGATCGATAAAGGCAGGGAGAGTGCAGCCGGTCAACAAGCCGCTTCGGGCGAGAAGAAGGGTTTCTTTCTGATTTCGCTTCTGGCAGGGCTTCTGGCAGGGCTTTGCTGCTTCACGCCTATCGTGATCGTCTTGCTGGGTCTGGCGACTCTTTCCGCGGCGACGAGCCTGGGTAATGTCCTCTACGGAAACTATGCCTGGTATTTCCGCGCCGGAGCACTTGTTTTTCTTGCCCTGGCGCTGTGGTTCTATTTTCGCCGGCAGGGCATCTGCACGCTCAATCAGGCGCGCCGGCAACGCAACCGGATTATCAACACGTCGCTGCTCGCTCTGATTTTTGCAATCGGCGTCTATATCGTTTGGACCTACATCATCGTGCAATACTGGGGCATTGCCGAAGGGCTGCCTTGGGCTCAGTATGACGAAAGCTGGGCCATTCCAGCGGCGGCTGTGGTCATTGGGATTGGCGTGCTCTTCTACGTTCTCCGATTTCGCCGGTCGAGAAAAGTGTAAATCGCTGATCTACGGGACGCTCCGCCAGGGAAGCGTCCCGTCGGCAGCCCACACTCAAGGATTGCTTCGAGTAATCGTAATCGGTTGGTTTAAAACAAAGCGAAGAGGCGTTTCGGCTGACAACACAATCTGCTTCTGACCGGTAAACGCCGCACCTGCCGTTCCCGCGCCTGCCCCAACCGCCGCGCCAATTGCGGCGCCTTTACCCTTCCCGGCAAGCGCGCCGATTAAAGCGCCCACGCCCGCGCCGCCTCCAATCATTTCCACATTGCGTTTGGTTCGGGATTTTGCCTTGGCGCTCCACGCATCTGTAGAGATGGGAATGCTCTCGCCTCCCGTGGGCCTCAACGCTGTGAGGGTCAGAGAAAGCGCGGCCGGGTGATGTAACCTTCCGCCGCGGTCCACGCCTGTCACCTGGCCGCTCACTGCGCTTCCGGCGGGCACGACCACAACCCCATCCGCCGTCAGAGGCGATGACAACGTGCCATCAAAAGCCGAGCCGGAGGTAGCGGTGCCCGTGCTGATGGCCTCATTGAGCCGGATGTGCAATGCGGTTCCGGCTGGAATGGTGTAGGTCTTAACCTGCGGCGCACTGGCTTCTTTTGCCGCTCGATGGCCTGCGCCTTCCCGAGCCGCTTGACCTGCGGCGCTGGCCCCCGATTGCGGTTGTTGCGATTGGGCCGCCTCCTGGCTGGCCGTCTGTTGGTTCTTCGATCCGCAACTCATCAAAAGCATCAGCAGCAACGCCATGGCCGCTGCTATGAAAGGTTGTCTTTTCATACGAGACTTCCTCCTTATTCAGGACTTCAATAACTTAAGAGTAATAAATCGTAAAACACCATCTCTGCGTCTCGCAGACCGAAATCTGAGTGGCAGACAGGGGGTCTTCTTGATTACCCTTGAAAAGTATCTCAAAGTTAAGGGGGGCGTCAAGTTATGCCTTGTTCTGCTTTGACGTAGCATAATCGTTAAGTTGACAGGTCTTTCGTTCTATGGTTAGAGAAACTCTGAGGGTCGCGTGAAGAGCTCTCACAGCTAAAACTTCGATGCACTCTTAAGGGAACGACAGGCTGGCGGCACAGAAATAAGGAGGTATCCAGCGATGAGAGTCCTGAAACTTCGGAAGATGGAATTTAGCCGAGGGCTTTCGATCTGGATGGGAAAACTATTACTCGCCTTGCTCGCCGCAGCTCTGCCCGGTCTCGCGCAGCAGAATACAGGGACCATCCTCGGAACCATTCTCGATCCGTCTGGCGCCGTCATTCCTGGGGCGACGGTCGTGGTTGAGAATCAGGGCACAGGGCACGCCCTGAAATTGACGACCAACTCCACAGGGAATTTCTTCGCTCCCGAGCTGCCGGTGGGAATTTACAGCGTGAGCGCTTCCCACGCGGGCTTTCGAACGGAGGTACGCAAGAATATCGCTCTGGCGGTGTCAGACCGGCTGCGGCTGACAATCACGCTTCAGCCCGGAGAAGCCCTGCAAACCGTGACCGTCTCAGGCGGAGCGCCCATTGTGGACACAGCCTCAACGACGCTGGGGCGTGTTGTAGTGACTCGCGAGGCGCAGGACCTTCCCACCAATGGGCGTGACTTGAGCCAATTATTGGAATTGGTGCCGGGCGTGAATCTGCAAGGTGGGCCTGGGAGCATTTCGGGACAGAGCCTGTTTTCAAACGGAGGGGACACGATTCACCTGCTGATTGACGGCGCCGATGCGAGCCGCGTGGACTACAATTTGCTGGATAACACTTATGGGTCAAGCCAGAACCGCATTTCGCGGACCAGCATCGAGAACGTTCAGGAATTCCGGGTTTATGAGAATTCCTTCTCTGCCGAGTTTGGCGACACGCTGGGCGGCGTGGTCAACATCATCACAAAATCCGGAACCAATGAATACCATGGAGATGCTTTTGAATTTTTCCGCAACAGTTCCCTGGACGCGCGCAACTATTTTGACCCCGCCCCGCAGTTCAAGCCCCCTTTCAACCTGAACCAGTTTGGCGGCAGTCTGGGTGGGCCCATCAAGCGCAACAAATTATTCTTTTTCGGAAACTATGAGGGCATTCGCCAGCGGACGGGAGTTTCTTTACTTACTTTTGTGCCAACGGCGGCTTTTCGTCAGACCGTGAATCCGGCTGTGCTGCCGGCCGTCAACATGCTCCCCCTGCCCAACGGTCCCGTTTCTCTGACCAACCCGGATGTGGCTCTCTACTCCGCGCAAAAATCGAATTTCCTGGATGAAGATACGGCGGCTGCGAAACTGAACGATAATCTCACTCCTTCAAAGCGCCTGGACTTTCGCTACAGCGTTGATGATTCCCTGACAAAAAGCGTTTTTGGCGTCGCCCAGGGGCAGATTGCTCCTTCTTACGGGTTAAATCAGAACGCAAAGCTCACCTATACGGACAATCTCTCGCCGCATTGGCTGAATGAGGCCGGCGTGGCTTTCAATCGGATTCACATCGATCCGCGCTCCTCCATCGATCCGGCGATCATCAATTTTCCTATCGTCAACATCCTTGGGATTGCGGGCGTGGGGCCGCATATCTTTGACCTCCGCGTGGCGAACAACTCCTTCTCTTATCTGGACACGGCCTCTTACGTGCAAGGCCGGCAGGAAGTGAAGTTCGGCGCTCAGATCATCCGCAACCAGGACAACAAGGCCCTGGACTTTCAGGAAACTGAGACCTATTTGAGCCTGCAGGATTTTGCGAATAACCGGCCCTTTGCCGTGGGCACCCTGGGACAGCCGCGCGCCGGCATGCGGAACACGTACTATAACTTTTTCGCTCAGGATGACATTCAGGCTACCCAGAAGCTTACTGTCAACGTGGGCTTGCGATATCAATATGACACGTCGCCTTCGGAATCCCACCGCCGGGCGGCAAACTTCAACCTGAACACGGGCAAGCTCGATGTTGCCGGGTCACCCATTCTTAATGCGCCCGCGCTCGATTTTGCGCCCCGTCTCGGGCTGGCCTATTCGCCGTTCCATTCCAATCGCACCGTGCTGAGAGCCGGCTTCGGTCTTTTCTATCCAGACCTTCTTGCCGCCGACGCGCAGAATCTTCCCAACAACCTCTTCCAGCAATCGTTTTCGCTGAACGTATTTCAAGACCCCACGCTCCAGGGCTTCCCTTTCCCCACCATCACCCAGTTCAGCGGCGTCACTACTCTCACCGCCCTACAAAAGAATTGGAACAGCCCTTACCTTGAAGCGTGGAACTTCACGGCGCAGCAAGAGCTGACGCCCAATTCACGGCTTCAGATCGCCTACGTCGGCAATCATGGCTTGCACCAGATTGGCCCCGCCGAAAATATCAATCGCTTCTTTCCCGCCGGAACCACCAACCGCCCTTATCCGGCATTTGGAAACATTAATGAAACCCTGACTCGCGGCGTCTCAAGCTACAATGCCTTGCAAGTGAGTTTTAACCGCCGCTTCGCCGGAGGGATTACGTTCAACGCCAACTATACTTATTCCCATTGCCTGGACGATTTGCCGGCGCTCTTCGGCTCCTATCAGGACGACCACAACCCGATGCTGGACTACGGCAACTGCGATCCCGACGTGCGGCATCAACTGGAGTTCGATTACGTCTATGCGCTGCCCTCCGTACCGCGCCTGCCACACGCCGTAGGAGGCGGCTGGCAGGTGAATGGCATTACGACCATGAGGACGGGGCTTCCCTTCAGCGTGACGTGCGGTTGTGATCCCTTTCAGTACGGATCTCTGACGGCTCTGGCGGATGTGGTTCCCAATGTTCCCAGGCGTCCCATGCCATTCGATATTCCCAGTGCGCAGATCAATCCGGCGGCTTACACCGCTCCAGCGCCCTTCACCTGGGGAAACTCGGGCCGCAACAGCCTGTTTGGGCCCAGCGCAGTGAATTTCGATTTCTCTTTGTTCAAGAATTTTCAGATCAAGGAGAGTCAAAGCCTGCAATTCCGCGCGGAGTTCTTTAACATCTTCAATACTCCGCAGTTTGTAAATCCAGCGGCCACGGTTGGGCAGCCCGGGTTCGGGACAAGCTTCGGCACGATCGGCACTGTGGACGGTTTCGGAACAAATCGCCAGATTCAATTTGCCTTGAAATATTCTTTTTGATGGAACGTCTTTTTTACGGTGGTAGCTGCAGCCACGATCATCGTTTTGGGCCGACCATGGGCTTTGGGTCAAAGGACGTGCAAGTGGCGAGGTTCCGATCGTCGAAAATGAAGAACCCACGGCCAATCAAAAAGCCAATTACTGTGGCTGCCCGCTGTTGGCTTTATAAATCGTGGTATTATGACCGGCTTGGGCCAGAGCTAATGTGGAGCGCAGTAAACCTAATCCATGCGCTTCGCATCGAAGTTGCCTTGCGTTGGCGGTACGGCAGGTTAAAGGGCGCATGCGAACCTGTTCGCCCCTACCTCAACTCTGGAGATCGGGAAATACGATGAACCGGGTTGATCCGAAGGTCTTGGCCCTGACCTTTTCCTGGTTGCTGGCGACCGCAGCATGGTCATTCCCGCAAACAAGCAGCAAGATCCCAACGCATCAGAATCAGACCGCGGTGACCTCCAGCAAGGTGTCGGCTCAAGGGCGGCAGGTGTTAGCCTTGCCTGTTGATCTCCCTCAAGCCAATCCCAATCAGTGGGCAACCGTGATTCCGAGCGAGACAGCCAGCCATTACAACCGGAATATCCGGGCGTTTTTACTGCAGGAAACGGCTTTTTCCTTTGACCAGACGCCGGCAGGCGCCCCGCAGCAGACAAAGCCTGCTGCAGACAATCAGCTTTCACTTAAGGATCTGGGTTTCCCTTCGAGCGCGATTCAAGGGAACAGCAGGGAACAGGAGCTGCTGGACAAACGCTCACACATGTTGCAAATTCATCAAAAGCTGGGTCTGCTCACCACGATTCCCATGGTCGCGGCCGTTTTCACCGGACCCGGCGCCAAAGGCCACCACGGCTTGCCCGGCAGCCCCACCGGACGCGACGTGCATATGGGACTCGGCATTTTAACGACGGGCATGTATTTCACTTCGGCCTACTTTGCCATCCGCGCTCCGAAGATTCCGGAAACCAAGTCCTACGGCCTCATCCGCCTGCACAAAGCCCTGGCCTGGGTTCATGGTCCGGGGATGATCCTGACTCCCATTCTCGGGTCGATTGCCTTCAGTCAACTCAGCAAGGGAGAAAGGGTTCACGGGATCGCCAAGTATCATTCCTGGGCGGCGTATACGACGGTCGCGGCTTATGGAGCGGCAATTTTATCCGTAACTTTCAAATGAAATTCGGTGCGGCGTGATGAATAAGAAATTCGTAGCGCTCTTCCTGCTTCTTGCCCTTCCTCAACTTCTTCAGGACGCCCGCCAATGGGTTCTGACACGATCCACCCTGACATATGATATTTCTCACCCGTTGCACGACGCGGATGGCGTCAGCCATGCAGCGCGAGGCAAGGGGATTTGCGATGCCGGAACGTGCAATTTTCTGGTTGCGGCGCCGGTCAAGTCCTTTGATTCGGGAAACAGCAACCGCGATCTTCACATGCTTGAGGTGGTGCGCGGGGCGGAATTCCCCATGATCATCGTGCGCTTCAACCTGCCTGGGTCAGCTCTCACATCGACGACGTTGCATGCCAATTTGGAGATCCAGTTTGCCGGCCAAACCGCCGAATATCGGCAGGTGCCGTTTCAACGGACAGCTAAAGGGAACGAGATCGAGGTCACAGGAACCATTCCACTGAAGCTATCCGATTTCAAGATTACCCCTCCCTCGCTTCTGGCAATGCCCATCAAGAACGAGGTCCCCGTGCGCGTGGATACGTTCTGGCGTTCGCAGTGAAAGGCGAGGCATCGTGATGACAAATCCACTGCATCCTGAAAGAAACGCGGTAGCAGCAATGTCCTCATCGCCGAAACGAAAAACTCACAATCAATCAAAAGCTGGTTGACCATCGCTGCCTTCTCCCTCATGCCATCGTGTGTTGCGCACCTTCGCAGAGATGTGTTGATTCCGGGTGTTCATTGAACTTTATGTCATTTCTCGTCAAATGGGCGCTGTTGCTGGTTCTCGGCGCATGCTTTTTGCCCTTTACGGCGTTCGCGCAGATTAAGACCATTTACGTCATTCCTTCAAGCCATTGGGATCGCGGCTTCATCACCAGCCCCAACGAAATTCTTCCTTTGGTCAAAACCCACATCGACGAAGTTATCGACGACGCCCACGCCGATCCGAAATTCCGCTGGACCATCGAGAGCATCTGGCAACTCGAAGCATGGTTTGATCGGAACCCAAACCCCACGAGAGTCAAGGAACTGGCTGACCTCGTCAGGAACGGGCAGATTGAAATTTCCGCCTGCTATGGGAGCATGCACACTTCCTTTATGGGGACGGAAGAACTGAATCTGCTTACGCAGGATAGCTTCAGGATCACGAAGGCGCTGGACGTTGGACTTACTGATCTCGCCATGATGGACGATGTGCCAGGGTTCAGCCGAAGGCTGCCCCAGGCGCTTGCGGCAAGCCACGTCCGATACTTTCTGAACGGCTCCAACCTCTTTATCGGCGGCGGAACGAGCCTTGCGCCCGGGCATGTTCCGTTTTACTGGGAAGGGCCGGATGGCAGCCGCGTGCTTACCTGGGTAAGCCAGGGGAAGCTGGGCGGCTATACGGAAGGCCTGGCCGATTATTATCTGGCGCCCGCCGCGCGCGACTTTTACCAGCACGCCCTTTTCATCCCCAAAAATCTCCAGGGCAAACCTCCGCTTGAAATCATGGAAGTTGGAGTGAAGAAACTGCTCGCAAAGTATCAGAAGGCTGGCTACAAGTACGATGCAGTATTGGTGATGTTTTTGCACGACTTTCTTCCTCCTTCCGTCGAAGAAGAGGACCTGCTTCCCATGGTTGAGCGGTGGAATGCCTCAGGCCGCAAGCCCCGGATCCACGTGGCCATTCCCCGTGAATTCTTCCAGCACATTCTCTTGAAGTATGGTTCTGAGATTCCCACTTATCGCGGCGATTGGAGCGGCCTGTGGGCGGAGGTGAAAACCAATTCTCCGGGCATCAGCGCTATGGCGCGGAAGCTTCAGATGGAACTGAGAAGCACGAGCCTTCTCTGGGGCAGCCTTTGGCTTCGTTCAGGCAGCGCCATCCCTTCGGGCAATCTGCTGCTGGACTACCGGCAACTTTGGAATTATGACGAACATTCAGGAGCCGGCCAGGTGGGCTGGCCCGGGCTGATGACGGTTGAAGAAACCAACCAGACCAATCGGGAATATGTGGATTACGTGCGCAGCGCTTTTAAGGATCAGCAATTTCTGGCCCAGACCGGCATGCAAATTCAGGGAGACGGCAATGGCGACAGAGCCGCAACGGAATCTGGCTCATCATCGAAGTCGGTTGACTCGGACCGCGCCGCATTGGAAGTCTTTCAGCCCCTCAGTTGGAAAACAGAATCGGTCGTCCATATTCCTGTTTCTCCCGCTTTGAAAGGGACTCAGTGCCTGCGGCAGGCCGGTTCTACTGAGGTTCTGCCTGTTCAATGGTCGTCCACAAGCGGCGTCTTTGTGGCCAGGCTCACCCCCACGGGCTTCAGCGCGTTTCGTTCCGTCGCGTGTCCTGAAACAACTGTCGGACTGGAAAATGAAGTCGGCTCGACAGTGCTTCAAAATCGCTTCTATCGGCTGGAACTGCGGACGGCGGATGGGGCAATCCGTCATCTGATTGACCGCGCGGCAGGCCGCGAGATCGTGAATCAGGCGGCGCCGGACGCATTTAATCAACTGGTGCAGGTTCAGGGACTCGCCAGAGTGAAAACGCCACAAAGTCTGATCTCTTTTCACACAACGCGCGGCCCTGTCTACGATGCGCTCACCGTCGTTCGGCCCGGATCGGTGGAACCGGTTACCGAATATCGCCTCTATCACGCGGTGAAGCGGCTCGAAATTCGCAACGAGCTTGACCATTCACGGATGCCGGTTGGCGCAGACTCCGGCAAGGCGCAGAATTACGAGTTCGCTTTTCCCGTGATGCCCCGCGCGGTCATCAGGTCAGTTCAGTATGAAGACGGCGCTGGCCTGGTATCCTTGCCGCAGGATTATCTGCCGGGCGCGCGCATCGATGCGGCGGTTTCACACGGTCTGGTCATTACCGCTGATCGGTTGCACATTGCTCTGGCTTCAGCCCAGGCCTTCTTCTGGAATTTTCCGAGGAAGGATTCCGGACCCTGGACTCTATGGAACAATGAGGCGCTTTCCACCGCGTGGCGACACGCCGACTCGGGTGAGACACGCGATGTGGGCTATTATATTTTTCCGACGGTTGAACCCGGCTTTCCTCAAAAACAGTGGTTTGTCTATTCCGTGGTATCCTGGCAAGGAGACGCCGATAACGGCCTGGCCTTCCGAAAAATCTGGAGTGCCATTTCGTTTCCTTTTGTGACTGTTAGCCAGGAAACAGGCCCCGGCCAGCAAACCGCGCTAGACTCCTCATTTTTCAAGGTGGACAACCCCAACGTTGTGGTCCTTGCCGCCGCTTCATCCTGCACCCATCCCGGTGCGCTGGTGCTGCGCTTGCAGGAAATTTCAGGACATCCACAGAAAGTGAGTTTGGAGTTGCCCTCGGCTGGAATAAAGGCTACCGAAGTGGACCTTACTGAAAGTCCTGTCAGCCCTGACCGATTGACGACGAAGGGCAAGGTCATATCGCTCGAAATCGGCGTGAACGCCACGGTTTCGATTCTGTTCATCAAACAGTAGGCGCAATCGGATAGACCGGAAAGAAAATGATCCCGCGGCTCGGGCGATGCCCCAACCGGCAACGGCGGATTTTCTTAAAATTTCAGCGCGGCATGAGGTCTTGACATTTTTGCTGAGTACGGAAATTCTTCGCTATCGCTCGGAATGACAAACGGAGCACTCAGACGGTCGCCATCCCGCCCTTCGTCAATTTGACACCCTCCGAAGCCCTCTGTTAACTTAAATTACGTTAGGATTTTCCAAGGGGTCTCTGTCAATAAGCAAGCAGTTTCAGAACGGCCTTGCCATCTTCCTGCTCGCGATCGGCTCTTTCGGTTGTGCCGTGAGCAGAACCCGGCACATCGCAAAATCTCAACTGCCACCGCCACCCAAAGAGGCCTCGGTAGCGCAACTCATCCAACAGCTTAATGCGCAAAGCGGGGCGGTCCGAAGCCTTACGGCTACGGTGGATATGGCGCCGACGGCGGGCTCAATCTACTCCGGGGTCATCAAGCAATACCACGACGTCAAGGGATTTATTCTGGTCAAGAAACCGGACTCGATCCGCGTGGTGGGGCAGGCGCCGGTGGTGCGGACCGACATTTTTGACATGGCTTCCACCGGAAATGATTTCAGCCTTTACATCCCTTCCAAGCAGAAATTTTACGTGGGCACGGTAGGCATGCTGAAACCCTCGAAGAATTCGCTGGAAAATCTGCGACCGCAGCACATCGTGGACGCCCTGCTGCTTCAACCGATCGACCCTTCAAAGGAGAGCTATTTTCGGGAGGATGTGGAAAACGGCCCGGAGCGGGATTACGTCATCACCGAGCTTGCCGCCTGCGCTCCGGGCCTTGTGAGTCTGAAGCGGAAGGTCTGGTTTGACCGTTCAGACTTGGAAATCTCCCGCGTTCAGCTTTACGACCAGGCGGGAGGGGAGATGGAAGATATTCACTATTCAAACTACCAGGATTTCACCGGCATCCATTACCCCGCGAAAATCGTCATCAATCGCCCCACGGAGGACTATTCGCTCGCCATTACGATTCTCCAGGCGAGGTTTAACCAGCCGATTCCCGACTCAAAGTTTACTCTGAAAAAGCCTGAGAATGCGCAATTGATCAACCTAAGCGCGGCCGGGCAGCCAGGAGAACCGGATGGTCGGTAAGATGATCGTCGCCAATGTCCTGCATCGCCCCATCCGGACGATTGTTAGCATTCTGGCTGTGGCGATTGAGGTGGGCATGGTGTTGCTCGTGGTTGGTATGACCTCCGGGATGCTGAATGAATCCGCGAAGCGGGTGGAGGGAGTGGGGGCCGATATTATGGTGCAACCCCCGGGCGCATCCTTCTTCCTTGGCATCACGGCTGCGCCAATGCCGATCAAAATTGCTGACCGGCTGAAGGAAATTCCGCACGTGCAGGCTGTGGCTCCGGTGCTGCTGCAATTTAACACCACGAGCGGGCTGAACCTGGTTTACGGAATCGACATGAAGACCTTTGACGAGGTGAGCGGCGGCTTCGTTTACTTCGACGGCGGCCCGCTGAAAAACCCTTGGGACATTCTGGTGGATGACTGGTATGCCCGTTCCAATCATGTCAAGGTAGGAGAAACCCTGAACCTGCTCAGCCATGATTTCCATGTGGTCGGCATTGTGGAACACGGGAAGGGAGCGAGACTTTTTATTTCGATCGAGACTGCCCAGGAAATGACTGGTGCCCGCGACCGCGCCTCAATCTTCTTTGTGAAATGCACCGATCCCGGTTATACGCAGAATGTTCTGAACGCCATCCGCAAGCTGATGCCGCGCTATCAGGTGCTCTCGGTGAAGGAATACATGTCGATGATGACGTCGAACAGCCTGCCGGAGCTTACGGATTTTGTGAATACTATGATCGCCATCGCCGTGGGCATCGGCTTCCTGGTGATTTTCCTTTCCATGTACACCACCATCACCGAACGCACGCGTGAAATCGGCATTCTGAAATCGCTGGGAGCCTCCAAGTTCTATATTATCAAGGCGATACTGCAGGAGGCCGGATTGTTGGCCATCGGCGGCATTATTCTTGGCTTCATTGGAACGTTCCTGGTTCACCGGGCCATCAGCGCCTACTTTCCTACGCTTCCAGTTGACCTTACAATGGCATGGAGGGCTCGTGCTGCGGTGCTCGCCATCATCGGGAGTCTGGTGGGGGCATTTTATCCGGCATTACGGGCCGCAAAGCTCGATCCGATCGAGGCACTCGGTTACGAATAGCGCAGCCTTTCAAGGTTGACGATTGTAACTTGTGGCTTCTCCTTTTTAAGTCGCGGGCTGCGAAGGACTCGGCGACTGCTGCACGATCATGGAATCCATTATCGCCACCCAGGATTTATGGAAAGTTTACCGCACGGGCAAAGTCGATACGCCGGCGCTGCGCGGCGTGACGCTCGAAATTCAGGAAGGCGAGTTTGTGGCTATCGTGGGACCTTCCGGCTGCGGCAAATCAACCTTGTTGCACCTTCTGGGCGGCTTGGCTTCACCCACCAGCGGCAAGATTTTCGTCGAAGGTAATGACTTGAGCAAGATGACGGATAGCGAGCGCACGCGCTTCCGCCGTCATAAGATCGGCTTCGTATTTCAGCGCTTCAACCTGCTCCCCACGCTTACCGCCAAAGAGAACGTTGAGCTGGCTCAGCATATTCATGGCAACGGCTTTAATCCTCACCGTTTTCAGATGGTGGTGGAAATGCTCGGCATCGCCAACCGGCTGAACCATCGCCCCTATGCTCTTTCGGGCGGCGAGCAGCAGCGCGTTGCGATTGCGCGCGCCGTAATCTGCGAGCCTAAGATTTTACTGGCCGATGAACCTACCGGAAATCTCGATAGTGAGAACTCCCAAACCGTCCTCAACATGATGCGAACGCTCAACCGCACTTTGCGCCAGACCCTCTTGATGATCACCCACAATCCGGAGGCGGCGGCCGTGGCGGATCGCATCATTCACATGCGGGATGGACAGTTGATTGAGGATTGAATCTTGAAGAGTTTGCGATTATTTTAAGGCTAGGCCATGGCTGAAAGCACGGAGTTGCACGAACATTCCTTGCCCCAGACGTTGACTCCGGAGGGAGTTGGCACAGGTCAGAGTGTCTGGGGAAAGGTGAGGTTGATTGCCTCTCGCTCCGTGTTTTGGACTTATGCGCGCGGTTCCTGGCAGTATGACGTTATTTGTGCCCTCATCCTGGCTTTTATTTTCCTCACCCCCGCCTCATGGTTCCATGATCGTCCGACGCTGGGCCTCACGAACCTCCGGCATTCCCAGGGTGTTATTGAGGTGGGCAGGGCCAAGGACGGCTGGCACTATCTTGTGGATGCCCGCCTGGTTTCGTCCATGGCCCCTCGCAAACCGGAAGACGCTATCCGTGAAATTCTTCAGCAACGCCTGCATAAACCCGTTGATCTAAAGTCTGTGGACGTGCTTCGCGATCGGAACAACGTCATCCTTGGCTATACGGTGGTTCTGCCATAGTAAGTCGAAGGATGCCGCAATTCTTGAGCTGTAACGCCGGTGTCCTCACCGGCGTTTTTTCGGCGCTGAGGATAGCGCTGCTACAGGATTGAACATCGCTATAATTTGTAATGCTCGGTAAATAAGAAGAAAACCCGGGCGTGGTCATCTGAAATGAGAGGCACTACACTAGATAAGAACAAAGAAAGGTTGCCACATTGAGACGAGGCGGGTTCCCGGTTCACATTTTCTTAGCGCTTTCTTTGCTGTTTGTACCCGGCATCCACCTGGGCGCTCGCGCAACCCCCCGCGGCGCTCAGCCAGCAAGCCTCACTGAAAACCAGGTCCTCTCTCACATGGATGAAGTTGCCCAGACGGTAAAGACCGTTTCAGCGCGTCTTGAATACACCACGGTGACCGTCCTGGTGAATGACCGCTCCACGCAAAACGGTCAGATATTTTACCGTAAAGGGAAGAGACCTGAAGTTCTGGTGAAATTCACGGCGCCTGAGCCGAAGGAAATTCTGTTTAAAAAGAATCGCGCCGAAATCTACTATCCCAAGATCAATCAGATCCAGGAATATGATTTGGAGCGGCGACGCGACGTGCTTCAACAATTTTTGTTGCTCGGCTTTGGCACGGAAAGTTCAAAGCTTGAAGAGTCTTATCATATCCGCTATCTGGGCGAGCAGAAACTGGGCGGCCAGGTCTTTCCAGCGCTGGAACTCACTCCTATCCAGAAAGATATTGCCGCTCAATTGAGCAAAGTTGAATTGTGGATCAGCCCGGAATCATGGCTTCCTGTCCAGCAGCAGTTCTTTGAGCCAAGCGGAGATTATCTGATAGCCCGCTACAGCAACATGAAAATTAACCGTGAATTAGGACCTTCGGTTTTTAAGATTCACCCCAAGCCCGGCGCCGAGCGGATGAAAATGAATTGAGAGTCGTTGATAAGAGGCCAATCACGGGCGGAGCAATGCTTTTGGTCATCGCGCAGTGTGACGCCCGATTTCCGCAAGAGGACATTGGCGGTTCTTATTCCCCACAATCCAAAGCACTTATACTCATTTCAAGAGGCCTTTTTCCCCATTCGCAACGATAAAGTTGCCAGCCGAAAAGTGAAAGCATTAGTTTGAAGGTTGAGTCGTGGGCGACGATGCCGGTATGTTGTTGAAAGTCCTGATCGTTTTCATGATAATCGACTTCCATGGATAGAGTCGCCATCCGTCGCAGAATCCGTCTTTTTTCCTTGCGTCTTCGTGAATTGCGAATGATCGCGAAAGGGCTTCTCTCGACGCACCATCCCATCGACGTCCATCTCATTCCAATCCGAAGGTGCAACCTCTCATGCGCTTACTGCAATGAATATGATGATTTCTCAAAGCCGGTGCCGGTGGCCGAGTTACAAAAACGGGTTCATCGCCTGGCTGATTTGGGAACCACGATTATCACGATCAGCGGCGGAGAACCCCTTTTGCATCCCGATCTCGATGAGGTTATCCGCGCGATCCGCAGCCGCGGCATGATCGCCGGGCTGATCACGAATGGATATCTGCTGGTTCCCGAGAGGATCAAGCGGTTGAATCGCGCGGGCCTGGACCACCTTCAGATCAGCATTGATAATGTGACGCCGGACGACGTTTCCAAGAAAAGCCTCAAGGTGCTCGATCAGAAGCTTCGACTCCTTGCCCAATATGCGGAATTTCACGTGAACATCAATTCGGTATTAGGCAGTGCGGTTCGGAATCCGGAGGACGCCATTACGGTGGCCCGCCGCGCGCGGGAGTTGGGCTTCAGCACCACCGTCGGCATTATTCACGATCACTCTGGCCAACTGCTGCCGTTAAGCTCGCAACAGCAGAAGATTTTCGATGAGGTCGCCGCGATGAGCAAGCGCTCCTATTCGCGGTTCTACGAGTTTTTTCAGAGAAACATCGCGCAGGGGCGCGAGAACACCTGGCGGTGCCGGGCGGGCAGCCGCTATCTCTATATCTGCGAGAATGGCCTGGTGCATTATTGCTCGCAACAGCGCGGCTATCCGGCCATTCCTCTGGAGCAATACACGCGAGCGCATCTTGAGCGCGAATATCTCATCCAAAAATCTTGCGCTCCGCGCTGCACCATTTCCTGCGTGCAGACGATAGCTCTTTTTGATAATTGGCGCCATCCGCAGATTCTCAAGGCCGCTGATTCCCCCTCAGCTTCCTCAGTGCAGCTTGAATCTCAGTTTGCCGGCAAAAACTGACGCCGCGTTCACCTATCAGAAACAATCGTCGATTACGCCTGGTTCGGGGCGTATCGTGGCGAGCGCCTGCCTTCCGGCTGCCGGAAATAGTCCAGCAAACGAAAGAATTTCAGCGAACGCCGGACGTCTTCCTGAATCTGAAGCCTCAGCATGGCGGGATTCTGGAACTTGATTTCATCTCGCAGGCGATGCAGATACTCGATTTCCATCTGAGTTTCCTGGACGTCGCCTTCAAAATTCAGCAGGTGGGTCTCGATGGTAAGCCGGTGATTCCCGAAGGTCGGGCTGTAGCCCACATTGGTGACCGAATCCCGCCATTCGTCTCCCAGCCGCGTGCGCGTGACATAGACGCCCACCATGGGCCATTGAGTCTCGTTTGGATTCAGATTCAAGGTCGGAACGGCATGGCGACGGCCAATGCCCCGGCCTGAAACAATGGGACCGGAATTTGAGAAGGGCCGCCCCAGAAGCCGGCCCGCCATATGAACGCGACCCTCTGAGAGCAATTGCCGAATGCAGGTGCTTGAGACGGCCTGCCCGCGTATTTCTATGATGGGTAAAATCTCCAGGCTGAACTTTCCTTCCCGGCTCAGCCTGTTAAGCAGGCTCACATCGCCGGCCTGCCGGTAGCCAAAGCGAAAATTCGGACCGACGCAGAGGAAATTGGCGCGCAGCCGAGCCACTAGAATCTGCTCGACAAAATCAAGGGGCGAAAGATGGGCCAATTCGCGGGTGAACGGCAGCACGATCAGCAGGTCGATCCCCAGTTGTTCCATTCGCCGGGCGCGCGTTGGGAGCGAGGTGAGAATCCTTGGCGCGCGATCGGGGGCGAGGACCTGGATTGGGTGAGGCTCAAAGGTGACTGCGGCAGCGCGGGATCCCAGTTCACGCGCACGCTGCGCGGTTCGGCGCAATAACGCCTGATGGGCCAGGTGGACACCGTCAAAGTTGCCAATGGTGACGGCGCTCCCCTGCGAGGGTGGAGCGAACCGATCGAGGTCGTGAATGATCTCCATGATGAAAAACAGACGCTGGCCACACGTCACCCGGAATCTTCCGGAAGCTCGATCTTCAGCCCGTCGTAGGCTAGGCGGACATTGGGCGGCAGCGCGGAATTCGTCGACTCATGACCTAATTCGTGGGCGATGTGCGTGAAGAAAGCGCGGCGAGGTCTCAGCCGGTTGACGATCTCCAGGGACTGTTCCACCGTCGAGTGCGTCGGGTGAGGATTGTGGCGCAACGCATCCAGGATCAGCACGTCAAGATCCTG
This sequence comes from Acidobacteriota bacterium, assembly GCA_902812415.1. GTDB lineage: Bacteria > Acidobacteriota > Terriglobia > UBA7540 > UBA7540 > RH2-MAG17b. Next base: position 69,390 of record CADDZJ010000006.1, read on the forward strand.
AAGCATTGCCATGGTCGATTCCGGAATCGCGCTGAAATCCGTAATGTATGCGGTGCGATGAAAGCGGAAGCCCAGCACCGGCAGATCGCCGTGCAGCACCGGAAGAGGCACCATGCGCATCCCCCACAAATCAAACGGGCCGTCGATGACGTGCGGATCAAGCCGCGGGATTCCGCCAGCCGCGTAGTCGCCCTTGAAAATGTATGTGAAAATGCGGCGAATGTCCTCCATCGAACGGCTGTCGGCGTAAATCGGGATGGCATGCTTCTGACGAAGGTTGAAGACTCGCACGTCGTCCAGCCCGAAAACATGATCCGCGTGCGTGTGGGTGAAAACGACGGCGTCCAGCCGCTCGATTCGCTCGCGCAAGGCTTGCTGACGGAAGTCGGGCGTCGTATCAACGACTACGACGTGACCGTCAAATTCCAGCACGATCGACGACCGCGTTCGATAGTCGTGAGGGTCCGTCGAGAAGCAAGTGGGACAATGGCAGCCGAGCGTGGGGATTCCGGTTGAGGTGCCCGTGCCCAGAAACGTCAATTTCATCGTCGCTTGGCCGTGGCCTGCTTCTGGAGTTCAACAAACCGCGTGTGCAGTTCAAAAAGAACATCGTCCAGGAACTTGCGTTCGGAGGGAGTAAGGTTTCCCTTGGTCTTGTCCTGAATAACGCCCAGGAGATCAATCATCGCGCGGGCGCTCTGGAAGTCTACAGGAATCGACTCGCCCGCTGGCCCTGCAACCAGACCCAGGTGGACCAATGCGCTGTTGGCGAGAAATTCCACCAGCATGGCAAACCCTTCGTCCAGCCGATCTTCCCTGGCATCGCGAGTCGGCTCGGGAGCGGAGCGTGGCTTTTCAGCCTCTTGCGACCGCTTCTCGTCAACGGCTGACGCGCCCTCGCGCCGCGTTCCTTCTGCTGTAAAAGTGCGCCGATCGACAACCTTGAAACCAGACTCTTCGCGCGTCTCCTCAGCCATACTTTACCTCAGCAAGTCCAGACTCTCGGGGCATTCTTCGAGTCTATCGGTCAAAACCGTTGAGTTTCAGTCTAACAAATAAAGACAAAGGACAACAAGCGCGGGGAAAGCGGCATGGCCGCGCTGCAAGGTCTATTGAACGCGGCCCGGAGGATTGCCGGCAGGAGGCGGCGCGGGAAGCGTCATTAAGCCGAGACCTTGCAGGAGAAAGACGGTGCGCTGCGCAGCCCCGCGCCAGATGAGCTGGCAGCCGTCACCCTGACAGTTCTGAACGTAAACGTCACCCCCCGAGTACTCCAGGCTACAATTACGGAAGGTGCAGTTGATAAAGACGCCTTCGTCCAGCACCAGATGTTGGTTCTCAAACGTCTTGCCTTCGTATCGGTTCATGACGAACTAGGGTATCATTGCGATCAATTTAATTGCAATCGCACTTTGGTCGCTGAAGTTAGCATTGCGGGACGTTTGACGTAAACCCCTATCGTATTCTTAAGAATCTCCCAACGCCGTCATCCTGAGGAGTCCCAGGCGGTCTTGAGTAAACGAAGTAAGGAGCTCATTCTTGGCTTGATTCTGTAAATACAGGGACGCTTCGTTTCACTGAGCGCGACAGATCCAATGGTTTTCCGCTGTTCATCCGCGTTTGGATATCAATTCGCTTCCGTGTGCTTGCATTTTACCGGCCGACCAGCGCAAGGGACTCTTCAATCACTTCATAAACATATTGCAGCTCGCCACGGGTGATGGCGTAGGGCGGCAGGATGTAAACGACATTTCCCAGCGGGCGCAGCAGAACGCCCTTCTGGAGATAGAAGTCATAGAGTCGGGGCTTCAGAGTGGAAAGATAACCCGGGTCCTCAGCGCGCAGTTCAAGCGCCGCCACAGTCCCGATCATGCGAGCGTCGCCCACGGCGGGATGGTCTTTCAGCCGCGCAAGGCGCTCCCGATGGACTCGCTCAATCGCGGCAATGCGCTCGAAAACCGGCTCGGTGCGGAAAACCTCAAGATTCGCCACGGCAGCAGCGCAGGCCAGGGGATTGCCGGTATAAGAATGGCCGTGGAAAAACGTGTGGCGGCGGTCAGGCGCACAGAAAGCCTCAAAAACGCGCGGGGTCGCAAGAGTGGCCCCAAGCGGCAGAAATCCGCCGGTGAGTCCCTTGGAAAGGCACATCAGGTCAGGCTCAACTCCCGCAATTTCGCAGGCAAACATGCGGCCACAGCGTCCAAAGCCGGTGAGCACTTCATCCGCAATCAGCAGTGCGTCGTAGCGCCTCGTGATCTCCCGAATCCGTTGCAGGAATTCCACCGGGTGGACGATCATGCCTCCTGCGCCTTGCAACAGCGGCTCAACGATGACGGCGGCAACCTCGCCCGAGCGTCTTTCGAGAAGCTGTTCGAGGCTCTCTGCGCAATCAATCGAACAGGCGTCCCGCCTTTTTCCTACCGGACAGCGACAACAATAAGCGGAATGCGCGCGCAGGACGGGAAACAGAAGCTCCCGAAACGCCGCTGTAAAGCTCGACTCAGCGCTCACCGACATGGCCCCCACCGTATCACCGTGGTAAGCATGCTCCAGCGCAATGATGCGTCTCTTCTGGGGCTGGCCCTGGTTGTGCCAGAACTGGACGGCCATTTTCAGCGCCGCTTCGACGGCGGTCGAGCCATCGTCAGAGAAGAAAAGGTGCGTGAGAGAAGCAGGCAGCGCTTCGCGCAGCCGCTCAGCAAGCTCCTCGGCTACCTCATGCGTGAACCCGGCGTAGATCACCTGTTCGAGCTTCCGCGCCTGCTCCGCAATCGCCGCCGCAATCCGAGGGTGGGCATGGCCGTGAAGCGTGACCCACCAGGAGGAGATCGCGTCGATAAACCGCCGGCCATCCTCGGCGTAAAGATAAGCGCCTTCGGCGCGCCGGATAGGAATAGGCGCCGGATCAAGCGTGGGATGCGTGTAGGGATGCCAGATGGAAAGAGGATTTTTCAAACCGGATCTCATTCTGCCACAAATATCGTCAAAGCTTTTTATTGTAGCGGCGCTGTCCCCAGCGCCGGAAAATCGCCGGCGAGGACACCAGCGCTACAGCAAGGCGGTGAGTCATCGAAAACAGTTCTTGTTGAAATAAGATTCAAAGACCTTGAGCAGGGCAGCGCGATTGAAGGTTTGAAGCACCGGAACGTGGCCGATGACCGGCGTTTGGCCGTAGTGCTCAATAGCCCGCCGATTCTCGATGTTTTCTGGCCCGAGCATCACCACGCCGCGAATTTCGGCGCCGGCGCTGCGAAGGGCTGCAAGAGTCAGCAGTGTGTGATTGATGGTGCCGAGCGCTGTCCGCGAAGCCACCACAACGGGAAAAGCCAGCCGGCGGATCAAATCCAAAATAGTTTCCTTCTCGTTGATCGGCACCAGAACGCCGCCCGCGCCTTCAGCAATCACGGGGCAGGTAAATTCGCCGCCAGGCATCGAAATCCGGCCAAGATCGATCCGTATCCCTGCCTGCCGCGCCGCAAGGTGCGGCGAGACCGGAGGATCAAAACAATAGCATTCCGGCAGCGTCCTTTCTTCCGGAATTTCAGCCCACTGGATCACGGAGCGGCGATCAGTCCCCTCGCGGGCGCCGGTCTGGATCGGTTTCCAATAAATTCCGTCCAGGGCTGCGGTAAGCAGCGCCGAGAGCATGGTCTTCCCCACATTGGTATCCGTGCCGGTGATGAACAGGTTAGTTGTCATAACGGCTCTCTGCCAGACTTCCACTACACTTTTATATTTCAAAATACGACGGATCAAGTTAACGTCACCTTAGGGTTCGTTCCGCAAAAAATGTGTTAATAACCATCCTGCTAAGGCCCTCTCGCCTTAAAATTTTAGACCCTGCCATAGCATAATCGATTGATTGTAAAGACTAGTTAGGGTTCGTTGGGAAAAATTTTAATCTTCGCTCATCCTTCAATGCCTTAAAGATCTGGCTTTTCAGCACAAAGCCTGCGCATTCATCAACGCTTCCTGCTCTTTCTGTAGTGGAAGGTCGCATGCTTCCGGGGGCACATAAATCAGTGCTTCAATCTCTTAGCGCCTTCTTCCCGATACCGCTTCCACAGCCGCTTCGGCTGCCGATCACTCACATTCAGCGACCCGTCCAGTCCAAACACCAGCCGCAGATCCTTGCTCCGCACCCACGCCAGTACTTCAACCCTTTCCAACTCCCTCCTGCTCATCTCGATTCGCCCCGATCTGACCTCCTCGCGGAGGTCACTTTAGGGGACATTATCACGGAGGCGCAACATCTGCTATAGTCAGTCATGTTGCCCCGTATCATCGCGAACGCGCGAAGGGAAGGGGATTGGTGCACAGTGCGAGATAACACAGCAAGTTCTTTAGAATCAACGTGCGGGGGTGGCGGAACTGGTAGACGCAAGGGACTTAAAATCCCTTGTCCCTCACGGGACGTGCCGGTTCGATTCCGGCCCTCCGCACCAACTTTTTAATGATGTAAAGAGTTAGCTCTTCC
>CADDZJ010000007.1 GCA_902812415.1 Acidobacteriota bacterium
GCCAGGAATCCTTCTCTTTGAGAAGGCGCGAGACGAGCGCGTAATGGACGGCGTGTCCGCCACGATGGACTACGACGTGCCCGATGAGGGGATGGCCGACCAGCGCCAGATCGCCGATCAAGTCCAGAATTTTATGGCGGCAAAATTCCTCCGGGAGTCGGAGCCCTCCCGGATTTAAGATCCGGTCGTGAGAGAGAACGAGCGCATTCTCAAGCGAGCCGCCGCGGACGAGGCCAGCCTTCTTCAATATTTCCACCTCTTCGAGGGAAGTGATGAAAGTTCTGGCAGGGGCGATTTCTTCCAGGTAACGGGTTGGGTTCAGCGCCAATTCCAACTTCTGGCTGCCGACCAGCGGGTGAGAAAAGTCAATGCTATATGTCACGCGAAATTGCTCGGAGGGATAAATGGCGATGCTCTTTCCGCTTTCGGCGATCTCAATCGGTTTCAGGATTCGGATGTAGGCGCGACGCGCCCGCTGCCGCTTCAATCCCACGCGCAGGATGTCGCGCGCGAAAGGCAGGGCGCTGCCGTCCATGATGGGGACTTCCAGGTTGTCGATTTCGGCGCAAACGTTATCCACGCCCAGCGCTATCAAAGCGGAAAGCAAATGTTCGGTGGTCGAGATCAGCACGCCTTTGTGCATCAGGCTGGTGGCGTAGCTCACGCGGGCCACGTTCGACGCCCGCCCTTTGATGACAAACCCTTCGAGATCGGCGCGCTTGAAGATGATTCCCGTATTCGCCGGAGCAGGCTTTAAGGAAAGATTCACCGCAACGCCGGTGTGGAGACCTATGCCTGACCAGCAAAGGGTTCCTGCCAAGGTGTGCTGATAGTCGTTTATGATTGAATCCATGCGACTGTACGAGAAGCACTTCAAGTTCCAGGTTCTAATATTTAACTAAGTCATTGATTCTAAATGTTATTGTTAAAATTGAATAGTGGTTAGTTAAATGTGGGTGTGTCAAAAGTACAACATATCGGTGTCACCCAGCCGCAAAGATTCTGATTTCGAGTTGCAATGGACGGTAAACGGGGCGAGGGAATTCAGGCAGATTGCAAGAACTGCCTGATCTTCTCAAAATCGTCACGGAGGATGACTTCTTCGCGGGGATTGCGCAGCACGTAGGCCGGATGCACTGTGGCCAGGGCCTTGCCTGTTCCATAATCAAAGAACTGGCCGTGGATTTTGGTAATGCCTTCTTTGATGCCCAGCACCGTGCGGGCGGCTGGGGAACCCAGGCAACAAACCAGGCGCGGCTGAATAGACTGAATCTGGCGGAAGAGGAAAGGAGAACAGGTTGCGATTTCATCCTGCTCAGGCGTGCGATTGCCCGGAGGTCGGCACTTGACGACATTGCAGATGTAAACATCCTCCCGCCTGATTTGAATCAATTGCAACATGCGGTTGAGCAGTTGGCCGGCGCGCCCGACAAAGGGCAACCCTTGCTCATCTTCATCGGCGCCCGGACCTTCGCCCACGAACACCAGTTCGGCGCGCGGATTACCTTGCCCAAACACAATATGCTTCCGGCCTTTCGAGAGTTTGCAGCGATGGCAGTCTCCAAGGTCGGTTTGGATTTCTTCAAGCGTCTCGCGCTTGGCCGGGGCCGCCGGAGCAGGCGGCGCTTCGAAAAGGCTCAACGATTGTGAGGCCACTGGGCGTGAGGCAGTAAATTGCGGAGCCGCTGTGATGGGTGGTTCCGCAGGGCTTGCTGGCTTGGCCGGGCCGCGAGATGCTTCCGAAGCTCCAAGGGGCTTGTTGCCGAAAGTTGGACCGGATGCAGCATTGGGGCTTGCGGATAACGGAGTCGCGGCAGCCTTGGGTGATGAAGACGCCGCTGTAACTCGCTGCGGGCGGCGATAGAATTCCTCAAACCCGAGTTCCTGAAAGAATTTGATCCAATCTTCAACCTGACGAAGAGTGTCTCGATCCATATGGGAAAATCCTGTAGTGGCGAACGGCGTTCGCCCAGGGCGCGCGCCGCGCGCCCCTACGATTGCGGGCTTGTGAATATTCCCGTCTGGGCGACTGTCTTTCTCAATTCCACCAGTTCATCCAACACGTGATTGGCCGCTTGAAACTTGCTCATTTTCTCGAATGACTTCGCGCGTCCATCGGGGAAGAGCAGGGTAATGATGTTGGTATCGCCGTCGAATCCGGCGCCTTCCTGCGTGATGTCGTTCGCCACCATCAGGTCTGTCCGCTTGGCGCGCATTTTCTCGGCGGCATTCTCGAGAAGATGGTCGCTCTCAGCGGCGAAGCCCACCACTAGCTGGCGAGGCTGGCGGCGCTCGGCGATCTCGGCCAGAATATCGCGCGTGGGCTTCAATTCCAGCGAGAGAGGGCGCGAATTTTTCTTGATTTTGCCTTGAATGACCGATGCGGGCTGGTAATCCGCCACGGCGGCGGCCATGATCACGATGCTGACCGTGGCAAGGCGGTTTAGCACGGCATCGGCCATTTCATCCGAGGTTTTAACGCGCTCAACCTCAACCCCCTGGGGGGGTACAAGATGCGTCGGTCCGCTCACCAGAAGCACGCGAGCGCCGCGCCGCCGCGCCGCCTCAGCCAGCGCGTATCCCATCTTGCCGCTTGAACGATTGCTTAGATGACGTACCAGATCGATAGGCTCGTAGGTGGGGCCGGCGGTGACCAGCAGGGTTTCGTTTTCGAGGTCGCGGCGCATTCCAAGCGTTTCCCGCACCGCCCGGGCGATATTCTCAATTGCAGCTAGGCGGCCAGCGCCTGTCATGCCACAGGCGAGATAACCTGATTCCGGCTCGATGATCTTCACGCCGCGCTGGCGAAGGATTGCGATGTTCGCCTGAGTGGCTTCGTGCCGCCACATGTTGATGTTCATCGCCGGAGCCACGATCACCGGCGCGCGTGTGGCCAGATAAACGGTTGTGAGAAAGTCATCCGCGAGGCCGTGGGCCATTTTCGCCAGCACATCCGCCGTGGCGGGAGCAATAACGAGCGCTTCAATGCTTTGCGCCACGGCAATGTGCTCGATGGCGCTCTCGGTGTTCGGCTCTGCCTGGATCTTTTCCTGGGCGTTGCCTTCGGCGGCTGTGGCGCCGGCTCCGGGCGCGGAGGATGGAAAGAGGTCAGTGATCACCTTGTGGCCCGAGAGCGCTTCAAACGTGAGAGGAGTCACAAACTCGCGCGCTGCGCGCGTCATGATCACCTGGACTTCCAACCCGTCTTCCTGAAGACACCGCAGCAGTTCAGCCGCTTTGTAAGCGGCAATGCCGCCTGTGACTCCCAGCCCGACTCGCATGGTCTCCCATCTGCCTTCTACTGAGGTTTACAAATTATAGTGACGCCGTTTTCTGTAGCGCCGGTATCCTCACCGGCGCTTTTCGGCGCTGGGGACAGCGCCGCTACAGTTTGCGTTGCCACTATAATTTGTGATTCTCAATAAATAGAAAACGTCAACTTAGTGATGCATTATACAAGTTCACTCCCGCTGTAGCGGCGATCTGTGATCGCCGCGTTTTGCTTGAAATAACTTCGGCGAACATAGTTCGCCGCTACAATGGCCAGGATTAATTGATTCAAACCTTCTCACCCGTCGCTTCGCGCCACCCTTTCCCCGCCGGGGAGAGCGGTTCGGGGTGAGAGGGCACAGCTCTCGAATTCATGAATCTGAAGCAGGTTTTCCCGTCGAATTACCAATTTGCTTCAGTCAAGGGGCCACCGCCTGGCAAGCGGCCAGTAATTCCCGGATTGCCGTGGCGATGCCTTGCTGATGATCAAACACGGCTGTCCCTGCAACCAGCACATCAGCCCCAGCTTCAACCACCTGAGGCGCCGTCTGGAGATTGATGCCGCCGTCCACTTCCACTTCGCAATTCATGCCTCGCTCCAGGATCATGGCGCGCACCTGCCTGATTTTGCGCAAGGTTTCAGGGATAAATTCCTGGCCTCCGAAGCCGGGGTTAACGGTCATCACCAGCACAAGCTGCAAGCTTTCCAATACTTCGCTCAGAAGACTGGCGGGGGTCGAAGGATTCAGCGCCACGCCCGCCTTTTTCCCAAGACTATGAATGTGCTGGATGGCGCGATGGAGATGAGGGGTGGCTTCCTGATGAACAATGATCGTATCCGCTCCGGCGCGCGCGATCGGCTCGATAAAATCCTCCGGTGGCTGAACCATCAGATGCGCTTCAAGCTGAAGGTGCGTAAGAGGTCGCAAACATTTGACGACAACAGCCCCAAAGGTGATATTGGGAACAAAGCGGCCATCCATCACATCGATCTGTACGCGATCCACGCCCGCAGCTTCAGCCTCCTGCACCTGCTCGCCCAGACGCATGAAATCCGCTGAAAGAATCGAGGGAGCAATTTTGATCAGCGGGTACGCCATGCACCCCTATGATAACAGGTGCGAGGCGAGACATTCCCTTATTTCTAAAACTGATTGGCCCTTCCTCAACCTGATTTATAATGCCTCTAATTCACTCTGCGCCCCGCGCGGAGAAGGGGGTTTTTCATGAGGACTCAAGGATGGGTTTGTTTCATCATGATAGGGTTGGCCTTTATCGGGATCAGCGATGGTGCGCGGGCTCATCCGGCCCGCGCTCGGGGCCGGTCAGCGTCTTCAGAAATGAAGGCTTCCATGGGCCATGGGACAGCCGTCTGGGAGGGCACTCTTATTGACGCAAACTGCTACCTGGAAAATCATGCCTATACCGGAGACAATCATATGGGTGATCAGGACTGCGGCGAAGAGTGTCTGAGAATGGGATATCCCGCTGGGATTCTGACGGACCAGAAAGTTTTTCATGCCCTCATCGCTTCTTCCGTATCCCTCGCGCCTTACCTGGGGGATGAGGTGCGCATTACAGGGTCGCTGCACAATGGCGCAATTCTGGTGAGGCAGGCGGAGGTGCGAAAAAATGATCGCTGGGAGGCCATCAAGCTCCAGAATAAAATGTAGGCTATTGTAAGGACGCGCGCCGCTCGCTCCCGTTTGCTTGGGGAGTGCCGTGGGTGGGGCGAGCGCCGTTCGCCCCTGCAAGCCGTCTTTGCAAATATTTTCAAATTGAAGGAGAAATTGCCTGTGAGCCCGGAAACATCTCCAGCTTTGATGATTAAACTGCTTGGGCACGAAGAAATCGCCGAGCAAACCCTAGCCTTTCGCTTTGAGAAACCGCCCGGATGGAGCTTCAAATCGGGCCAGACAGTGGATTTAACGCTGATCGATCCACCGGAAACCGACGCGGCAGGAAATACCCACACGTTTTCGCTCGCCAGCGCGCCGCATGAGGACATTCTGTTGATCGCCACGCGCATGCGCGGCTCGGCCTTTAAGCGGGCGCTGGAGAAGATGCCCGCCGGCAGTCTGGTGAAAATGGACGGGCCGTTCGGCAACCTCGTGCTGCACAATAACTCCGCGCGGGCTGCCGTTCTGCTCGCCGGCGGCATTGGCATTACGCCGTTTCGGAGCATGGTGTTTCACGCCGCGCATGAAAAGCTCCCCCATCGCATCGTTCTCTTCTATTCCAACCGCCGCCCGGAAGACGCTCCGTTTCTTGAAGAGCTTGAGGCGTTGCAGAAGCAGAATCCAAACTATCGGCTCATCGCCACGATGACGGAAATGGAAAAATCGAAACGAACATGGAAGGGTGAAACAGGCCTGATTGATAAGGCCATGCTTGACCGTTACGTGCGGGGCGCGTCATCGCCGGTCTACTACATCGCGGGGCCGCCAGCGATGGTGCAAGGCTTGCACCAGATGCTGAATCAGGCGGGCGTCGATGACGATGACATCCGCGCAGAAGATTTTGCCGGGTATTGATCGAACGCTAGCCTGCCCTTGTGTTACATAACGGCACAATCCCTACCCCTGTCATCCTGAGCGCCAGCGAAGGATCATGGTATTTTGTTTGAATTTAGAAATAGGGGATTCTTCGCTTCGCTGCACTGCGCTCAGAATGACAGGTAACTTGCTCTTAATTTACGTCGCCGGCGGGGAGCCAATGCACCAGGTCTTTCGAGCGAGAGAGACCGAGGCGATTCCATCCGCGATGCAGGTAAGTTTCATCCTCATCGCGGCCAGCGTAGATGAGATAAAAATAGCCGTCGTACTTGCGCCAGTCGCGGAGGGCGGCGGCATCGGCGTGAACCCACTCGTTAAATCCCTCGACAGGCACGTGAAGCTCGAATCCGCCGCCCCAGTCGAGCCAATTCGAGTCATTTTTGAGAGTATAAAGATACTCATGATGTCCGCGAGGATAGTCGGAGGTCAGCAGGCGCCACTTGTCGTCGATGCGGATGAACTCAAAGTTTTCGTGGATCAGCCCGTTTTCATGCCCGTTCTTCATTTTCAGCGCAGGGTAGCCCGAACCCACAAGATGCCACGGGCCGCTGAGCGCGGGAGCGAAGGCCATGCGCGGGCGCATGGGTTTCATCTCGGACTTCCAGATCAGGTGAAAGCCGTCCGACGAAGGAGCCAGGGCTGCATCAATGGCGCGCTCGCCGCGGGTGAGGTTCGCCGCCAGAGGATGCCGCTGCGACCAATGAACCAGGTCCGGCGAAGTCATATAGAAGAGTTGATCAGGTTTCGCGGGATCATCGCCCCAGGAATTGAAACTGACTTCGTATTCCTTGCCCGTCCATTGGACGTCGGGCGAGCACATGCCGATCCACCCGTCTTCTTCCCCGTCCATATCAAAAATCGGCCTGGAATAAGTTTTGAAATCCGGCGTGCTCACCTCCACCACATGGCTGCGAACTCTTCCGTGATCCTGGTAAAACGCGGAAAAGAAGACGTAGAACATGCTGTCGCGGTAGGCCATCGCGGCATCCTTGATGGACCACTCAGGATAAGAGAGCACCGGGTTATCAAGGTTCTCCCAGTCAATGAAGGGCTTCGGCGGGCTTGCCTGGGCGAAGGCAGAGGCAATGGAAAACAGAAGAAATGCAGCCCACAAAGTTTTCATAAGGACCATCACGATTCAAAAGAAGTAGCGCCGACCTGTCTTTAAGGACGGCGGCTTTTGGTTGCGGGGTGGAAAAGGGCTATGCTTTTTCCCTTGTCATCCTGAGCGCGAGCGAAGGATCGCGGCCTTTTGCTTGGAAATACCGGGATTCTTCGCTTTGCTCAGAATGACAGTTTGGGAGGCTCCGCCTAGAATGACAGGCCGTGAGGCTACGCTTGTTCGTCCGCCGAGGGGCCATAGATCGCTGGCACCGGCGTATCATTGAGCCGAAGATAGACTGTCAATTGACCGCGATGATGGGCAAGATGGCTGAATACGGCGTCGTGAATCATGATGTGCCGCGGCTGTTCACTGACCACATGTCCGGCGACCACGAATCTCCATGCAGTCATCAGATGCTCGTCGGTAGTGCTTGTCAGCGCCGCTCGCGCCCTGGCGACCGATTGGTCGAGCGCCTGCAAGAGTTCACGGTTTGTGGCCACCTCCTGCGGCTTGAACTTCGCGCCTTCAGCCGAGCCTATATCCAGCTCATTTCGATTGATCATGAAATCAATCCAGGACAGCATGCTCGCTACCAGCGCTGCGAGATACCCCAGCCGCATGGACTTATCGTGCGGCTTCCAGTCGTTGCGTCCTTCGGGCACGCGCTCCAGCACGCGGCGCGTCCCGGCGGCCTCCCGCTCCAGTTTAGCCAGAAACAAATCAGTCATATTCATATCACGCCTCCTCCATCCTCCGGATGTTTCACAACGGACCGGCCCATTTGCCCGTCATCCCTGCTGAGCGCCAGCAGAGGATCACGGTATTTTGCCGAACTGAGAAAGACAAAAATTCTTCGCCCCGTTGCGCTTATTGAGAATTACAAATTATAGTGACAACGCGGACTATAGCGGCGCTGTCCTCAGCGCCGAAAAACGCCGGTGGGGACACCGGCGCTACAGAAAAGGCTGTCACTATAATTTGTAAACCTCAGTAGAATGACTGTGTGGACGGCTGCACTTTCTTAGAAATGTCGCAATCTTCCTAGCAGATTCTTGGCGGATTTCGCGCCCCAAGTCCAATAAAGCCCGAGGTATGCGTAGGTTTCTGGCTGCCCTGCAACAGAATGTCCATAGCAGAAAAGCAATTGGAAACCGGGATTCCTGAAATAATAGTAGCCGCCGACATCCACCAACGTGGCTGAGCGGGTTTGCGGGGTGGCGAGCCCTTCCGGTCCGTGAGAGAAAATCTCGGTTCCTAACGTCAATTTCTTGCCGAGATCACGCTGAATGAGCCAGCCGGCGAACGGGTAGTTGCGATAGCCGGGCGCCAGATTCGCCACGGCACCCCCGCCGCCATAAGTGGTCCACGGCCCCCAGTTTTTTTGAAGCCAGATCGGCAATTTAGCCCAGGGCTGACCCACGCCAAGTCCTTTCACCGGATTTCCACTTGGAACCTCGAACATCGTAAACGTGCCGATCATTGGCCGATGTTTGGTTTCCTGGACGAATCGGTATTTGATTCCTGTCTCAATATCGCCAAGGCCGTAGGCATTTGATTCATCCGAAGGAAAGATTCCGGCCAGGGGGACCACCAGATGAAGTTGAACGTTGGGGACAGCGCCCCAGTTGAATTCCGCAGCCGGGCCGGCAATATCGGTCTCAACCGGCGTACCATCCGTGTTCCCGAACAGATAGAACTCATAATGCCTGAACTCGACCGGCTCGGGATCGTCAGTCTGAAAGGGAGGCCCGGCTAGCCCCGTCGCGCATCCAAAAGTCAGAAGCACTGCAAGCCAGAGCGCAGCACGGGCCATGAGCAGCCCCCGAAAGGCGACGGCGCTTGGGTTTGAAACGATGGCTTCGATTTGACGGGTAACATCATGGGCGGAGACTTGAAGCTGCATGGAGAATGGCCGGATTCGGCTTACCGGTTTCGATCAGTTCCGGGTTTTAAGATAGCAATTTCCGCCTGACGATGCAATGCGGCGGTTTTCTGCGCTCTCATCGCGCGTGGCTTCCGGTTCCTCGGTCGCAAGGCGCTGAAAAGCTGAGGCGCTTTCGTGCAGATTTACTGGAGAGGTTGTAGCATGAAATCACTGTCCTTTTGGGCTTTGACCAAAAAAACGCTGGTGGCGTGGCATTCGCATGACGTGACGCGCGTTGGAGCCGCCCTGGCCTTCTACGCGCTGCTCTCGCTTGCGCCGCTGCTGATCTTTTTTATTCCCATCAGCGCTTATATCTTCCGGCACGAAGGCGCGGAACAAGTGCTGGCGCATTCCACCGACTTTCTCGTAGGGCCGGAAGGCGGGCAGGCGGTACACCTGCTGGTTACCCACGCGGGCAGGGTATCGTCCAGCCTTGTGACGGATTTTCTGGCGGTGGGCACTCTACTGTTCGGTTCGGTTGCGGCATTTGACGAACTGCGGAGCGCCATCAACGCCATGTGGAACATTTCGGGTAAGGCTCCGCAAAGCCTTAAAACGGCAATCAGGCGCAATCTTTTCGCGGTAGGCATGGTTCTTGTGACGGGAAGCATCCTTTTGATTTCGATTGCCCTGAGCGCCGCCTTCGTTCGAATCAGCACGGTTCTTCAGAGTATGGCTCTGCCCAGTGCCGGGATCGTGGAGGCGGTGAATTTCCTGGTTTCGCTGGGAGTCATGAGCGTGATTACAGCCATCATTTTCAGGTTTGTTCCTGATGTCCGGGTCGCGTGGAAAGATGTCTCGGTGGGAGTGGCCGTGACTGCATTTCTGCTGATCATTGGGAAGTCCATCTTCGGCTTTTACGTGGGGCGCTTCGCCCTCAGTTCCATGTATGGAGCAGCCGGGTCGCTCGTTGCGTTTGCCGTCTGGGTTTATTACTCGGCTCAAATCGTCTTGCTGGGAGCGGAAGCAACGCGCATCTATGCTCAGGAGCGTCAAGGAGAAAAACCCTCGCCGCAAAGGTGATCGTTCGGAGGTTCGGTCTGCGCCATCCCGCGTGGAAAAAGGGGCTGCAAATTGCATCGTAATGTGACATAATTTCTCCCCTTCGGAAGAGACTTGACAAATTGTCTTGGCAACCTTCCGCGATTTTTGATATTCGTAATTAATCTGGCTGAAGATATTTCGGAGTTTGGCCTTTCATCGCAGACCTGACCTCCGCCGTCGTCTCCGCAAAAGCGGGGGCCTGCTCGATGACCGGAGAATTTGGATTCCCGCTTGCGCGGGAATGACGACCGCGAGATTCGGTGAAACCGCAGTTTGAAAGAGGAGCGTCCGTTCCATGATTGAAGTCCAGCAATTGACGAAGCGCTACGGGCCCACCGTGGCGGTTTCAGATGTCACCTTCGAGGTGAAGAAGGGAGAGGTGCTGGGCTTTCTGGGTCCGAACGGCGCCGGGAAAACCACCACTATGCGCGTGATCACCGGCTATCTTCCGCCCACATCGGGCGAAGTGAAGGTGGCGGGATACGATGTGGTGGAAGAGTCGATTGAGGCGCGAAGGCATACGGGCTATCTTCCGGAGAGCCCTCCGGTTTATACCGACATGCGGGTTTCCGAATACCTGGCGTTTGTGGGACGCATTAAAGGAGTCCCCGGCCGCGACCTCAAGAAACGCATCGATGAAGTGAGTGAAAAATGCGCCATCACAGACGTGCAGTCGCGACAAATCGGCAAACTTTCAAAAGGCTATCGCCAGCGCGTGGGGCTGGCGCAGGCGCTGATTCACAATCCGGATGTGCTGGTTCTTGACGAGCCGACGGCAGGTCTCGATCCAAAGCAGATCATCGAAACCCGCGAACTGATTCGCGGGCTATCGGGCCAGCATACGGTGGTGCTGAGCACGCACATTCTGCCGGAAGTCTCCAAGACCTGCGAGCGCGTGGTGGTGATTAACGGAGGAAAAGTGGTGGCGGTGGGCGCCCCGGACGAACTGACGCATCGCCTGCAGGGTTTTGAGTCCATTTTGATCACGGCGGAAGGGCCGCGGGATGAAATGAAAGCCAGGCTGGAGCGGGTGGAAGGCGTGACGCTGATAGAGGAGCGCGAAGTCTTCGATGGCCGCGCCACTTTTGAAGTCCATGCCGCCAAGGACCGCGATGTGCGTTCGGAACTGGCGCGCGCGGTGGTGGAATCCCAGTGGCGGCTCCTGGAGCTTCGCACGAGCGGCATGAGCTTGGAAGATATCTTCCTGAAGCTGACCACGCGGGATCTGAGCGAGGAAGAGTCGGCTGGAAGCGCGAGGCCGGAAACGGAAACCAAGGAGCAATAACCTGGCGGCTTTCTTCCGGACTTCTGGGTTTGTTTGAAAATTCGGATTGTCGTGGCGGTTTTACGATGTCATTACAGGGTTACTGAAAAGCTCATCGGGCGTATCCTGCTGAGTCGTTCACCGGCCATTACGGAGGAGCCGAAGGCGACGAAGAGTCCCCTATTGGCGTGATGTCGCAAATGCGGGGATTCTTCGTTGCCGCTCAGAATGACAGGTTTAGAGAGTTTTTCAGCAACTTTCAGAAGGAGTTTTTATGCGCAATATTCTCGCCGTGGCAGGGAAGGAGATTCGCTCTTACTTTCATTCGCCCATCGCTTATCTCGTGTTGGCGATTTATTCGGCTCTGTGCGGATTCTTCTTTTACAGTTTCGTCGCCACGTACATCGTCCAGGTTTTTCGCATGATGGAGATGGGGGGCATGGGCGGCCCTTCGCCGAACATCAATGAGTGGATTGTCAGGCCGCTCTTTGAGGGCATTCTGACCGTGGTGTTGCTATTCCTGATTCCCCTCATCACCATGCGACTTTTTGCGGAGGAAAAGAGATCGGGCACCATTGAGCTTCTGCTGACCTCGCCTCTCACCGATCTTCAGATCATCATCGGCAAATTTCTGGGCGCTCTCGGTCTTTACGTGGTGTTGATGATTCTGACATTCATCTACATCGGCATGCTCTTCATCTATGGGAATCCCAGCGCTCTGCCGCTGCTCGCCAACGCGCTTGGACTTTTCCTTTTCGGCGCGGGCTTGCTGGCTCTGGGCCTGTGGATTTCCAGTTTCACGAAGAATCAGATTATCGCTGGCGCTGTCTCGTTTGCCGCTTTCCTGTTGCTTTACGTTTTTAATTGGGTAAATTCCTATTCGAGCAGTCTGGTGGGGAAGGTGCTTTCATATCTGTCACTCACCACGCATTTCGATAATTTCGCCAAGGGCGTAATTGATTTGAGCGACGTCATCTACTACGTTTCGGTGATCGTGATCGGGCTTTTCCTGACCGCCCGTTCGCTTGAAGCTTTGAAGGGGAGGCCGTAATCATGCCAGAAAATGAGCGCCGGCCCGGCAGCGCCAAGCGCCAGATTTTGCACGGGACGAACCTGGCGATCTATATTGTGGTCGTCCTCGCGATCATTGTTCTCTGCAATTGGTTTGTCAACCGCAACGATCACCATCTGGACCTTACGCCCAATAAGGAGTTTAGCCTCTCTCCCGAGACGAAGAAGCTTCTGAAGGGTCTGGATCGTCCGGTCACGATTTACGTCTTCGACCGCGAGAGCGGCTTCCGGCAGCGCCGGGATTTGATGGATCTTTATTCCTCCGCCTCCCATTTCGTCCACGTCCAGTATGTTGATCCCAACCGCGACCCTGGCTTGGCGCACGAATTCGGGGTGCAAAATTACGGCTCAATCTACGTGGCGGTCGGCAGTCATCATCTGCAAGCCTCCGACGCTTCCGAGGAAGGCATCACCAATGCGTTGATCCACCTGCTGAAGGGTCAGAAAGTGATCTATTTTGTGCAAGGACACGGCGAGCGCGACCTTTCCGGCAGCGACCGCGATGGATACTCAAAGTTCAAGCAGGCGCTCCAGAACGAGGACAGCGACGTAAAGACGTTAGTCCTTTTGCAGAAAATGGAGATTCCCAGCGACTGCTCAATGCTGGTGATTGCCGGGCCGAAAAATGATTATCTACCGCAGGAAACCAGCACGATCGAAAAGTATCTGAAAGGCGGCGGCCGGCTGCTGGCGTTTCTTGATCCCGGCGTGGCTCTGCCCAACCTTTCCAAGCTGTTGTCGGACTATGGCGTCACGCTGCGCAACGATCTGGTGATTGATGAAAACCCGGTGGCGCAACTCTTTGGGACCAGCCCGAGCATGCCGCTGATCCTGAGCTATGGCGATAGCCCGATCGTCCAGCCGTTGAAGCGCACCGCCACGCTTTTCCCTCTGGCGCGATCTTTTGAGGTTTCAAGCGGCGACAAATCTGGCGCGACGCTCGACCAACTCTGCAAGACCTCGCAGGCGAGCTTCAGTGTGACCAATTTCAACCCCAGCATGCGCGAGGTTTCCTATCGTCCTGGAAAAGATATTAAAGGTCCGCTCGTGGTGGCGGTCGCCGGGACTTTGACCGGCGGCGCGCCCAATAAGGAGGGCAGGTTTGTGGCTGTGGGCACGTCGCTTATAGCCGCCAACGCGTACCTGGGCTTTCAGGGCAATCGCGACCTTATCATGAACATGGTCGAGTGGCTGGCGTCGAATGAGGGCCTCATCTCGATTCGTCCCAAAGCGCCTGCGTTCCAGCACCTGAATCTCACTGCCAGCCAGATGGGCGGGCTGCTGCTGCGCGTCATGATTATTCCTGTTTGCATCATTGTTATCGGTATTGGGGTCTGGTGGAGCCGGCGGTGAAAAGATACCTGAACACCCTGATTGCGATCATTATTCTGGTGGCTCTCTGGTTCACCTTCAGTTTCTGGAACAAACGGAAGAGCCGCGAGCAGGCGAAAGAAACCGCCAGCAAATCTGAAAAAGTCTGCGATTTGAAAGCGGGCGACATTCAGTCCTTCACCATTACTCCGCAAGACAAGAAAAGTTTCACCTGCGACCGCCAGGGGAAGCAGTGGGCCATTGTGAAGCCGCAGCCGATTGCGGCAGACCAGAACAAGATCGCATCCTTCGTGCAAAGCCTGACGACGGCCACAATCGATCAGGTGATTGTGCCGCATGCTGACGACCTGAAGGATTTTGGCCTGGATCCGCCGGAGGAAACCATCCAGGTTTCAAGCCACTCCAATCCTAAGGAATTCACATTGCTTCTGGGCCAGGAGACGCCCACCAATACTGGGGTCTACGCGCAGGTGGCGGGAAATCCACGCGTCTTTACTTTGTCGGATGATACGAAAACCGCTCTGGAAAAGAGCCTTTTTGACCTGCGCGACACGCGAGCGGTGACGCTCGACACAGGCCAGTTGAATCGCATCGAGGTGAAGTCCGGCAATCAAAGCTACACGCTGGTGAAGAATCCGGAGGGCGTCTGGGAAGTTTCTCTGCCGCCTGACGTGCGGGCTGATCACTTCGCCGTGGACGGCCTGGTGGATAATTTTCAGGCGCTCACCATGCAGAGCATCGTCTCAGAAGATAAGAAGGACGAAGCGAAATACGGGTTTGGCAAGCCCACCGTCGCCGCAAATCTGATCACCCCTAATGCGAGCCAGACGCTGGTGATCGGCAAAAAATCCGGCAATGGATACTATGCTATGAATTCGGCGCTGGCTCCGCTTTTCACGCTGGACCAGGATTCCGTCAGCCAGCTTCAGAAGAGCGCCAGCGACTTTCGGGATAAGGACTTGTTTTCCTGGGATATGTTCGATGTCAAAAGCTTCGACGTGACTTCGCCGAAAGGACATTGGACGCTGGAGCAGGAAAAGAATCAGTGGAAAGAGACTTCGCCCAACTCGAAACAGGTGTCCACCGACAACGTGAATGCTTTCCTTTCCGCTTTGCGCAACCTGCGCGCCACTTCATTCCCGCCTGCAAAACCGGGCGAGCTTGCCAGGTTCGGACTGAATCACCCCTCTTATACCTTCAAAGTGACGTTTGGAGCGAAAAACCAGACGGAGACCGTGGAGGTTGCTGAGAACAACGGCCATGTTTATGCCCGCCGCGCTTCAGACCCACTGCCGAGCGAGGTTTCCAAGTCGGACCTCACCTCGGTTGAAAACGCCCTGGCAAAGCTTTGAAGGGCGATTCCCTTTCTCCGCACATTTCCCAGTCTCGGGTTTTTACGGACCTTGGAACAACAGAGTGTTAATCTGCCGCTTCCTTCGGTTGTACGATACTCGTTCGATGAAGACTTGCCGGTTGCTATCGAGGTTGCAAACTACGGTGGCAGCCTCCGCTGTAGCGCCGTTGTCCGCCCCAGCAATTTTTCGGCGCTGGGGACATCGCCGCTACTGGAAACCCTGTCACCATGATTTGCTTGTGATAGATTAATGGAAGGCGCATCTATGACCGGCGATTCAAAAAAGTCAGGTGATCCCGGCAGATGGCTGCTTTCCCAATCGGGTAGAATAGCGGTTCATCTTCTGGGTGTACTCGCGACCGTTGCGGCAATCACGCTGGTTTCTTTCAGCGCGCTGTGCGTCAGCGCAACGGCGGCCGGATTGTTTTACGCGATCGGCATCGTGATCATCGCGCGAGCGTGGGGATTGACCGAAGCCCTCCTGAGCTCGATCCTGGCATTCCTGGCTTTCGATTATTTTTTCCTGCCGCCCATCGGCACGTTCACCATCTCAAGGCCAATGGATTGGTGGGATCTCGTGGCGTTTTTGATCGCTGCCATCGCGGCAAGCCGTCTCTCTTCCCATGCGGCGGCGAGCCAGCGAATCGACGATCGCCAGCGGGAAATGGAAGGACTCTACGCGCTCAACCGGGCGATTCTGCTGATGGACCCCGCGCGTCCCGTCGCCAAACAGGTGGCTTATCAGATTGCGCAGATTTTTAACTTCCCGGCCGTGGCGCTTTATGACCGCGCGAGCGGCGAAATCCTGCGCGCCGGGCCTGAAGACCTGCCGGCCATTGAGGACAAATTGAGGCAGGCGGCGGTGCAGGGAACGCTGTTCCAGGATGCAGAGAGTCAGACGGTTGTGACGGCAATCCGGCTGGGAGGCGAGCCTATCGGAAGCATTGCGCTCCGCGGGATGCCGCTTTCCAATGGCGCTTTGCACGCCCTATCTAATCTGGTGGCGATCGGGCTTGAAAGGGTGCGCAACCAGGAAGTGGCTAATCGCGCCGAGGCTGCGCGGCAGAGCCAGGAGCTTAAGTCTACGCTGATGGACGCCATCGCTCATGAATTCAAGACTCCTCTGACTTCGATCAAGGCTGCCGCCACAGCCTTGCTTTCCGGCTCCGTTCACCAGCCGCTCGCCCAGCGCGAGTTGGTTTCAATTATCGACGAGGAGGCGGATCGCCTCTCTCAATGGGTGAGTGAGGCCATTCAGATGGCGCGCGTTGAGGTGGGCCAGGTTCAGGTGAAACGGAAGCTGTGCGATCTGAATGCTCTGGTCCGCGCCTCTTTGGAACAGATGAAATCAGCCATTGAGGGCAGAGACGTTCGCGTCCTGGTTTCTCCGAAAATGCCTGAAGTCTTCGTGGATGGAGAGCTGATTGGTCTGGCCATCCGGCAACTCGTGGATAATGCCTTGAAGTATTCTCCGCCAAACACTCCTGTCGTGCTCCGGGCGCGAACGGCGGAAGGCAACGTCATTTTGAGCGTGGCTGATGAAGGACCTGGCATTGAGGAGGCGGATCAGGCGCGCATCTTTGAGAAATTCTATCGCGCCCCTTCCGGCCACAGCCAGGTGACGGGCGCTGGAATGGGCCTGACCATCGCCCGCAGGATTCTGGATGCGCACGCCGGCGAGATCTGGGTGCAAAGCCAGCCCGGTCAAGGATCGGAGTTTTTCATCTCCTTGCCGATTGCGCAACAGGAGACGCTGGCGTGAGCGCAGGCCGTATTCTGGTGGTGGACGATGAGCCGCAGATTCGGCGCGTGATGCGCGCCACGCTGAGCGCGGACGGGTATGAGGTTGCCGATGCGCGCAGCGGCGAGGAAGCCATCGAGCGCTTGCGCTCTGAGAGCTTTGATTTGATTCTCCTGGATATGAATATGCCCGGAGCGGGCGGACTTGAAACCTGCCGCGCGATTCGCAAGGAGCGTTTGGGAACTGACCTGGCAATCATCATGCTTACCGTGCGGGGCACAGAGAAGGATAAAGTGCAGGCCCTGGATGCCGGAGCGGATGATTATGTGACCAAGCCCTTCAGCACGCCGGAACTGCTGGCTCGTATTCGCGCTGTCATCCGAAGAGTGGCCGCCTCACCGGGTTCGGGACTTGGGAAGCTGGAGTTGGAAGACGTCGAGATTGATTTTCAAGCGCGACAGGTAAGGGCTTTTCATGAGGAAGTGCGGCTGACGTCCAAGGAGTTTGATCTGCTTTCCTATCTGGCCGCCCACCCGAACAGGACCATTACCCACCGCGAACTGCTACAAGCCGTCTGGGGACCTGACTACGGAGACGAACAGGAATATCTGCGCGTCTTCGTGAATCGACTCCGAAAAAAGATTGAACGCACCCCGAAGAACCCGAAGTATTTGCTGACCGAACCCTGGGTTGGGTACCGCCTGCGCCTGCCCGAGTAACCAACGCTTTCCTTCCCGCCATTTACGAATTATTCGCAAATTGTTTATGCCTCGTTTACTGCCCGCGGTTTAACTTCAGATCATCGTCAGGCGATTTTTACAAGGCTGGGGTGGAGAAACATGTTGGATTTGTTTTATGTCGCTATGGGGATCCTGTTCTTTGTTCTCTTGTGGGCTTTCACGCGGGCGTGTGAGCGATTGTAAGACGGAGGCATGTCTTGGACTACATCATCTCAGGCGTGATCGCGGCGTTCTTGTTTTTCTATTTGCTTTATGCGCTGCTTCATCCGGAACGTTTCTAAATTAACGGGTTGCTGAAAGTCATGCGACAGGACAAGGGTGCAACGGCATCGCGCGTCCACTGAATCCGCTCAGGAAATGAGGAATCAACATGACGCCGATTGGAATTCTGCAGATCGTCGTTTATTTCATTGTGGTGCTCGCCATAACGAAGCCGATGGGCGCGTTCATGGCCAGGGTGTTTCAAGGCGAGCGAACGTTCCTTCATCCCTTGATGCGGCCCCTTGAGCGCTTGATTTACCGGCTTACGGGCGTCAACGAGGATGGCGAGCAACGGTGGACGCAATACGCCGCGTCGCTGATTGCCTTCAGTCTTGCGTCCTTTTTGTTCGTCTATGCGATCGAGCGCCTGCAAGGCATTCTCCCGTTTAATCCCATGCACTTCGGCACAAAGGCGGCGCCCCCCGGAGCTGCGCCGGTGACGCCGGATCTGGCCTATAACACCGCCGCCAGCTTTCTGACCAACACCAACTGGCAAGCGTACAGCGGCGAGATGACTTTCAGTTATTTCGTTCAGATGGCCGCCCTCGCCGTCCAGAACTTTGTTTCCGCGGCGGCGGGCATCGCTGTCGCTGTGGCCCTGATACGCGGATTTGCGCGACATCAAGCCAGGGCCATCGGTAACTTCTGGGTCGATCTTACCCGCTGCACGCTTTACATCCTGTTGCCGATTTCTTTTGTTGCTGCTTTGATATTCTGTTCTCGCGGCGCCATTCAGAACTTCCACGCCTACACCCAGGTGAAGACGCTGGAAGGCTCCACTCAAACCATCCCGCAGGGCCCCGTGGCTTCTCAGGAAGCCATCAAGTTGCTCGGCACCAATGGCGGGGGGTTCTTCAACGCGAATTCCGCACATCCTTTTGAAAATCCGACGCCTCTTACCGACTTTATTCAGGTCATTTTGATTTTTCTGATCCCAGCCGGGTTGACCTACACCTTCGGCCGCATGGTCGGCGACACAAGGCAAGGCTGGGCTATTTTCGCTGCGATGACGATCCTTTTCGCTGCTGGCGTCTTTGTCTGTTATCACTACGAAGCGGCCGGCAACCCGATCCTTGCGAAGCTGGGCGTGGAGAGCAAATACACCGGCAGCCAGCCCGGCGGCAACATGGAGGGAAAAGAAACGCGCTTCGGGATTGCGCAATCTGCGCTTTTCGCAACCGTCACGACGGATGCAAGCTGCGGCGCCGTGAACAGCATGCACGATAGCTATACGCCGATCGGAGGTCTCGTCCCATTGTTCAACATGGAGACGGATGAGGTCATCTTCGGCGGCGTAGGCTCAGGCTTTTACGGAATGCTGCTGTATGCAATTGTGGGCGTCTTCATCGCAGGACTCATGGTGGGAAGAACGCCAGAATATCTGGGGAAAAAACTCCAGCAGAAAGAAGTCAAGATGGCGATGCTGGCCATCCTCGCCACGGCTTTTGTGATTCTGGTGTTTGCAGGAATTACCTCCGTGATTCCATTCGCCAAGAATGGATACTGGAATCCGCCCGGACCCGCGACCGCTAACCTCAACAACTCGGGCCCTCATGGTTTCAGCGAGATCCTGTACGCATATTCGAGCGCGCCGGAAAACAATGGCAGCGCCTTTGCCGGCATCTCGGTTGATACCCCCTGGTATAACCTCACGCTCGGTCTGGCAATGCTGATCGGACGGTTCGCTTTTATGATCCCCGCTTTAGTAATCGCCGGCTGCCTGGCGGAGAAGAAGAAGGTGCCGATTTCAAGCGGCACCCTTCCGACTCACGACGCGCTTTTTGTCGGGCTGCTGGTTGGAACGGTGATTGTGGTTGGCGCTCTGACCTTTTTCCCAGCGCTGGCGCTGGGTCCACTGGTCGAACACTTCCTGATGCATGGCGGGAAGCTGTTCACCATGCTGATCTTTCCGAGATGGAGCTGATGTATGGCAGCAACCGCAACTCCTCCCGCGCTTGACGATTCGACAACGCTTATCCCGAAGAAGCTCGTCCATGCGCGTCCCTTGTTCGACCGCGAGCTTGTGGGGCGCGCGGTCAAGGCCTCTTTCGGCAAGCTGAACCCGGTTACGCTTTACAAGAACCCGGTGATTTTCGTTGTGGAAGTCGGCGCAGCCCTCACGACGGGTCTTCTGCTCCGAGACACTGCCGTTGGAAGACATGGCCTCGGATTCCAGATTCAGATTGCTTTATGGCTTTGGTTCACGGTTCTGTTTGCGAACTTCGCTGAAGCCATGGCCGAAGCGCGGGGGAAAGCGCAAGCTGACGCGCTGCGCAAGACCAAGACAGACACCTTCGCCAAACGAATCAGCGGCGGCGGGAAGACGGAGATCGTCGCTGCTTCAAAGCTTCGCGCCGGGGACGTCGTCCTATGTGAAGTTGGCGACATTATTCCGGGCGATGGCGAGGTTATCGAAGGCATCGCCACAGTGGATGAGTCCGTGATCACGGGCGAGAGCGCGCCCGTGATCCGGGAATCGGGAGGCGACCGAAGCGCCGTAACAGGCGGAACAAAAGTGCTGTCTGATCAGATCAAGATTCGAATCACCTCCAATCCGGGTGAGACCTTTCTGGATCGTATGATCGCTCTGGTCGAAGGGGCCGAGCGGCAAAAAACGCCCAATGAAATTGCCCTGAACATCCTGATTGCCGGGTTGACGCTGATCTTCCTGGCGGCGGTTGTTACGTTGCAGCCGTTTGCAATTTACAGTGTCAGATCCGTAGGGGTTGGAACTGTTCCAACCATCGCGGCGTTGGTCTCCCTGCTGGTTTGCCTGATTCCAACGACTATCGGCGGCTTACTCTCTGCCATCGGCATCGCAGGGATGGATCGTGTGATGCAGCATAACGTCCTGGCGATGAGTGGAAAAGCCGTTGAAGCATCCGGCGATGTTGACACGTTGTTGCTCGACAAGACCGGCACCATCACCCTGGGCAACCGGCAAGCTGTGGAGTTCATTCCTGTTGAAGGGGTCACAGAGCGTGAACTGGCGGACGCCGCCCAGCTCTCAAGCCTTGCGGATGAGACGCCCGAGGGGCGCTCCATCATGGTGCTGGCGAAAGAAAAGTACAATCTGCGCGGGCGTGAACTTTCGCAGCAGGAAGCGCATTTCGTTCCTTTCTCGGCCTATACACGCATGAGCGGAGTTGATCTTGACGGCCACCAGTTGAGAAAGGGAGCGACCGACGCCGTGATGCAATTTGTGAGAGACCTCGGAGGCAAGGTTCCTGCAGGGTTTCTTGAAATGTCAGACCGTATTTCGCGCACGGGTGGAACGCCTCTGGCCGTCGCTGATGGCGCGCGGTTGTTGGGCCTGGTGCATCTGAAAGATATCGTGAAAGGCGGCATGCGCGAACGGCTCGCTCAGTTGCGGGCGATGGGCATTCGCTCCGTCATGATCACGGGCGATAATCCGCTCACCGCGGCTGCAATTGCCAATGAGTCGGGCGTCGATGATTTCCTGGCTCAGGCCACGCCGAAAGACAAACTGGAATATATCCGGAGGGAGCAGGCTCAGGGCCGCCTCGTGGCCATGACGGGCGACGGAACCAATGACGCGCCGGCCCTGGCTCAGGCCGACGTGGGCGTCGCCATGAATACTGGAACCATGGCCGCCAAGGAAGCTGGAAACATGGTGGACCTCGACAGCAATCCCACCAAACTTCTCGAGATTGTGGCGATTGGCAAACAGTTGTTAATTACCCGGGGAGCCCTTACCACCTTTTCGATCATGAATGATGTGTCCAAATACTTCGCCATCATTCCGGCCATGTTTGTAACCACCTACCCGGCGCTCGACAAACTCAACATTATGCGCCTTCACAGCCCTCAAAGCGCGGTGCTTGCAGCGGTTATTTTTAATGCCGTGATCATTGTCGCTCTTGTACCCCTCGCGCTGCGGGGAGTGAAATACAGGCCGCAGGATGCCGCTGGAATGCTGCGCCGCAATCTCTGGATTTATGGTTTGGGGGGCTTCATTGCGCCTTTTCCTTGCATCTGGTTTATCGACCGGCTGCTCGGCTTATTGCACTTGGCCTAAGGAGTTATCCTATGCGTCGTCAACTCGCGCCAGCATTTCGAATGATGCTCGTCATGACGATCTTGACAGGCTTGATTTACCCGGGAATTGTCACCGCTGTCTGCCAGATCTTCTTTCCGAGGCAGGCTAATGGAAGCTTGGTGAGGGCAGACGGCAGAATAGTCGGGTCCGCCTTGATTGGCCAGAATTTCACCAAGCCTGAATACTTTCACCCTCGTCCTTCGGCTGCCGGGACTGACGGATACAACCCAACCGCCTCAGGCGGAGCAAACTACGGCCCGACAAGTAGCAGGCTAATTGAGCGGGTCAGAGCGGATATCGCCAAATTTCGGGAACAGAATCCGCAGTTTCAGGGCCCGATTCCGGCGGATATTGTCACCGCATCAGCAAGCGGGCTCGATCCGGATATCAGTCCTGCGGCCGCGTATGCCCAGGCTCCTCGTGTGGCAAAAGCTCGCGGCGTTCCTCTGGCTCGCGTTCGGCAACTCATTGAGCAATACACTGAGCCGCGCCCACTAGACTTCCTGGGCGAGCCCCGAGTAAACGTCCTCAAACTGAATCTTGCCCTGGATGGTGATAACCGCTGATGCTCCGCCTGCTTCATCTACGATCAGGCGCTTAGGATATAGCGATATAAGCTTCCCTCTTTATTGTCCTTCCCCTGGATGCGCGGGAGACCATTGCCTTGCCGGAGCAGGGCGCCCCCCAGATCCGCGTATGGACGATCATGAATTGTGCGGCTTTCCTGCATGCTGTCTTTTCTAATCTTAGAAATAATCGAATAATATCATCGAGATTTTCTTATTGTTTCGTGCGCTGAACCAATATGAAGTGTGGGGACAGCAATGGCTTTACGAGGGGGCATTTCTTCCGCAGGTAGTCTATTTGCTCCCGGCAAAAGCGTTCTGGCTTCAGGGTATCGGTCTGTCATCCATTAAGGCATTAAATATCGACTTCAGGAGGAGAGAATCTACCCATGATTTACTGTGACAAGTGCAACGCTGTCGTCGAGGAAGGAAGCTCGTTTTGTAAGGCGTGTGGCGCGCCGGTCACGGCGTCTTCGGGGAACGCTTCGCAGGCTGGAGCGCAGGACACGGGCATGAGCGCCAACGTGGCCGGCCTGTTGACCTACATTTTGGGCGTCATTACCGGGATCATCTTCCTGGTAATCGAGCCTTACAAGGATAACAGTTTTGTTCGTTTCCACGCTTTCCAGTCCATCTTTTTCAACGTGGCGCTGGTCGCCTTCTGGATCGCCTGGTCCATTATCACCTCCATCCTCAGCTTCGCCACTTTCGGTGTCTTGGGTCTTGCGATGGCAGGACTGGGCTTGATCATCGCCCTGTTCATCCTGCTTTACTGGCTCTTTCTCATGTATAAAGCCTATCGGAATGAGCGTTATAAGATTCCCTATATCGGAGACCTGGCCGCGAAGCAGGCAGGATAGCGCCGCCTGACCGATGCCAAGCCCGCGTTGCGGCGCTGTCATTCCCGCGTAAGCGAGAATCCATAGGTCTGAATCAGATCTATGGCAAGATTTGCGCTTGCAGGAGATGACAGCGCCCAACACGAGAGGCGTTTTGCGATGCAAAGCCGGCAACCTTGTTGCTTCCACCCATTTGCTGATTCGTGGAAGTGGTGAGGTTCTGAATTCGGCTTATCCTTTCTGTCCTGGCGCCTACGCAGCCCCAAGCGCCCTCCATCTCTGCAACACCGGCCTCTTCCTTTCGCTTTTCTGCGGATTTCGCCATAATAGGTTGAGGATTCTCCAGAGTTTAACATTCCATGCCAGACGTACTCACACGTCCCGACCCTGATCAATTGCTCCGTCGCGTCCAGGCGGAGGAGGAGTTTCATCGTCGGGGGCGTCTCAAAATCTTTCTGGGATACGCGCCCGGAGTCGGCAAATCCTTCCGCATGTTCGATGAGGGGCGCCGCCGCCGCGAACGGAATCACGAAGATGTGGTGGTGGGCGCTGTTCAACCGCCAGTCTCCCCCGAAGTTCAGGAACTTCTGAAGAAGTTGGAAGTGATCCCGCTAAAGGTGGTTGAGGGCGTTCCGATGATCAATGTGGATGCCATCCTTCGCCGTCATCCCCAGGTCTGTTTGATTGATGGCCTTGCCTATGACAATCCGCCTTCCAGCGCGCACGCCAAGCGGTGGCAGGATGTAGAGCAGCTTCTGGCTAACGGAATTTCCGTGATCGGGTCCGTGAATCTGCAATTTATCGAAGAGTTTCGTGACCGGGTGGAACGGATCACGGGCAGGGAAGTAAACGACACCATCCCGCTGAGCTTCGTCAAGATGGCGGATGAGATTGAGGTGGTCGACACGCCTCCGGAAATGTGCCTGGAGCGGGGAAGCCCCGGAGTGACGGAAGACCTCGTCACCAGCCAGCAGAAGCTCTCGGAATTGCGGGAGATCGCCTTGCTCCTGGCTGCGGACGTGGTGGACCACCAGCTTGAGACTTATCTGGAACGGCAGGGAATTGAGCCGCTGTGGGGCGTTCAGGAACGCATTCTGGTGTGCGTCACACCGCGCATGGACGCCAGTCGGATGATTGAGAGCGGCCGCCGCAACGCTGACCGCTTCCACGGCGAACTCTTCGTCGTTTATGTCCACGAGTTAGATTTATCCGCCGCTGATCAAAAGACCCTCGATGCCAATCTTTCGCTTGCCCGCAAATTGAACGCGCAGGTGCACCTTCTCGAAAGCGAAGAGCCGATTCACGCCATTATGGAATTCGCCCGGCAGCACGGTGTTACGCAGATCTTCATCGGCCACAGTTCCCACGAAAGCTGGTGGCAGCGTTTATGGGGCGGTTTTGTGGACAAGATCATTCGAGAAGCGGAAGGCATGGACGTGCGCGTCTTCCCGAATTAAGGCTTTGTAGCATGACGGATTCCCTTTCTTCCAACCGGCGCGGCAACCTGAAGATTTATCTGGGCTATGCCGCCGGCGTGGGCAAAACGTACCAGATGCTTCAGGAAGCCCATGAGCTGAAAGAGGCTGGCATCGACGTGGTGGTGGGTTATTTTGAGCCTCACGGCCGCAAAGATACGATCGCCCTGATGGAGGGGCTCGAAGCGATCCCGCGCAGGAAAATTCAGTACCGCGGCACGAGCTTCGAGGAGATGGATACGGCGGCCATCCTGCGGCGGCATCCGCAGGTGTGCGCGGTGGACGAGTTTGCTCACACCAACGTGCCCGGCTCAGAAAGAACTAAGCGCTGGGAAGACGTTCAACTGCTTCTGGATGCGGGGATCAACGTGCTAACCACAATGAACGTTCAGCACATTGAGAGTCTCAATGACCAGGTGTGGCAGGTTACGGGCGTGCAGGTTCGGGAAACGGTGCCGGATTGGGTTGTCAAGCAGGCCGATGAGGTGGTGATGGTCGATTTGCCGCCGGAAGCGCTGCTGAATCGGCTGAAGCGCGGCGTGGTTTACGCTCCCGAGAAAGCCCAGGCGGCTCTGCAAAATTTCTTTAAGCCCTCCACGTTGGTGATGCTCAGGGAAATGGCGTTGCGGCAGACAGCCCACGAGCTGGACCTGCGCCAGGTGATGCAGGAAGGCTCTGAAACTCTTACGCTGGATCAGAGCCGCGCCGCCGTGCAAAATCCTGAAGAGGTTCAGCCTTCGGATCGGATTCTGATTTATGTGACGGCCGACCCTTCCACTGCCATGCTGGTCCGCCGGGGCAGGCGCGTGGCCGATTACCTTCGCGCGGATTGCTTCGCGGTTGCGGTTCTGCCCAACCCCGATTTTCAGAGTCTTTCCGCGGCCCAGCGCGAAGCGCTGGAAAAGCATCTGAACTTTGCCCGCAACCTGCACATCGAAACGCGAATCCTGCAAGGTAAGGACGTGGCTGCAACCTTGGTCAGTTTTGCCCGGCTTCATCAGATCACTCAAATCTTTCTGGCTCGCGCGCAGCGCGGGCCGCGCGTTCCCCTCATCGGCAGGAGCCTGGTGCAGCAGGTCGTTCGGTTAGCCCGCGATATGCAGGTGACGATTGTGGCCGAGCGCCACCGCCCGGCAAGGGTTTAAGGTATGCCGATGCTGCTTGCTCAACTTGCCTTGTGTTCGGGTCGGGTGCAGCCGGGGAATGACGGGAGGTAGGTGTTTCCGACGTATTGCAGGTCCTGGTGGATTCCAATGGCCGAAGTATAGTAGCCGTTGATGGTCATCGCTTTGAGCGCTGCAAAGAAATGCTCCAATTCTGTCTGCGGATGACCCTCATTTTCAGCGGCCTTGGCGAGCGCCTCAGCCAATGAACTGCGAGCGGCTTCCTGGCGAAGCAACTTAAGCCCATTTCGCCACTGGTTCTTTATCTGATCGCTGCTGGTGGATATCATCAAGTCAGCGAATAGACTCACCTGTGCCGCATGTGCGCCCGGTGAATGACTGTCGGCCGGGATGATCATCTCCATCAGTTGATCGAGGAGTTCGTTTTCCTCCGGCGTAAAGAAATGGAGTTGATAGTTCTCAGCCGCCCACGCTGCGCCGCCTGAGCCCATCTTGCTCAACGCTTCAAATCCCGGCGGAGCAAGCGTCCCCAGGGCTACAACTTTCAAAGCCGTTCTTCTTTTCATAGCCGAATCCCCGTCTTATGATTCCGCTGGAAGCGCGGCGAAGCGCCCTGAAGGCAGAAAGCAGTCAGCCTTCTGTCTGCAATGATTTAGGGCGTCTCAACATCAACAATTTCCAAAAGCGCTATCGTATCATCCTTTTTCTCTCGTAGAGAGGAGAATCTGCTTAACAAGAAGTTGCGAAAAACGATCACGATCTCCGTTATTCCGCGCCTTTGTCTGTCATTCCGAGCCTCAGCGAAGAATCGCTCCATTTCGACTCCGAGTAAATTCCGCGGGGAAACTCGCCCTGCAAATAAGGGACTTGTGGGATTCCTCTCGCAAGCGCAGGGCCGGCTTCTTGGAAATCACCCCACGCGAGTCATTCCCGCGAAAGCGGGAATCCATAAGCTAACCCCGCTTGCGCGGGGGTGACATCGACAGTGATCTTTGCTTCAATGAGTGGGCCGCAGGCCATGTGGGCTTCTTGGAACGACAGGCAGCAAAAACTTTTAGAAACTTGTCAGCGCCTTTATCTTTCAGAATTTCGCGCGCTGAATTGTTTCTCATACAATTCCTTCACTCGGTCAAGCGTATCGATTTCTGCCGGCAGTTTATCCGGTCGCAGGCGCACAATCCTGGGAAAACGCAGCGCATAGCCGCTTTCGTGGCGATCGGAGCGCTGGATATTGTTGAAGGCCACCTCAATAACCACGCAAGGTTCCACGCGACGCCAAAAGCCCCGATCTTCAATCGTGCGCTCCAGAAAATATTGCGTCAGTTGATGAATCTCGCGGTCCGTGAGACCAGAATAGGCTTTGCCAACAGTCAAGAGACGGTCGTGATCGCGCACCGAAAAGGTAAAATCCGAGAGCAATCCCCGTCGTTTCCCGTGGCCGTATTCAACGGAGGTCACCACCACGTCGAGGGTGGCGAAAGGGCGCTTAAGTTTGAACCACGACCGGCCTCGCTGCCCAGGTGTGTAGGCCGATCCAGGAGCTTTGCACATCGCGCCTTCATTCCCGCGCGCCAGCGCAGCGTCGAAAAAATCTCGAAGCTCACCCTCGGAACGGCAAACCTTGACGGGCGCCAGCCGGACTTCAACCGATTGTCGCTCAGCCAATAACGCTTCGAGGCGTTGACGTCTCTCGGTCAGCAGTGTGTCGAGTAGAAGCCTGCCATCACAATAAAGGACGTCGAAAACCATGAAGGTGACGGGAATATCCTGATGAAGCCAGAAATCCGGCTGCTTTCGGCCTAATCGCTTTTGAAGCTCGGTGAAAGGCAAGGGGTCATCGCGCCACGCAAGAATTTCTCCATCCAGAATGAATTCTCCCGGGATTCGGAGTAACGGGGATGTAAGCTCAGGGAACTCTACAATCTCATCTAGCGTGCGGGAAAAAAACTTCACGATTTGCCCGCTTTTGTGCGCCTGGGCGCGAATGCCATCATATTTATCCTCAGTCAGAATGCCTTCGGGATAATACTCCATCACCTCGGTCGGGCTCTCGGCTGGGCTTGCCAGCATAAAACCGATGGGATGAAACAGACGGAGTTGAGCCGCTGCAAGACGGTTCTTACGAGCAAGCTGAAACGCCGTCCCGATATCGCCCGTCAGCATGTTGGCCCGACGCACGTCCGTGGTCGGACAACCGGAAGCTTGGGCAATCGCTTCTTCCACTAACCCTTCCTTAAGGCCAATCCGCAAATCGCCGGTGATGATCTTAATCAGATACTTCACTTCCACCGGCTCTGCCTTTCTAAACAAGTCGATCAGTCTTGCGAGCTTCTGAGCGGGGCCGCGGCGCGCCGCAAGGTCTTGAAGCGTTGCGGCAACTTCTTCGAGTGTGAGCTTGCCGGTTGCAACGTGGCGGCCGAGCGCCTCCTGAGCGGCGGCGCCCGAATCGCCATGCTTTCGATAGATCGTCTCCATTTCGTCCCCGCTGAGATGGGTCAATTCGATGATTGCCTGCCACAGCAAAGACCCCCCGACCGACAGCACCTTTTCTTCGCGGCGAGGGAAGGCACGACCGGTAAAGAAGACGCAGGCGCGGGCCCCGTCTTCGAGATCGAGCGATTCAAGATAATCACTCAGGACCTGGATTTTCTCGTTTTTTTTGGTCGTCGCGCCAATGGCTTCGCAGGTCTCCACGAAGCGGCTCATCCGGTCAGAATTGAGCGTGGAGTTCATGCATTTGGGGCGGGGCGGCGGGTTCCCATGAGGGAGGTATCGTTTCCGTTGTGCCGAAGGGAACTCCGTCACAGAAAGTTATGAGCCGCGTTGAAGTGGGGGAGATTCGTTCTCCGGGCAGCAGCACCCCGGCCAGGTTCAGAGGATCGGCGGCAGAAAGGGTCACCGTTTCTCCCGAAGCAGCAAGTTTCCGCGTGGCTCGCAACGATTCAACGGCGACGGGCAACGCGAATTGTTCGCCGATGAAGCCATCCACAAACCTTCCGCCGCGAACTTCTCCCCGATCCTCCAGTTGCCTTAAGGTGATCAGCAATTCGCGCCATTTCGGCAGAATACTCTCGCGGGCAAGGATTTCGCGGAATACGACGCCATAGCGGTTCAACAACATCCGGCAGGCAGCCTCCAGCGCTCTCGCGCGGTCTGACGGCGCAGCAGGATAGAGCAATGACCAGCGCCCGGAGCTATGACGCGGGCGGATGCTGCGGCCGCGACCCTGACCGGCGCGACGCTTGGGGTCGACTAGGGCGCGGAGGTTATCAAATCCATCCGCGGTGATCATTCCTGCCGCGACCAATTCCCAGAGCGCCGTTTCCACCTCGGCTTTGAGTCTGCCCGTCGCCCGGACAATGTCCGCAAAAAACGAAGCTCCCCTCTGGCGGAGAAATGCCAGTACGTCGCGCGCGCCTGGACTCAGGCCGCGCATCTCTTGCGCACCCTCTTCGGCGCGGTGCGGAATCATCCAATCTGCATCCTCGCGCACAAAAAAAGTGATCGGAGCCGCTTTGGAGGGCGCAATCCGGCGATTCCCTTCCTTGAAATCAACAGCCATGGCCGGATGCGCGGATAGCCTGCCCCATCCAACCGCCCCGCTCAGGCAAAGCTGATCCAGAATTTTCGGGTCGTAGTGCGCAATGCGCCTGGCCAATAGATGAGACTCCCAGGCATAGGCGGGAGCCTCAAACCCCTGGAGCTGTCGCAGAATTTCCAGCGCGCCACGTTCGTCTCCCGGAAGCTGAGTTCCTGGCGCAACGTGTTGCCAGCGGAGCAGCCAGCGCATGAACTGCGCTGGAGTCACAGGTTGGATTTCCTTCCGCAGCCGGCCTAAGGTTAATCGATGAATGCGCGCAAGCTGCCGTCGTTCGCACCATTCGAGTTCCTGCTCCCCGGTAAATTGGCCGCGCAGCGCCATGCCGCTGGCCTCAATCTGCAACAACGCTGTGTCAACTTCCGAAGCCGGCAATTGAAGATTCCGGCTGAACTGGGAAGCTGTGATGGGGCCGGAATGAGCAAGCCACCCTCGCACAAGCGCCAGGACGGCCTCTTCATGGGATGGAGTACCTTCTTCGATATCGGCAATATCCGTGGTCAACTGAGCGTTTGGGTAAGCGCTCCGGAAAGTTCTGGCTTTTGCCGCCACAACCCAGAAAGTCTTGTTGCCGAAGGTCGCGCGAGCCGCGCGTCGCTCTGTAACCAGTTCCTCGAAATGCTGCCCCCACTCTTCGGCTACAGCAAAACCTCCCAGAGGCATGAAATCTTCCGGCAAGGCAATGAGCGTTTGCAGCGCGTCATCAAGCTCGTCGCGGTCGCGGACGTCCGGCCACGCGTCGCGGCGGACTTCGGCAATGGCTGCCGGATCGAGTCGCCCTGCCTCTGAAGCCAAAGATTCCGGCAACGACCGGCGCAACTCCACGGCGCGCGCTCGCCGCTCTTCGAGCGGCGCATCATCCAGGAAAGCGTAGGCATTGGCATTGAGGATTTCATGCGAGAACTGCGAGGGAGCAGGCGTATCGACGGCGACAGTTCGGATGACGCCCTGCCTGATCCCTTGCAGAACCTGCGTCAATCCTTTCAAATCCAGAGCTTCGGTGAGGACATCTTTCATCACCTCGCGCACCAGTGGATGGTCGGGAAAGCGGATGTCCCCGACGATGTTGTCCTGGCAGGCTGCGGCATCGGGAAAGATGGCGGCCAGGAGATCGTCGGCGCGCATGCGCTGGATTTGCACAGGAACCTTCTTACCGTGAGCAAACCTCAACACTGCCAGAGCGCGGCCCGCATCCCACTTCCAGCGCGCGCCAAAGATGGGGGAGGCGATCACCGCCTGCTCCAGCACTTCCTTGACGCTGTCAGGGTGGAGAAAATGAAACACATCCGCGAGGGGAAAACTGTGCTGCTCGGCCAGCGAAATGTTCAGGCCGTTATCGGTGGCCGCAGCCTGCAATTCAAAATTAAAGGAGCGGCAGAATCGCTTGCGCAGCGCGAGTCCCCACGCCTTATTAATCCGAGCGCCAAACGGCGCGTGGATGATAAGCTGCATGCCTCCGCCCTCGTCGAAGAAACGCTCGGCAACCACCACATTTTGGCTCGGGACGACGCCCAGGGCTGCGCGCCCGGCCAGGATATATTCCACCGCCTGCTCCGCGCCGGCGTCATCCAGCCCGCATTCAGACTTGAGCCACGCGATAACTTTTTTTGCCTCCAGCGCATCCTTGCCGCAACCCTGCGGGATGCCATCATTGATCTTTTCGCGCAACTGGCTTACCTGCGCGGAAAGCTCCAAGGTGCGCCCTGGGGCTTCGCCGCGCCAGAACGGGACATTAGGAGCCGCGCCGTGCGCGTCTTCAACCAGAACTCTTCCAGTGGAGCTTTCAACGCGCCGGATACGCCAGGAGGTATTTCCCAGCAGGACAATATCTCCCGCCAGGCTTTCAACCGCGAAATCCTCATCCATCGTGCCCACCGGGATGCCTTCGGGTTCGGCGACCACACTGTAGAGAGCGCTTTCCGGAATGGCGCCGCCGCTGGTAATGGCAGCCAAGCGGCTGCCTCGCCGCCCGCGCAGCCGGTGGTTGACGCGGTCGTGGTAGAGATAAGCTCCGGCGCGTCCACGCCGCGCGGCGACGCCTTCCGAGAGCATGTTAATGACGGAATCAAATTCCGCGCGCGTCAGATTGCGGTAGGGATAAGCATTCCGCGCGCGGGAAAACAGATCTTCCACATTCCAGTCTTCCGCCGCACACATGGCGACCATCTGTTGCGCCAGAATGTCTAATGGCGCTTCAGGAACGGCGATGGAATCCAATTCAGTCTGGCGAATGGCGCGGACCAAGGCGGCGCATTCCAGCAATTCATCGCGCGTGGTGGCAAAAAATCTGCCTTTCGGCGATGCGCCGCGCCAGTGTCCGGAGCGGCCAATCCGTTGGAGAGCTACTGCAATCGATCGGGGAGAACCGATCTGGCAGACAAGATCGACGGTTCCAATGTCAATGCCCAATTCAAGCGACGCGGTCGCCACCAGCACGCGCAGTTCGCCCGCCTTGAGCTTCTTTTCCGCCGCAAGCCGCAGTTTGCGCGAAAGGCTGCCGTGGTGGGCGCCCACAGCCTCGGTTCCCAGAATCTCTCCCAGATGATGCGCGACGCGTTCGGTGAGTCGCCGGGTGTTCACAAAGACCAATGTCGAGCGGTGCTGGCCCACAAGCTCCGCAATGCGGCGGTAAATCTCGTCCCACATCTCGTTTGAAGCCACCGGACCGAGTTCGCTCGCGGGGACTTCCACCGCAAGATCAAGCTGCGTGCGAGAAGGAATCTGGACAATGACCGGCTCGGGACGGTTGCTGCCGGCAAGAAACTGCGCAATCAGCTCGATGGGTTTCTGCGTGGCGGAAAGCCCGATCCGCACCGGCGGCCGGCCCGTCAGGGCCTCCAATCGTTCGAGTGAAAGCGAGAGATGCGCGCCGCGCTTGTCATCCGCGACGGCATGGATTTCATCGACGATGACGGTCTCGACAGTTTTCAAAATCGCGCGGCTCTTCCGGGCAGTGAGCAGGATGTAAAGCGATTCCGGCGTGGTGACCAGAATGTGAGGCGCGCGCACGAGCATCGCCCGGCGCTCGGGCATCAAAGTGTCGCCCGTGCGGACAGCGGCGCGGATTTCCGGCATCAGGAAACCGCGTTGACCGGCCAACTGGAGAATCTCACCGAGAGGAATTTCGAGATTTTTCTGGATGTCGTTGCCCAAAGCCTTCAGGGGTGAAATGTAGAGAACTTCGGTCTGGTTTTGAAGCCCGCCTTGCAGCGCCTTACGCACCAGGCGATCGATGCAGGCGAGAAACGCGGCCAGCGTTTTCCCTGACCCGGTGGGCGCTGAAATCAAGGTTGATTTTCCAGCGAGAATGTGAGGCCAGCCTTGTGTTTGAGACTCAGTTGGCGAGCCAAACCGGGTTGTGAACCATTCCTGAACGATGGGATGGGCCCATCCGAGCGCAGAAGAGCCGCCGTTCGCCGATTCCGGTCCCGAATCCATCGTCCCAGGTTCCACAAGAGGTTTTATCATGTTGCTTTCGTCAGGTTCCATTACTCAGCATGACATGACGCGAGGCATTTTTCATCTTGCTGTTTCTGCTGCGGTCTTTGCTTATTATTCGGCTGGCTAAAGCGCGACGGCATGCCTGGAAATATAGGCTTCAAGCCGGGACTCGGCGGGTCTAATGTAATGAAACCGCTCCGCCCATTCCAGGCCGTAGCGCGCTCCAATCTCGCGATCTGAAGGCACGCCGCGCTGGTAAAGAGAATCGTAATCCAGGACGAAGCGCTTGATGTAATTTCGACTGGCCGTTTCGTCGTCACTGCCAAGGTCTGCCAGACGCAAACCTCGGGCCTGAAGCCGGGCTCGCAACTGGGCGCCGTTTCCGCCGCCGGGTCCTTGGGTGACGTTGGCGCGAATAGCTTCCACTTTCTGATCGATGACGGAGCTGATATCCACAATGCGATTGGCGATCTGCGGCCCGCGGGCGAAGTAATATTTCTCCTTCACTCCGTGGGGCTTCAGGCCTGCCTCGAAATGCTCGGGATAATCCTTGTCCATTCCAGCCATCCAGCAGGCGGATTCCACCGCCGCTGCGGTTACATAATGGTCGGGATTCTCCTC
The DNA here is from genome assembly GCA_902812415.1 of Acidobacteriota bacterium. Classification (GTDB taxonomy): domain Bacteria; phylum Acidobacteriota; class Terriglobia; order UBA7540; family UBA7540; genus RH2-MAG17b. The sequence goes on from CADDZJ010000007.1 coordinate 33,386, forward strand.
ATACAATCCCCAATGGTCGTAGCAGATGACGGTATCCACCTGAAGCAAACGAAAGAGGAAGATGAGGCGGCCACGCAGGTCTTGAGGCGAAATGGCGTCCAGGCGATGATTGCGATAAGAAAGGTCGTAGGTTTTTTTAAGCCCCAGCGCCCGGGCTACCGCCTCGTTATCCTGCTCGTTGTGCAGCACCCCCTCGCCTCGCGTGCCTAGGCCGGTCATTTCATCGTTCGTGGTTCTGATGAGATACCCGGTGTAGCCTTCCTGGATGAGCTTGGCGACCGTGCCGCCGGCAAACAACGGAACGTCGTCGGCGTGCGGCTGAATGGCAGCTAATACCTTTCCCGTGTGCGGCTTGCCCGGAACCGCCCGCTCCACCACAATCTCGCCCTGGCACGTGAATTGCGCCTGATTTCCTGGCGTTCTGGCAGACTGCCCGAAGGCTTGAATCCCGGAACCTGCCAGCGCGCCTCCCAACAAGGCTCCCTCGATAAGCTCTCGCCGTCTCATGTTTCCTCCTCATTCGATGTGGGATTTCAACTGGGTGATGGAATCACAAACCAAGGCGTGAATGCAAGCGCAGGCAGTCGCTTGACGTGGTGCAGGCATTAACGGCTCGTTAAATCAGGAGAATGGGTAATGCTCAACAGAACGAAGGGATCCTCAACAATCGGTGGGAGAGCAGTCTAGGATGCCCTGTGAGATTTCGCGGGCGGTTGCAATGACAAGGCGGCCGATTTCGGCCACGCGCGGGGTTGGAATCTCCCAGGTGGAGCCTCGGACAGAGATGGAAGCTATAACCACTCCTACGTCGTTAAAGATTGGGGCTGCAACGCCGCGAACTCCCAGGATGTGCTCTTCATAATTTACGGTGTAGCCCTTGAGCCGCGCCTCGGCAAGGTGAGCCTTCAATTCTTTAAGCGAGCAGATGGTGTGCGGAGTATAGCGGGCAAGCCCGCGGGTTCCGAACAGGCGCTGCAACTCTTGATCAGGCAGCCACGCAAGAAGCGCCTTCCCTTGCGCTGTGCAATGCAGATCAAAGTGCCGGCCGATCCAGCTTTCCACCCTGCGGTCTACCGGCGAATCCGCTTTATCGACAATAACGCCCTCGCCGTCCTTGAGCACCGCGGTTTGCACTGTCATCTTCAGCTCTTCAGCCAACTTCTGAATGTGCGCGGCAGAGAGTTGTCTTAAATGCATTTCTGCAATTCCGGTGGCGGCGAAATCGAAAACTCGCGAGCCGAGGGAATACTGACGGCTTCCGGGAAGTCTTTGCAAGTAGCCGCGAACCATCAGAGTGTGGACAAGGTAATAGGCGCTGCTCTTCGGGATCGAGAGCCTTTGGCTCAACTCAGTCAGCGTGAGACCGTTGTGGGAATGGCCCAGGATTTCCAAAACATCGAAGGCGCGGTCAACCGCCGGTACACGCTCGCCAAAGGAATGGGTGAACAGGTCCATAGGTCCGCTCTGCTTCAACATTTACAATGAGTGTCATTTTAATCATGCAAAGCGGCGATTTTCAATCAATTTGGCGGGCTCGACCGAGGGATTGCAGGCGCATATTTTGTAGTAGAGCTTGGTTCAACTTATTGAAATTTATTGACTCAAGGGCGCTGGAGAAAAAAGATTCAAATTCAGGAGCTCTTGAGGGAGCGCCGCGAGCCCAGTGTAAGCCATGACGTAATGCCATTTGCCCAAAACTCCAGGTCCTTGATCGGAGGCGAAGGCCTCGGGAGGCAATCCATATCGACGAGTTCCGGCGTGGGAAATAGTCATCACGGGGTTGGGCAATCTCCGTTAAAATTTGGTTCAGGGGAGACGCCGTCGGCAGATCATGGATTGTGAAGCTGTGGAATTCCGAAACAGCAATTGTGTGAATTCCTTGAGGAATACGGGTCGGTTCGCCCGAAGTTGCAGAGCGGACTTGAAGCGTTCGTTACCGATCGCCTCATCCGGCGCCGTCGCGCGCCGGCACCTGATCATTCTGGGGTGTCTGGTTTTCCTGGGGGCTGTCCAACTGAAAGCTGCGCAGGACGCTGAATCCGCCATTCAGAAGCTCGCTGTTCAGGCCCGCACGGCTGAAGCGCGCGGTCAACTGGATTTCGCCGCTCAGATATATCGCGCCATTTTAAAACTCGAACCCAAACTGGCTCCCGCCTATAACAACATGGGCAGACTCTATTTCAAACAGGGACGGTACGCCGAGGCGATTTCGGTTTTAAAGCAAGGGCTCGCATTAGACCCTCAGATGGCTGCTTCGCGCGCTCTGCTAGGTATATCTCTGTTCGAGACGAACAACGCTCAAGCTGCGCGAAAGGAACTGAGTCAGGCTTTGGCGCTCAATCCGAAGGACTTGCATGCTAGGCTTTATCTTGCGCGCAGCCTGCTCGAGTTGGGGGATTTGAATTCCGCAGCGCATATGTTGGAAGATCTCGATCGCGCTGAGCCGCAAAACGCCCAGGTGCTCTACACCCTGGGTGAGGCTTACATGAAGCTCGCCGCGGCCACGCTTGATCGGTTGCAGAAGACGAATCCCAACTCCTATCTGGTAGAGGTTTTGCTGGGAAAATCGGCGGAAGCGAAGCAGGCGTTTGAGGAGGCAGCCGAGCATTATCGCAAAGCCATCACGGCGGCGCCGAACGCGCAAGGCTTGCATTACCTTCTGGGGCATTGCTTGTGGCGGGACGGCAAATTCTCCGACGCTTTGCGGGAATTCCAGCGCGAGCTTCAGGTAGACCCCTACAACTACCAGGCAGCCTGGCACGCAGCCTTGGCGCTGCTCGAACAAGACCCTCGGCAAGCTGACCGCCTTGCTACCCGCGCTTTAGAACTCAAACCTGACTTGCCTGCTGCACTCATGGTTCGTGGCCGCGCCCTGCTGGCGTTGAATAAGCCTGAGGAAGCGGTTCAAGATTTTCGTAAAGTTGTGGCGCTCGACCCCGAAGAAGATACGGTACACTTTCAATTAGCCAGAGCTTACCGCCGGCTTGGTTTGACTCAACAGGCGGCGACCGAGGATGCGATTTTTGCTCGGATGGAAAGCGCAGCGCACAGCCCGAAAGGAAAGCAAGCCGTGCCCGATCGTCAGGATTCGTTAAAGTGAAGAGGCGGGGAGATCAACGTCAGTGACAGCGACTAATGCGAGCGTTACATTATTGAGAGCGCAGGCAGATGAAACACATTATTCAGGGCCTGATTCTCGAAGCAGCTTTCCTGTTGCTTCCAGGCTGCTTGTGCGCTCTTGGTGCACGGCATGCCAAGGGAATCGAAGCGCCGCCGTCCCAATCGCAGCCCGGCGACCTTGCCGTGGAGCATGTGCAGGATTTGATTCGCCAAAAGCGCTGGGATGAAGTTGCTCAAGCGCTTCGGCAATTGGCCCAGCAGGATGGCGATAATCCCAAGATTGACTATTGGGAAGGAGTCGTAAATTTTCAGCGTCGAAATGTGATTGGCGCGATTCTGGCCTTCCGAAAAGCTGAACGCCAGGGATTGAATACGGTTGCGCTCCATATTTCGCTGGGGCTGGCGTATTACCTGATTCATCAGTATTTTCTGTTCGAGCAGCAAATGGAAAAGGCCGCTCAGTTGACTCCTTTCGATAGCCAGTCTTTTTACTACCTCGGACGATACTTCGAATCCACACGTGACAACTTTTCGCGCGCTCTCGAGCTGTTTAATAAGGCTCTTGAGCTGAAGCCGGATAACGCGAGGGCGCTCTACCATCAGGGTTATTGTTTGCAGATGCTCGACCGGAGGGAAGAAGCTGCGAAGAGCTACGAAAAGGCTATCACGTTGACGGCGAAAGACGGCGAGCGATTCGGTTGGCCTTATCAGGGTATGGCGACGCTTTTGCTGCAAAAGGACCCGCATCACGCGCTGGATTTCGCGCGGAAAGCCGTTGAACTGGAGCCTGGAGAACCTTCAAATTATGTGACGCTCGCCAGAGTTGACGAGCAATTGGGGAGGCCTCTGGATGCAATCGTGGAGCTTGAAAACGCCGCGAAGTTAGATCCGACCAATCCCGCTCCCCACTATAGCCTCGCCCGACTTTACCGCAAGATTGGCAACCTTGATGCGGCGCAGGCACAATTGAAGACTTTCCAAGATTTGAATACCGTTTATGGACCGCAGTAAACCTGCGCTAATCATTTTGATGAAGGCGATGAAGCAAACAGGCTTCGCTCTGCTGATGGCGGTGTTTTGGTTGGGAGCGGCGCGCGCGCCACGGGCGCAGTTTGGGCCGCTTTTGGATCCGGCATACGCTCCCCAGGCGAAGTCGGAAGAGGAGCTGGACCAGTATCTGAAGATTATGACAGATTCCAACCCGCAGGTAACGGTGGCGGATGTGCAACGGTTTGCCGCGATGTATCCGAATTCCGAACTGCTCGGACTGGCGTTCCAGTATCAGATGATAGCTTATCGCCAACTACACGATCTGAATCATGTGGTCGAGGCGGGAAGGAAGGCACTCAAGCTTCAACCGGGTAATGTGAATACGCTCCTGACGCTGGCTTCCGCGATTCCCGAAGGAGTTGGGAAAAGGCCGGACGCAAACGTGTTGCTGCAGCAAGCTGAGGAATATGCCAATAAAGCTTTACGCGAACTGGACCAGATGCGAATTCCACGAGAGATATCTTTGGAGCGTTGGAAGGCGATGCGTGCGGCGATGGAGGCCCAGGCGCGCGAGGCTCTGAGGGAGATTGCGGTGAAGAGACGGGAAGGGAAGAAGAATTAAGCAGACGTCAACGCCGGCAGGGCATTGCACCGGGCAGAAAGGGGAGGGAATGCACGATGCTTCGAATCGCTTGAATCTGGAGTCTCGCTCCTTTTGCTTGTTCAGCGCATCTTCATCGAAAGCCTCGGCGGCTAGAAGACAACATGCTTAGCCCATTCACATTTGTTAGGCTGAAGGTTCTCAGAACGGGCAAGAACAAACCCCCGGCTGGCCTTTTCAATCTTTCCCGGACGGCTCCAGGCCTCGGACATCCGGGACTCAGCCCGCCGCATGAACGCTTTTTCTCCTCCCAGCGGGCTGGATGAAGAAAGCGGCTGCTGGCGCTCCAGCAGCGGGAGCCAACAATAAAGTTGGTGATAATCCACACCAAACGACGGGGGATGTGGTCCCCGGCATGCCTTCTAACCGCCAAGGCTTTCGACGAAACCGTTTGCCTGTTAAAGGCTACTGAACGAAACTGTTTTTGTAGAGCCTCTACAGCTCTCAACATAGCAGGCCGATTTGAGACGATGGAGACAAATGGTAAGAATGAGACAGATTTTTTTAATTGGCCCTTGCCCTGAAATGTGGGATCAGGTGAAGATTGTCACCCTGCATGGGCGACGACTCTCTCTTAACTCGGGCAACGACTGGAATCCCGCTTTCGCGGGGGTAACCGGGTCAGAATTTTCAGGGCAGAATGACAGGTCCAAAATGTTTGCTAAAAACAAGAAATCATGACCTTGCAATATAGAACTCCTCCGCGACCTCAGAAGTTGAATTTCAACCCAAACTGAATCTGGCGAGGAATATCAGCTTGTCCTCCGATTCGGCCGAAGCCCAGGACGTCATTCACATTGCCGTCTGGGCCGCCGAAAATCACGCGGTTGAAGGCATTGAAAAACTCCGCCCTGAACTCGATGCTCATCGATTCTTTGATAGGAGTTGTTTTGATCAGCGCGAAGTCCTCGTCGTAAAAGGGAAAGGTCCGCGTGCTGGGCTGAGTTCTAGGCCCGTTGCCAATGCAGAAGGCGCAGGGTTGAGCCCAGGCTGCGGCGTTGAGATAAATATCCGTCGCCGGATCGAAGCTTCCTCCGCGGAAAGCAATCGTCGGAACACCCGGCAGCGCGTTCGGCCGATTCCCGCCGTTGAAGAGCGGCAGTGGGGGCCCGCCGACGATCCCAATGGGAGTTCCGCTATGGTAGTTGAGAATCCAGGAAGGCTGCCAGCCACCCACGATTTTCCCAACTACCCCGCCATGATTCAGGAACTTCTTTCCGGGTCCCAAAGGCAGCTCATAAGTGCCGCTCGCCGTGACCTGTTGCGGCATGTCGAAAACACTCACAGCTTTCTCCACTTTTCGATCATAAGTGTTCACCGGGAAAGGATTAAAAGCTCCAAAGGAGTTGGAGGTGTTATCCAGCGTCTTCGACACAACATAATTCACCAGGAAGGAGACACCCTGCGAGAAGTACTTCTGAACGCTAAGTTGAAGCGCATCATATCGAGTATTACCGGTGAGTTGGGCATTGCTGTCAACAAATCCGTACTGTGGGAACGGGCGCAAGGCTTGCGCGACCGATCCCTGGAAGCCCGGATAGGGGATCGGAATGTTGGCGGCGCGCGCGTCCGCCGAGTAGATATCCTCACTCAGGAGCGTTCCAAGCGAAAGATACTTAGGATCGACCTGGTTAAGATTTTCCATGTTAGCATCCACCCGAGTCCCTTTGGTTCCCACATAGGAAGCCTGGAGACCTATTTGGAAAGGCAATTACCGCTCCACGGTGAAGTTCCAGAATTGGAAGTAAGGCGCGCGGCCAGCGTCGCTCCCCATATAATTTACATCCTGGCCGTTGCCGACGCTCCGATTAAAGGGGGGAAAGACCAAAGGCGGAATGCCCTGATCCCAGGCGAGAGCGGGCGTCACGCCGCCGTCGGGAGATACGATGTCTTGCGTGGTCCGGAAGCCGGTGAGATAGGATGAAACCGTAGACCCATCCCACATAAACAGAGCGCCGCCCGGAAGATACGTAAGGCCATATCCGCCTCGCAAAACAGTCTTATCATTGAGGCGATAAGCAAAACCAAATCGGGGCGCCACTTCTTTCCAGTCAATATTTGCGATGCGGGAATAGCCCAGTGAAGCTCCGCCCTGACTTACCAACGGACCTCCTTTATTGCCCGCAAAGACGATTGCGCCCAGGCGATTTCCAGCGCTGGGATTTGTCACGTTCGGGTCGAAGAAAGCCATTCGGTCGTACTTCTCGGTGACCCCTACCGGAACGTCGTAGCGTACGCCTAAATTCAGGGTGAGCTTGGGCGTCAGTCGAAAATCATCCTGAAAATAGGTGGCTCGATAAGCCGTGCGATAGTTGTGAGTGCCGATGATATTCTGGCGGACGAAAGAACTTGGCAAGCCTAGCAGGAAACTGGCAAGCCCGTTTCCCCAAATCGTGAAGTTTGGGGAGTCGGGGAGGGAGGTGGTCGCAGTCGAGAAGCCGTAGACGCCAGGCCAATCCGTATTGGCCAGCTTGGTCTCATCCTGCCACCGGAGATCCATGCCGATGTGAAACGTATGCCGGCCCTGGATCCAGTCTACATTATCCACGATTCCAAACCCGGGTATCCAAGCGTCGCTTTCGCTGCTGCCCGTGCCAAAATTCAAATACCCCGGAATAACGAATGCAGGATAGGACGCGCCGATGGGCGAAATGGGGGTGCTGAGATTCTGATTCAGGTTCCTGGGAATCTGGAACGTGACCGTCCGAATGTACTGAACGCCAAGGGTATTGATGAGATTGCTGGAAAAGATTCGATCGTAAGTAATACGCCCCTGCCAGCTGGGTACAATCTGTTCGATGAAAACGCCCAACGGACCTGGAATTTGCGGCGAGGCCCCGGGGAAACTTTGACTGGTTCGCGTGAGTGAGCCGTGCAGAACATTCTTAGCATCGATGTAATGATCGACTTTCAGCAGCCAGTCCCCTTCATCGATAGGAGGGGCGCTGGGGACGCCCACAAGAGCATTGTTGATCAGGCCGGGCAGGTTTGCCGTTGGAATGAGCGGCACAAATTTCTGGGAGATTGCACTGATCCGATCTGAAGGAATGATGTTGCCTGGGAAAGGATCACGGGTGAGCCCTCCGCGTCCATCGGAGCGCGTCGTAGCGGGATCGAAAATGGGAATAAGGTTCCCGCTGGCATCCTTCAGTTGCGAGAAGTCGCCGTTCAGGAAAGCAGGTTGAGGCAAAGTGATGAGCGACGTCCGAATGGCTCCGCGAAACTTGAATCCTTCATAAGTAAAGTTCCAGAACGTCTTGTTGCGGCCGTCGTAAATCTTGGGAAGATAAAGAGGGCCACCCACGGTGAATCCATATTCATTTTGCTTCTCGATTCCCCGCGTGGGGGCAAAGAAGCCGCGCGCGTCCAGAACCGTGTTGCGGACAAATTCAAAAACATCTCCATGAAGCTGGTTGGTCCCGCTCTTAAGGTGATAGTTTTCAACTCCCGTGCCGCGGCCATATTGCGCTGAGAAGGTGTTGGTTTGCATTTTAAACTCATCGATGGACTCAAAAGGGGGGCGAAATTGCAGGAACGAGCCGCCTTCATCAGAGTTCAGCCAGGGGAGGCCATCGATCAGGATTTCCTGGTCGAACGTAGGTCCTCCGTTAACCTGGCTCTGGAACGTGTTTCCAGTGACGCCAGGCGTTAGAAAGATGAAGGAGTCCAATTGCCGGGCGCTTCCCGCCACCTCCAGAGGCAGAGCAGAAATTGTTTTGGGCGTGATAATCGTGCCGAGATTGGCAGTGGTGGAAACGACAGGCGTGCTTTGCGCGGCTACCGTGACGCTTTGTCCCACTGTGCCGACCGCGAGTTGAACATCTGCCACCGAAGCTGTGCCAACAACCACCCGGATATCCTCTTTGATGGCGCGCTTGAATCCCGTATGTTCAACGGTCACCCTGTAGATGCCCGGTGGCAGGTTAGGAGCGGTATATTGTCCATAACTCGAGGTCGTCACCGTCTGGCTGACGTTGGTGCGAATATTGGTGATGGTGACCTTGGCGCCTGGAATATTTGCGCCCGAAGGGTCTTTGACGGTGCCCTCAATAGAGCCTTGTTGGCCCTGAGCCTGCAAAGGGGGCGGTGTAAACAGGATGGTTCCCATCATCACCCCCATCATGATCAAAGCGAACAGATAGAACTTCTTCATATTTAAATCCTCCACTCTCAAGGCCTTGATGTCGCTCGCTGAAGGCCCTCGGTGCGATGTCAGCATCTGCACGAAAGCCTTGCTGCACACCCTTTACTGACTCCTGATCTCTTTATCGCCCAGTGCGCTCTTGGGTCAGCGTCGATTGGTTTATCTCTTGGTTGCGAGGGGGTCAAGCAATTTCAATACATTGAACTTTGTCCGAACGAACTTCCCCTCGGGTGGCTGAGGCTGGGCGCGGCCTGGAGCTATTGACGGGGTTTTCCGCGTGGGGTTAGATTTGCCAAATGACGGCATGGGCGAGGAACCTTTCGTCCCTAATTCTCAATAAAGTTGGTAAATCTCAAAAGGAGGCGTACGGTGGCGACGTATTTTCACTTTCTGAAAGATGACGCATACATCGAGGAGCATTTAAGCGAAGAGGAGATTAATGCCGTCAAAAAATGGCAGAATCCCAAGGTGGACTACGAGTTTTCATTTCATACCCAGCATGAGGCTGGCTGGCCTCTTTACATCATCGAGCCCGGCCAGCGTGGCAAAAGGAATCGCCCGAAGATCAATCTGAAGGTCCCTACGTACGAGATTCTGGAAGGGAAGAACCTTAATAATGTAGCAGTGGGCAAAGACGCGAAGGATGTTGCCAGAAACAATATCGGTGTCTTGCAGCAACTTGCAGAGGAGTATTACGAACCGAAGGATGAGGAAGTTGAAGAGCCCGTGCAGTTGGTTGCAAAGGTTGCGGTCTGGAAGTGCAAGTCCGCGCAGTGCAAAGGCCGGGTCATTACGCAGACCGTAGATGAGAATGAAGCGGGCCAGTTGCAGGCAGACAATGATGCTTACATGCAGACCTGGATCAAAGAGCTGCCCAAATGCAAGCGCTGCAAGAAGGTGAACTGGGAGTTCACCGAAGTCAGGAACTTAGGCATTGCGGAGGAGGCTGATTTATCCGCCGGTCAGGAAGTGAAACAGATTTAGCGAGGTGTGACGAAAATCGATTGCTCAAGTCGATGACCTGTCACCCTGAGCGTAGCGAAGGGTCTCTGCAATTTTTTCAGCGAAATGCGGGAATTCTTCGTTCGCTCAGTCTGCCATGTCGTTTTGCGATATCCCGAAGGATGAAAATTACGCCGAGACGGGCAGGTATTTGGGTTGCGTGCCGAAATATCGGCGTATTTTTCAGGGCAGAATGACAGGCGAAGGGCGCAACATGACGTTAAAGCCCGAGATAGGTTGTGTGCGCCACACAAGGCATTTAGGTTGGGGAAGACCTGCACTAAATGAGTCAAGTTTTCGGTAGACCCCATCCACCGCCTCGCGGCCTGTCCTCTCACGTCGGGGCGGGAGAGGACAGGCTTTTTTATTCTTTTCCTGCCATCTCCCAGTTGTTCACGCAATTGAACAAGGTTGACATCCTTTCCTTTTGCTTTTATCCATGATGCTTTGTTTGGGAATCGCGCGCGGGCGCTGGGCCGAAGCGTATCCCAGCCTCTCTTCTTGCGGAAAGTGCAGGAAGCAGCGGTTCCTGCCGCGGCAGGATTAGAGGCCTTTCGCCGCGAGGAGTGACGATTTTTTTGTCTCCCATCTCCCCGGAGGGAACAGGGGGGTGGTTGCCTGTCATCTCTCAGTTATCGGCGGGGCGCGAGCAAGAGCTTTCGCTGAAAACTGAGGGTTGATAACCTTCCTCCCCAACCACTCCCCTGAATCCCTCTTCAATCACGAGGGAATTCAGGATTTTATCCCCACTGCTTGAGCCAAGGAGATCAGGTTCATGAAACGCGCTTTTTTGCTCATCATACTCTGGATTTTCGCCGCCATTGGAAATGCGAGGATTTCTTATTCCGGCCCCGTGCCGCGCGCCCCTGCCAGCGGGGAAGGTGAGTTGCTTGCGCGCTCTGGCGACGCCTACGTCCGACAAGCAGGCGACACTTGGACGTTTGGCGCGGCGAAGGTCGAGAAGAAGATCCGCTTTGAAAATGGCCATCTTGATTTGGTCAGCTTCAGAAATGAGGTTACTCGTCACGAATATCTGGAAGGCGCTTCAGACCCATTTCGATTCGAGTTGAACGGAAGCGAAGTGAGTGGGCAATCAGAGAACTGGACTCTTGTGGGAGCCCGCACCGAAACGCTCCGCCAGGGAGAGTTGCTTTTCAGAATCATTTTGCGCGACCACGATGTTGAGGTCTCCAAAAACTTTATCATTTATCCTGAAGAGAGCATCATCCAGGAATCGCTTACCGTCAGGAACATCTCAGGACACGATGAAACTCTGGCCGACCCTTACTTTCTTGAAATGCGTGTGATGAAGAACGAAGCTTCCGACATCGATTTCTCTTACATGACCGGAGGAATGTGCTTCTGGGGAAGTTGGATTCTGAAGGCTCAGCCTCTTACGCCCACCTACGCCCGCCACTTCGATGCGAACGATCCTCCGGAATGTTTACCGGGAAAACCCTGCCCGAAAGGCTGGCCGACAATGGGAAACTCGACGTACGCGCCTATTCAAGTCTACTTTGACCGCAAGACTCATGATGGTGTCTATGTGGGATGGGATTATCTTGGCCGATGGGGTTCTTACGTGGGGGACTATCGAGGCGGTCCTGTTTATGTGGGCCTGCTGGTTTCGGGATATCGGAAGCTCCTTCCCGCCGGAGCCTCGATTGAAACTCCCTGGGCTTTCACCGGAGTCCTTGAGAAAGGTCTGGACGACATGGGGAACGAACTGCTGGACTATCAGTATCGCTACAAGTGGGACTACACGCGCAATCGCTACTTCCCAGGCGTTCAGATGCTGGGCTATTGGTGGAATGGCGCTTCAGATTTGGATCCGAAACATCCCGGGATGGGCGTGGATCCTATCTCAACCTTTCGCAAGATGTTCCGCATGGCCGATGAGATGCGCTACGTAGGCGCGGACATTTACTGGCGAGACTACGGCTGGTGGGGCATTGCCGGCGATTGGAACGGTCCCGATTTTTTTGAAGGAGGGCGGTATCTTGCCAAATACGGCATGCGGCGGACGATCTACACGATTGTTTACGACGCGCAGCAAGGATCGAAAGTGGTCACCGATCATCCTGATTGGATGATCTACAAAGGCGGCAATTTTGCGGGAGAGTACCTGCTTGACCAGTCCAAGCCAGGCGTCATCGATTGGGAACTAAAGGCGCTCAATGACGAGGTTCGCCAGTGGGGCGATTTTGAATGGCGCAAGGATGATGCTCCCCTCCACCCGGTGAATGGGGATTACACTCCCATGCTGGCCCAGGACCACAACTTCCGGAGACTTTTGAAGTCATTCCTCGATCAAAACCCTCATAGCGCCTTTCACGGCTGCAATGGCGGCGGGAACGATCTGGGCTACGAGGTTCTGCGAATGGCGACGGCCTGGCAATACTCCGATGGCTGTGTGGGACGGTTTCTGAACCACTACGCCTCGTATCTTTTCCCTCCCGACAAGGTGCTGGATATGCCCGACGTCTGGAATCCCGACAAATTTGACAAGGCGAGTTGGTACGGTCTGCTCTGGAGCGCTATGGGGATGACCGGTGACACGCTCGACCCGGCCAAAAACGAGGGCCTTCGGCAGTTGATTGACATCTACCACTATCTCGGTCATGAAGGTGTTGTGGGCCGCTGGGTGAAAGTCTATCACCCCAGGGTAAGGGGAGACGACCCCAGTTGGTACTTGCAACGTATGAGCCGTGATAACCTGCGGGGCGTCATCATGCCGGCGCATGCTCCCAAAACCCGCGTCACGATCTTTCCCAAAGGCCTGCTGCCTGGAACAACTTATAACGTTTCTTATCAGCAGACCAAAGGCGCCGAGGAAAGGTTGGGTTCCGATTTGGTGACGAAAGGCATTTCGTTTTCCAGCGTGCCGGATGGCGAATTGATTTATTTCAACTTGCCGATGCACCCTGGAAGCGCAGTCGATAAAACACCTCCCACCATGCCGCAGCAGACCGTGAAGGTGATCGGCACGAATATGGACTATATCGGGGTAGAGTTGAGTTGGGCGTCGGCGACGGATAACAATTGGATTTCCTATTATCGGATTTTTCGCAATGGCGTCGCCATCGATAAGGTCGCGAAGGGTAACTATTATTTTGATCATTCTGCGGGGGCTGATCTGGCCGCTCAATACGAAGTGGCCGCGGTCGATGGCAGCGGCAACGTTTCCGGAAAAGCGACCGCTCGAGGCGCCGCGACTGCGCCAGCGCAGGTGATCGATGATGCGGATAACGCCTTGAAGTACTCCGGCAGTGGATGGGAGCATGAGCGAAACGTGTGGGCGGTTTTCAACGGCACGCAATCGCGCACGCGCACCGCCAAAGACGCCGTCGAGTATACTTTTACTGGTAGCCGTCTCACCTGGTATGGACGCCTTGGAAGCGCGATGGGAAGAGCAGATGTTTATATAGATGGCAAGTTGGACCAGGTCGTGGATACTTATGACGCCGACGAAATTCCGAATGTGGCGCTTTATTCGAGAACTTTCCCTTCAACCGGCCAGCACGCGGTAAAGATTGTAGCTCGGGGAGATCACAACTGGCGCTCTTCGGATAACTGGATCCTGGTGGATGGTTTGCAAGTGGGCAAGGAGGAATTTCGGGTGGTTGAAGATTCTCCGGGGCAGGGAATTGAATACTCAGGCTCCGGCTGGAAACATAGCCAGGGGTGGCGGCGCGCGTCAGGGAAGAGTGCAAGCTGGACCAGCCATGATGGGGATGCGGCGGAATACGTGTTTCACGGCGATGGAATTACCTGGGTCGGGAAGCGTTGCCCGGCTTGCGGGATGGCGGATGTCTATGTTGACGGCCAGCTTGAAGCGCGCGTGGATACTTACATCCCTGATTTCCATCGCTTCCGTGATGACGCTCAAGGCGGGTGGCAAGTTCCTGTTTTCGAGAAGACGTGGGTCAAGCCTGGCCAGCACACGCTTTTGATTGTGGCTCGGAATCTTAAGAATATGCTCGCGACGGGCCACAAAATTTATGTGGATTCTTTTCAGGTTCATGGGCATTGAACTGTTGTGCGCATTCCCGCGCGGTTTAACATCATGGAGCGCCGTCATTCTTGCGCAAGCGGGAATCCATCAGTTGGTGCGGGAAAGTAACAAGCTGGAATTACGAATGCGTCCACGAAGATGAAGATCACCAAACTTGAAAGCTTCCTCGCCAATGCCGGAATGCGGAATTTCCTTTTCGTCCGCCTCCGCACCGACTGCGGGATCACCGGCATCGGCGAAGCGTCACTCGAATGGCAGGAGCAGACGGTTCGGACATTTCTCCATGAGTTCCTGGAGGAGCATTATGTCATTGGGGCTAATCCATTTGATGTAGAGGCCACGGTCGGCCGCATGATTCGGGACCAATATCAGGGCGGCGCAACGGCCATGACAGCGATCAGCGGTGTTGAAATTGCTATGTGGGACATCATCGCCAAGGACTGCGGCAAGCCGCTTTATCAGCTTCTTGGCGGCCGATGTCATGAAAGCCTGCCCGCTTACGCTAATGGCTGGTATGGCGGAGCTCGCTCTCCGGAGGATTACGCCGAGCGCGCAAAAAACGTCGTCAACAAGGGATATACGGCTCTCAAACTAGACCCCTTCGGCGTGGCATGGAAAGAATTATCCCGGGCAGGTCTTGAGAGGGTGATGAGAATCCTCGATGCCATCCGCATGGCGGTGGGAGATGAAATCGGATTGATGATTGAAGGACATGGCCGCTTCAATGTGGAGACCGCGGTTGAGATTGCCCGTGCCCTTGCGCCCTATCATCTCGCCTGGTTTGAAGAGCCAATCAGCCCGGATCAGGTCGATCTGTTGAGCGAGATAAAAAGCAAGACCAGCATCCGCATCGCGGCAGGCGAACGACTCTACACTTTACCGGAGTTTTACCGGCTGATCTCAAAGCGAGCGGCTGATATTGTTCAGATGGACATCGCGCATTGCGGCGGCGTCCTGATGAGTAAAAAGATCGCTTCCATTGCGATGGCTCAGGAGCTGACCGTTTCGCCACATTGCTCGATTGGTCCGGTCGCTCTGGCGGCTGCGTTGCACTTCGACTTCAGCACTCCGAACTGTAATATTCAGGAAGCATTTGGCGAATTCGACGCTCCCTGGCGCGATGCTCTGGTGCAGGGCTGGAATCCGATTCGCCAGGGAGCTTTTCACCTCTCTGACCGGCCCGGGCTTGGGTTGGAACTGGATGAGAGTGAAATCCTGCGTCACCCCTACGTGAAGAATTCCTTCCCCAGTCTCTGGGATGATCGCTGGCACGAATCATTTACGAGCGTCAGCGCAGACCCGCAGTGAGAGTTCTTGGGCTCTCACTCCGACTCCGTCCCCTGTCATTCTGACGCCGAGCGCAGCGAAGCGGAAGAATCGCTGCATTTCGACTCGGGATAGACTCCACGAGGAATCTCAACGGCGGTGACGAGTGGAAAGTGATGAATGATAAGCAAAATCAACCGGAATTTCGGACTGGGTTTTCACTCACCACCAATCACTCATCACTGTTTTTGGTTTTTCGGAATGACAGGCTGTTGAAGTTTTTCAGCAATCTGCTGGCTCTTCTCTCTACTAAGAATTATTCAAAGTGATAATCTAAAAAAATCAACTCACTTGACGAAATCTCAGTGATGGTGTACAAGAAGCATATTTGCATCTTGTCTGATGGCTGACGACTTGGAACGAAAGAAGAAGAGGAGAGTCATTATGCGCACCGGCAACAGGATTCAGCTTGGCTTTCTGATTTTGATTGCGATGGCGCTTCTATCGACCACAGCGCTGCTGGCGCAGGTTGCGGGGAACGGCGTCATCCAGGGAACCGTTACCGACCCCACCGGAGCCGTAGTTCCTGGGGCCACGGTCACCGCAACCAATGTTGCGACGGGTGTGAAGACGACCCGCCAGACGACGGATGCCGGGTTTTATGTTCTGTCGCCGCTCCCGCCCGGAGAGTATACCGTCACGGTTTCCCAGAAGGGTTTCCAGACCAAGGTTCAGGAGCATGTGACGGTGAATGCGCTCTCCGTCGTAGGTCTCAACATGGTGCTCAGCGTAGGCCAAACGACTCAGCAAGTCACGGTTTCGGCGGCTCCTCCTCAACTGGATACCACCAATGGAACCCTGGGCGTCACGATTTCGAATAAATCCTACACTTCGCTTCCGCTGGCCATGAACGGCGGCCCGAAGAATCCTGAGAGTTTCATCTATCTGCTTCCCGGAGTTCAGTCAGGGAGCGGGTTTGTAGGGAATATCAATGGCGGCGAAGCGTTTTCCAAAGAGATCTACATTCAAGGCCTGCCGGTCACCACGTCTGAGCTTCAGGGCGACTTCCGCAACCTGGTGAATGGAACGTCGGTGGAAGTGGTGGATCAATTTCAGGTGCTCACCAACGGCATCCCTGCTTACTATCAGGGGCAGGGGGTTGAAAACTATGTTTTCAAATCGGGGACGAACGCATTTCACGGCGATGCTTATGAGTTCCTGCGGAATACATCTCTCGACTCGCGCGGGTTTTTCTCCGCCAAAACACCACTCGAAATTCAGAATGAGTTTGGCGGCTCGTTCGGGGGACCCATTCTGAAGAATCGCCTTTTTTTCTTTGCAAACTATGATGGGTACCGCCTTCGCCAGGGCGCAGTCCCCTCTTTTTACAGCTTGCCAACAGAAGCTGAAAGAAACGGCGATTTCAGCGCACTTCCCACGCAGATTTACGACCCCACCACCACGGTCTGCAACAGCGCCGGGACATCCTGCACGCGGACGGCGTTTCCAGGGAACATTATTCCGCAAGCCGATATTTCCTCCATCTCGAAGTACCTCCAATCGTTCCTGCCAGCTACGATCAACACTAATCTTCAGAACAATTTCCTGAACGCGTTCACCTCCGGGACAGACCAGAATGACTACACCGTGAAGATTGATGCGACGACTTCCGACAAGAATCACCTTTACGGGATCACGCAGTGGGGCCGTAATTTCCCAGTCGGTCTGCCTCCCAACGGCGGTCCCGAATTGCCCTTGCCCTACGCGAGTTCGCGGTACAGCTCGCTGGTCACGTGGCTGGATCAATTTGGGGACACTTATGCGTTCAGCCCAACCGTTCTGAACGTCTTCAGCTTCGCCTTTAACCGCTTCTATACTCCGTTCGTCAACCCGACGATTCAGGGGGATTATGCGACCAAGGCTGGCATTAAAGGGCTCCCTCCGGGGCAGGCATCCGAAGAGTTTCCGTCCATCGCCTTCAGTGGCCCCGACTCTCCCACCGCATGGGCTCAAGACGGCTTCTCAAGGTCTTTCTTCGATGTGGCCAACAGCTATGTGGTTCAGGATAACGTGCAGTGGGTGCATGGCAAGCACAGCGTGACGTTCGGGGGCCAGATCCTCTTCCAACAGGAAAACAGCGAGCAGCCAACGGGTGAAAGCGCTATTACTGGGCTTAATTTCAGCAATACGGAGACGGCTGGCTTTGACCCCACAGGATCGCTGCTCTCGTCGACTGGAAACGCCTATGCCAGCTTCCTACTCGGCCTGGTGGATAATGGCAGCCTCTTGCAGAACGCCGCTGGAGAAACTGGCGCGCGCTACCGGGACTATGCCTTCTATGCTCAGGACGATTGGAAGGTGACGCCTCATTTGACCCTGAACCTGGGGCTTCGCTATGAGGTTCCAACGCCGATGGTCGAAGTCTACAATCGCGAGTCCTGGCTGAGCATCACGCAACCGAACCCGGCGGTCGGCGGGTATCCGGGCGCATTGCAATTTGCGGGTCACGGCCCGGATAGCTGCGAGTGCCGCACTCGGGTGCAAACCCACTACAAGGACTTCGGGCCGCGGATCGGTCTTGCCTATCAATTGAATGACAAGACGGTGATCCGAGCCGCCTACGGAATCTATTACACCAAGGCAGGCGCTTTGGGGGGCAATGCCACCAGCCAGGGCGCCGGCATCACCGGATACGAAGCTAACCCTTCTTTCAGCAGCTTGAACAGCGGTATCTCACCGGCGTTTAACTGGAACAATGGCTTTCCTCCGTTTACGCCTGCCCCGTTTTTCGATCCCACTCTGAATACCGGCTTCAACACGACCACGCCTTCCGGCGGAGGTCTAACCTACGACGCGCCTGACATTGCGGGCCGGTCGCCGATGATGCAGAACTGGAACTTCACGATCGGACGTGAACTTTCACCTTCAACCGTGTTGACGGCGGCCTACTCGGCCAGCAACAGCCATTTTCTGCCTACCGGCGTTGGCCGGGGAATCTATTCAGACCAAATCCTGCCGCAATATATGGCGCTCGGGAACCTGCTTCGCGCTGACGCAACCCCCGCCAACATTGCCGCCGCGCAAGCCATGTTCCCTGGCGTTCATTTGCCCTACTCCAATTTTGTCGGGACCATCGGACAGATGCTGCTGCCTTTCCCGCAGTATTCCGGCATCGGCGACCCGTGGGGTGATATTGGAAATGGCAATTACAATTCGCTCCAAATGTCTATTCAGAGGCGGTTCTCCAACGGCCTCTCATTTTTGGTTTCTTACACCCTCAGCAAGGAGATTGACGATGCCGGCTCGAACCTGGGCGGCTTTTTCGGCGCTAACGGCCGCACGGCTTACAACAACAGGCTAGAAAAGGCGGTTGGCTTGCAGGACATTCCGAACCAATTGGTAATCAGCTATGTTTACGAACTTCCGTTTGGTGCAGGCCACAAGCTAGGGAGCAGCAACAAAGTGGTCAGCGCCCTCGTGAGCGGCTGGCAATTTTCCGGAATTCAACAATACGTCCAGGGAACGCCGCAGGGAGCCGTGGGCGCGAACTGCGACGTGCCTTACACGGGCGGCTGCTATGCGGATTATGCACCGGGCTTTAAGGGACCGATCAGAATCAACGGCAGCTATGGAAGCGGTGATCTCCTGGGGGCAAATCCTCCCAAGTATCTCAACATCAACGCCTTTGCGGAACCGGCGCCGTTTACGTTTGGCAACACGCCGCGCACGCTGGCCTATCCAGTTCTGCGCAACACCTGGGGATTCAATGAGAATTTCGCGCTGATGCGGAACATTAAGATCAGGGAAAACATGAGCTTCCAGCTTCAGGTGGACGCGTTCAATGCCTTTAACCGCGTCCAGTTTAACGCGCCCTCCATCGCCATCAACTCCACGAGTTTCGGACAGATTGGCGGTCAGGCCAATACGCCCCGGCAGTTTCAGATCGAAGGCAAGTTCCTTTTCTGACGAGGTCTCACCTTGCTGTACCCCGCTCTCACAGCCTTACCCCTCCCTCCGAGGCTGTGAGAGCCCTTCCTTTTGAATTTCCCGCGAGCTTCGTGTGGTTGAACGTGACGCGACGCGATTTTGTAAAG
Organism: Acidobacteriota bacterium; assembly: GCA_902812415.1. Taxonomy (GTDB): domain Bacteria; phylum Acidobacteriota; class Terriglobia; order UBA7540; family UBA7540; genus RH2-MAG17b. The sequence goes on from CADDZJ010000007.1 coordinate 52,678, forward strand.
ATCGGAGCGGCGGTCTTCACAGCCCGTGGAGTCGCCAGCGCCGAACAGAATTCAGGCTCTGCTTCAGAGGGCGCTCTTCACTCGCGCGAGCTGCATGGATGGAGCGCCAGGCGCATCTGGGCAACGCCGGACGGCCTTGAACCCAATACGTACGTCTATTTTCGTCGGACGTTCGTTCTGGAAGAAATTCCGCGCGCCGAGACTCCAGTCCAGGTTTCGGCCTGCACGGAATACGCGCTTTATGTGAACGGTCACAAGGTGGGATTTGGCCCGCCCATATCCGACCCGCGACGCCGTTATTTCGACCTTCGCAATATCCAGCCTTACTTGCGCAAGGGCCGCAACGTGATGGCCGCCCGCGTTTATTCCCTGGCAACGGCTACTGAAGACACCAGAAAAGAGCGAGGATGGTTTCTGCTACAGGGCAAAATACATGATCGAAGCCGGGAAATTGCTCTTGATACCCATTCTGAGTGGAGATGCCTCGTCTCAGATGTTTGGCAGCGCGATGCGCCCAGGCAAAGTTTCCAACTGCATTATGTTGAAATCGCCGACCTTCGCAGGGAGCCTGTAGGCTGGAACGAGATCGGCTTTGATGACGCGCAATGGCGACCCGCGATCGAGCTTGCTGAGCGCGACACAGAAGGCCTGGTTCAGCGCGAAATGGGTGAGATTGATGAAGTCTTCATGCCTGTGGCGAGCGTCGCAGGCGCGGCGGAAGTCCAAAGACAAACGCAGTTTCCGATGCCGGCTCTCCAGGTGAATGCCGAGAAATTCCAGTCCATTCAAACCGTCAGGCTCGAAAACCTCTCATCGCTTGGCGCGAACCATCCTGAAGCCTCGGTCGAAACTCCCGTCGACGGGCGCGATGCCGCCATGGTTCTCGACATGGGCCGAATGGTTTTGGGCTGCCCGTTTTTTGAGGCAGAGGGCGGTGAGGGCGCAACCGTTGATGTCTCAATCTCAGAATATCTGAAAGACGGGCGCGTGCTCGCTTCCCGTGAAATCACGCCAAACGAGCGGACGAATCTCACCGATCGCATCACGCTGCGCCCGGGCCGGAATGCGTGGCAGCGGAACGATTACAATGGATATCGCTATATTCAGCTCACGGTTCGTGGGGCGATGAAGCCTTTGACGATCCGGAAGGTTGGGACGATCGAACGCCGCTACCACTTCATGCAGGAGGCTATGTTTCGTTCGTCAAACGCCGTGCTCGACCGCATCTTTTCGGGCAGCAAATGGACGCATCGCGTCAACACGCATTGGGGCTATTGCGGCTCGGCGTGGCGCGAGCACGCGCAGTGGTCAGACCTGGCCTGGCCCGCCATGAATCTGGTTGTGTTTTCCGATCCGCCCATGATGCGCTACTATCTCCGGCAGATTGCTCTGGGCCAGAATGACGAAGGCCGCATGCAATTTCCTTATCCCGGAAATCTCGGAATCGAGTTGCCGGAGCAGACCATGTGGCTGGCGGACGACTTGTGGAAATGCGGCCTCTATTTCAACGATCTCAAGCTGGTCAGCGACCTGCTCCCCGCGATGGAGAAGGCCAATAAATGGTTCAGGAAGCATACGACTTCACGGGGATTGATCACGACTGAAAACTGGCCCAGGATGTGGCTGGTGATTGATTGGGGATATCCGTACGTCAATAACCCGGCGCCAGGTGAACTGGCGACTTTGAACCTGATCTATTACAACTTTCTCCGCTCCGTGGAACGCTGCGCTCATCTCATTGGGGAAGAAGTCATCCGGAAGAGTTTCGAGAGGCAGGCGGATTCGCTGCGCGAAACGATTCAGGAAGTGTTTTTCGACGCCGATGAAGGCCGCTATTATGAAAAGCCCCAGCGGCAAGCTCCCTCTCAGTTCGCCGGCGCTCTCGCCGTGAAATACGGTGTCGTGCCTGAACGGTATCGCCAGCAAGTGTTCCAGTCCGCCACAGGCTCGGAGTTGCGGCCCGGGAAAGCCAGTCCCTGGTTCATGTATAGCGTCCTGGAAGCTTTCGCACAGGCCGGGCGATACACCGATGCTGTTTCGGCGATCTGCCGCTATTGGAGTTCGTTTCTCAACGCCGGAGCAACCGTTTACTGGGAGCTCTGGAACATTCCGGGCGAGGATGTACATCCGATTCCCGGCTACACGCGCGAAATGGCGGCGCGCACGATCACCTATTCAAGCGGGCCGGCACCTTACGTGGTGAATTACATTCTGGGAGTGGAGCCCCTCGCGCCAGGGTTTCAGGAAGCTCTGATCGCGCCTCACTACAGCGGGCTTGAGTTTGCGGAGGGAGAAGCGCCGACGCCTTTCGGAGCTATCCGGGTGCGCTGGCAGCGCAATCCGGCTGCGAAGATGACCGAGGTTTATGTAACCGTTCCGGAAGGCGTCAAGGCTCAGATGCGGCTTCCGTTCGATAAAACCGAGCCGATCGTTTGGGTGAACGAGCAGGCGCTTTACAATAGGCGGCAATTCTTCAAGAATCCGCTCATCGAAAAAGCCACGCAGGCGGAAGATTTCCTTCAATTTCAGATCGCGCCAGGGTCTTATTATTTCAAAAGCAGCGCCATGTGAAAGATGGTGGTGGCGCGGGTGACAAAGTTCATAGTATTGTCATCAAACAGCGCATGAGACCCTGGCGTTTTCTTTTTTTCCTCTTCGCGCTCGGCCTTGCAGCCACAGCGCGGCCCCTTACGCGCGAACTGCCGCCGCTTGTGCCGCCCCCGCAGCCGGTGGCGGTGCCGACGCCGGCGGTTGAAACCCTTTCGAATGGTCTAAAGGTCGTCATCCTCGAACGCCACACCCTTCCGATCGTCACGCTGACGCTTGCTGTTCGCGCCGGAGCCGAGGCCGATCCGCCCGGGTTCCCGGGCACGGCGCAGTTTGTGGCGTCGCTGCTGAATGAAGGAACCACGGATCGAAGCGCCTTCGAGATGGCGGAGGCTCTTGACGGCGCGGGCGGAAGCCTGGATACCGAAGCCGAGTGGAATGATTCTTACGCCAGTCTCAGCGTCTTGAGCGACCACACGCCGCTGGCTTTCGATCTGCTCTCCGATATGATCATCCGCCCCGCCTTCGCTCCGGACGAGGTTGAACGCATCCGTCGGCAGACCCTCTCCGCGCTCAGCATTCTGCGGCATGATCCGCAGTATCTGGCTGACGCACTCTTTGAGAGAGTAGCTTTTTGGGGAACGCCTTACAGTCATCCGGCCGACGGGGTGGAAGAATCCATACGACGCCTCACGCCGGCCGACCTTCACGCCTTTCATGCCCGGTATTATCGCCCTTCCAATGCCATCCTGATTGCAGTAGGGGATCTAAACCCGAATCGAGCCATGAGCCTTGCCCGGAAATTTTTCGGCGGGTGGGCGAACGGGAGCCTTCAAGAAGAGACCCGTAGGGTGAGTCCTGCTCAGACGAATGTGCCGCTGAAGGGCATGGCACAACAACCGGAATCAGCGAGCATTGGCCAACGCCAGGTGATCGTCATCGATGACCCTCATGCCGTCCAGACAGAAATTCGCATTGGCCATCCCGCCATCAGCCGGGCGAGTCCTGATTACGGTGCGCTGACGATCGCCAATCAGGTGCTCGGCGGGCCGGCGGAGAATCTTCTATTTAGCGTCCTCCGCAGCCGTCGGGGGCTGGTTTATACGGCATCCAGCGAACTCCTCTGTTATCGTGATGCGGGCGCCTGGGAAGTAAAGACCTCGACGCGCACCGACGAGACGCTCAAGACCGTGGAGCTGATTCTCGATCAGATGAAACGCCTGCGCGAGCATTCCATTCGCCCTGAAGAGTTGAAGGTGGCTCAGGATTATCTGGTGGGGCATATGGCGCTGGATTTTGAAACTTCACAGCAGGTTGCCGGGCAGTTGCTGAAGCTTCTCATCGACGGCTTGCCGCTGGACTATTGGAGCCGCTACCCGCAGGAAATCCGTAGCCTGACGGAAAACGACGTTTGGCAAGCTGCGCGCGAGTACTTCAATCCACGCACGGCCGAGATTGTGCTGGTCGGCAACGCTCAGAACTTCAAGAAAGACTTGAAGAAATTTGGCCTGGTGCGCATCATTCCTCTGGATGAGGTGGATTTGGCTTCGGCAACCCTCGAGCAGCCTGCGGGCGGCGTCGTAAGCCGCCATTGACGCCCGCATCAGCCCCGTGCAGCAACGGACAATCTTTCGAGTCCGTAAAGGAATTTCCATGAAAAGGCTCGCGCTTGCCATTCTGGGATTGGCAGCCCTAGCCGTTCTGGCGGAGGGCGTGATCAGCCTGGAGATGCCTCTGCATCAGCCCGGCCATCTTTTCGCGCAGCTCTTCGCGCTGGCCCTCACGCTTGGAGCCTTTGCAGCCCTCACGGACTCCCGCATGGTTAAATGGCTTCGGCATCAGGCTGCCCAGTCAACGCGCGACGCCATCGTTCTCCCGCTTCCCTTGTTGCTTCCATATTTCATCGAAGCGTTCGGCTCAGAAACATTTTCGTGGCGAGGAGTGGGAAAGCTGACGGCCTACATTCTGGTTCCCACACTGCTCCTGCTGCCTGACCGCTTGCGCGCGGCGACGCGTGTCGGTTGGCGCGATTTTGCGGCCATGCTGGCGCTTGGCGCCCCGGTTTCCGCCGGCTGGCTGCACGGCATCTGGTTTGCCTTTGGCGGCGCTCCTTTCTTCCGCCCGCTTTATTCAGTTTGCGCCGGAGGCTATGCCTTCCTGGCCGTTCGCAACTTGCAGGACGTAGGCTATCGCCTGTTGCTCCGCAAGCAGGATTTCATACACGGCCTGGCGAATTTTGCGGGTTTTGCCATTGTCGGCATTCCGCTGGGCTACGTTCTTCACTTCATTCACTTTCACAACGGTCATGCTTCAGTGGCGAGCTTTGCCGTCGATTTTATTGGCATATACATTACGATAGCAATACCAGAAGAATTTCTGTTCCGAGGCATTCTGCAGAACTTCCTGGAAAAGAGTTTCGAGGGGCAGGGAAGAGGAAGAAAGGCCCTGATCATTGCGTCGGTAGTATTTGGCGCATCACACTTTCACCATCCGCCTGTGCCGAACTGGCGATATTGCATCATGGCCACGGTTGCAGGCCTGTTCTACGGCAACGCTTATCGCGAGCGGAGGCGGCTTTCTGCCTCCGCCTTCACTCATGCCTTGGTGGACGCCACATGGCGCTTCTGGTTCTGAATCCATAACGGGGGCGCTAAAAAACTGGCAGAGCGGGCTGGATTTGGATTATAGTCAATCGTGTTAAAGTCGCTGTTCCGGCGGATTTCATGAATTGCATAAGGAGGGTTGGAATGAAACGGATCTTGGCAGCATGTCTTGCTGTTTTTACGTTCTCGTGCCTGGCGATTCTGCCGCGCGCGGCTGCGGAGTCTTCGCAGGCTCCTCTGACCGGCACATGGCAGTGTCAATCGCACGGCGGATCGCAGGGCGATATGTCCTTCACTTTGGACCTTCAACAAAACGGCGAAAACGTGACCGGCTCAGTCTCCTCACCCCTGGGAGACGCCGACATCGCTTCAGGAAGCTTTAAGAGTCACCATCTGCGCATCCAGATTAACGGCGCTGATACGGCCTATATTCTCACTGCGGACTATCAGAATGGCAGGCTGGTAGGCGCCTGGCACACGACGAATACAGGCGAGAAGGGAACCTGGGAAGGGAAGAAGCAGGCGAACAATTAATCTGGCTGGCGATTCGTAATTCCCTTTCGCCGTGTCGTCGCGGCGCGCGCCGCGCGCACGATGCCTGCTTCAGGTGAGTCTGCGGGAGAAAGCGGGGAAATTCGCTGTAGCGGCGATGTCCCCATCGCCGAAGCGATAGAAAATAAGGGCCGGCGGTGAGGACACCGCCGCAACAAGAGCGCTTTTTACACAGATGCGAACGCCGCATGCCCCTATACTCATAGCTTTGCGACGTATAGTTGGTGTCCGTCGGGAGGGAAGAATATTCGACGGCCTTCCATCCAAGGGACGCCGATCACGCCATGTTGTTTAAGGGGTATGATGTCGTCCGGGTCGTGCGGCATTTTGACAATCGTAAAATCGGTCTGCATCTCGTCAGCGCCTTCTACGGCTAATGTGCCTGCGAAACCTTGAAAGACCTCCATCCGACCTGCCGCAACCGGGCTTCTTAAGCGTTGTTCAAGAGAAAAGCTATTCTCGACAGTCCTTGCCACTTCGGGGGTAATCAGGTTGCCAGCCGCACCGCTATCCAGCAAAAACCATCCCTGCGCGCGGCGATTCACCGATGCCATGACAAAACACTTACCGCCATCCCAAACAAGGCCAACAGCCTGGAATGGCTTGTCCGCGGCTTGAGCTTGCTTCACCGTCAGGGCGGAGTCCGTATACACCCGCAGCGCGCGGCTTTTAAAATCCAGTTCGAATCCATAGCCGCGAAATGCGTCAAACGGCGACAAGATGCCTGCTACCTTGAAGTTGGCGGATAGCGTGGCGGCTTCCACCCGCCAGTTGCGAATGCTCAGACTTCCCAATTGAAGACGTTCGATGCACAAAGGCGTCAAGCCGAGCCGGTTGCCACCCGCATCACGCACGGTCCGCGCCGGCTTCTCGGGGCAGGCAATGCCAGCGCGCTCACAGAAGGAGCGATTCAAAATGGAACTGGGAGCCCCGGTATCGAGAATGAAATATTGCGGTTTCAGGCGGTTCAGAGAGGCCTGAACAATAGGAAGGCCTTGCTTGATCTCAAAGATCGCTTCCGCGACGGGGGGAAATTCAACGCTTTGAGACGCCTGCCCCAATCGCGCCAAATGCGCCAGGGCGCACGCTTCCTGACGAATGCGGCTGCGGCGAGAAAGCGTGTGATTAGCACACAGCGATTCAAGTTCTGGAGCAGCGGCGGCAAGGCCCAAGGTATGCCGAAGGGCTCGCGCCAGTAAGAGATGAAGCTTGGGCTCGCGTCGCAGAAAGTCTGCCCTGTTGCTTGCCGCCAGGCGTTCGAGGGCATCCCTGTCATGGCGACGGATGGCCAGCACCAGCCGGCCCAGAGCGGCGTCACGATCTGCGCTGCTCTTTTCCAGCGCCGCCAGGATTTCTTCCGCTTCGTCGAGTCTTCCTGCCGAAAGTTCTGCCTGAAGCCGCGCAAAAAGGCTGGCCAATGTGCCTCTCCCGAAGATGCTTCGGGTCGGATCGTGATAACCCTCCTTGCATTATAGCGAACTCAGCCAACTGTCGAGGGCCGAAGGGAATCCGGATGCGGGGTCGGACAGCGTTTCCCGATCAGGCGGGCTGTGCCTGGGCAGGCACTTCCTGCGGAACTTCGGTTTTTCCCAGGACGTAACTCCTCAGTTCCTCGGTGGTCCGGGGCCGACGGCCAATGGGGAGCGTCAAAAGATAATTACCTTCGGCCATGAGCACATCAGCCGCCACCAGTTCGTCAATCACGCGGTCGAGCGTGCCGTCGGCAACTTCCCTCGGATACCGAGCGGAAAGGTCAGCGGCCAGTGTCCGGCGGCTGCTGATTTCGTCGCAAAGCAGAACCACGTCCTGGTGCAGGTCGGCGAGATGCAAATAGCGACCTTCGTCCTGCCGGGTGTCGGTGACGCGGAGGAAACCGGCGCCGATCATGTACTCATAGAGCGGTGGCTGTTTTTGCCGGTGGGCAGCCTGCCAGGAGTCAATCAGGGCTTCCATGGTCTTCATGTAGTCCCCAGCGGGTGGAATCCGATTGGATCGGAAGCTGAAAAAATAGGCAATCTTTTGAGGGTCCGCCAGTCCTGCAGGAAGATTGAAAGCGTAGTCCGGCCGGATCATGTGAGTCTCCACCCCGAAACTCTCTCTTTTCTCATACAGGGGCGCGAACCGGTGCATCTCAATCGGAACAATGTTATTGATGGGCGGCTGCAGGTGGCGGAGATGCGGGATGAGACGCGCCATCTCAAAGTACCATTCCGCCTGCTCGCCCGGGAAGCAGGCCAGGATATTATACGAGGCGTCGATCCCGTACTCCTTGCACCAGCGCAGGAACTGGACGTGCCGGATGGCCATGGTCCCCTTTTTCATAAGCTGGAGCAAGGGCGTGGAAAAGGATTCGATTCCCGGCTGGATCATGGCGACGCCGGCTTCGCGCATGAGCTTGATCTGCCCTTTTTTCATGTCAGCGCGAACTTCGTAGAAGATCTCAAGGTCAAGGTCCAACTCTTTCAGGCGGCGAAAGAGTTCATTGCAGTGCCATCGTGAGATGATCCAATCGGTTGCTGTGAGCCGAACGACGCCGTATCGCGCGGAGAGCGTCACAATTTCACGGATGACGCGGTCAACGTCCTTGGCTCGGAAACCCATCAGCTCCGGATTGATCCCGCAGAATACGCAGTGATTCTTTGCGCCCCACCAGCAACCTCGTGAACTCTCAAACGGGATAAATTCGATGTTGAAGACCCGGCCGGTCTCTTTGAATAGTCTTTCCTTTTCCGCAAAGAAGTCATCGTAGTCAGGCGAGGGACTTTCGTTCATGTTGGCGAGCGGCCTTCCGGGGATCAGGACCAATTCGCCGTTGATGACGCTCGTAACTCCCGGAATTCCATCCGTGGGCTCGCCGGCCTTGACTCGCTTCAAATAGGCGCGAAACGATTCTTCCGCTTCGCCCATAAACACATGGTCGATAATGTGCGGCAGAGCGCGATGATATTCCTGGCCCATCTCGCCGTCGAAACATGCGCCGCCCATCAGGACCTGAATTTCGGGCCGAACTTTCTTGATGCGGTTTGCCAGAGCGATGCTGCTCATCACCTGATTGAACGTGGCGGTGAAGCCCACAATATCGGGGTTCGCGCTCAGGACGCGCTCCAACACTTTATCGAGAAACTGAGGAACCTCCTCGTCGCGCAGATGCCTCAGGAAATTGAGATCGGCAAATCGCGTCTTCCACGGGTCGCGTTTTGACTCATTCTGGTAGCCCTCGCTCAGAATTCGCAGGTATTCATCGCTCTGCAACGTTTCTTTGCCGAAAACATCAACCGAAAAGAGGTGCTCTGAAAGGCCATAAAGCTGGCGTTCATCCGCGAAGCGGCCGGCAACTTCAAAGCCTACGCTTGCGGCCATGTCGAGATTGGCGTAGAAAACCTGCACCGGGACGTTATTTTCAACGCAGAGCTGGCGCAGAATGGCCAACGCAATGGAGGGCCGCTGTCCGGTGGCCCACGGCATATCCAGGAAAAGTACACGCGGTTTCTCGATGCCTGCCATGGAGATCTCCTGCTTTAAAGGTTTCGTTCAATTACCGGCTCGCGCATCCTCGATCTTCCTCTGCCGGGTCTGCGCCATGATTTGCCAGGCGGGCTGCCAGTTCAAATCCTTCGATCTGCTTCCCCTGATCCTGGAACTCCTTAACAGCCCGCTGAAGCATGCCGGGCTCGTTCAGAAAATTACGCGCCAGAATGCCCACTTTCAGACGGTTCTCCGGCGATGAGGCGCGCTGAGCGAGATATTCAGCCCATTGGGGATTTGTGACGATCTTGGGGCAAAAATCACAGACATCTTCCGGCATCGGGCCGAGCGATTCACGGCTGACGCCCGCTTCTTCCAGCCATTGCATCACGGGACCAAACCCAATGACCCGGAGCATTTGAAGAAGGGGATGAGCCATATAATCCGCATGAATTTCCGTGAGCGGACGGCTGCGCGCGTCGCCAAACTGGAACGGGTGGCGGCGCTCTTCCACCAGGCTGATGCAGCAAGGGGCCATCGAGCCGTCGTAGCGGATCACAAGACCTTTCGTCAGGCACGGTTTGGCGAACGTTGAGTCATCCGTCGAGTTGAGGATCGGCAAATCGGAGGCGCGGCCCACGCTTCGGACTTTTTGGGCGCAGATTTCCGATTCCTCGGCAAAACTCAGCATGAAAGCCTTGAGCTCACGGTCACGCTCGGTCATCGGTTCGTGATGAGCGAAGCGCAGCACGGCTTCCCGGCCACGCGCTTTGGCGGTCTGATAGGCGGTTCGGACGCGTTCGATGCCCACGTAGGGTTCATGGTAAGCGTCAATTGAGATATCCCAGATCTGGATGCCCGGCAGGCCGTCGAGCACTCTCGCCGCGACGTGCTCGGAAACAGCCCAGTGCGCTGCCGTAACCACCCCGCAGGTCATGCCCGCAGCGGCTGCGGCGGCGGAAAGAATCTCCAATTGCTCGCGCGCCAAGAGCGGCTCCCCGCCCGTGAAACTCACCAGGCGGATGCCGTATTCGTAGAGGTCGGGCATCTGGCCGGCGTAGTGGCGCGCTACATCCACCGGCATGGTTGTGTGTCGCAGCCCCGGCCCGGCTTCGACGATGCAGTGCGCGCACTTCAGGGGACAGGCGAGCGTCAGGTTAAACGTCAGATGAATAGCCGCAGCGGATTGCAAGCTTGCAAGCTGCCGTTCAGTCAGAAGAACTCCACTTCGCGGTTCAATCACAGCGGCCTGGGTCATCGGTTCTCCTCAAAATCAAGGCGCGAACAATCCGTCAGCCCATCATGGGCTGCTTCATGAATTGCTCGCCAAAAACAAATTCGGTGAGCGCCGCAATCTTTTGCCGATTTTCCGGCCTCTCGACTCTCTGCCGGATTTCAGCGGCAATCTCGGGATCGCGCCACAGCTTCGTGCAGCATTCGCACGGGTGCGTGGGAACTTCTTTCAGAAAGCTGTGTTCAGAATGCATCTCCGCCACCCAGCCGAGAATCGGCGCAAAACCTACGGCGCGAATTAACTGGAGCAGAGGATCGGCGCACCAGCGCTGGTGCGCCTCGGCGAGACCTAAGGTATCGGCATGCCCGTACTGGAAGGGGTGGCCCTTGCGCTCGTCCACAAGTCCTGCGCAACAAGGGGCCATGGTTCCGTCGAATCGAAACACCATGCCATCCGGGATGCAGGGCCATGCGGGCGTCTGGCTGGTTCCGTTCGTTGTTTCCACGGAGGCGCCGCGCCCCATCGGGATGACCGGCTGCACCACCACCGGCACATCCTCCGGGAGCTCTGAACGAAGCTCAATGTAAAGTTTCCGGTGCTCCGCGCTGAGCGGCAAGGACGCGGCCATGCGCACCATGGCGCGGCGTCCGGTTTCAAGTGCCGCTCGCGCTGCTCGAAGCGTATATTCCGGCGGAATGAACTCGCGGTGAAAAAGATCAGCGGAAAGCTGCCAGTTGGAAATGGCGGGGAAGCGGTTCACCGTTTGCCGGGCTGAGGCTTCAGAGCGGGCCCAGTGGCATGCTGTCACCACGGTGCATTCCATCCCGGCGCGCATCGCAGCCTCGGAAAGTATGGAAAGCTGTTTCGGAGCCAGCAAAGGCTCTCCGCCCGTAAAGCTAACCAGCCAGACTCCGCGCTCTCGCAGGGCAGGAAGCTGAGCCGCATAACGTTCCGCCCTCTCCATCGGCATTGTTCGGGAGGAATCAGCAGCCGGCACCGTCGCGATAATGCAATGCGAGCACCGAAGCGGACAAGCTTCCGTCAGACTGAACGTCACATGCTCGGCGGCCAGCTTTTGCTGTTTTAAAAGCTGTTGCGCATTCAGCTTCAATCCAAGTTGCGGAATTTCAATCACAGCGCTTTGGCCTGCCTTGTTTCCGGAGCGATCCACAGGTTTAGTGCATGCTGGAGTAAGTCTTAAATTGTCCCGCTGCTGAAGCCGGAGGTGCGCGCCTGCCGCCGTTGGGCGGCAGGCGCTTTCGCCCCGCGCCCGCTTTCCAATCAACGCATGCTGCCGTTTGTGCGGGCGCTCTTCATGCTTCCTGCTGAAGGTTGCTAAGGATTAAATTTTGCGACGACCTGGCTGTTGGCGAGAGCCGTGCGCACACTGTTAGCAGCGATCTCGCTTCGCACAGCCTGTTGGGCGCTGAGCTGAGCGAGATCGGCCAGCTTTGACGACGTGCTCACGGTGATATCGCTGCCCACCGCCGTGATGTTGTAACTATCCGCCGATTCACCACCCGGCCGCAACTGAACCAATTCGCCGATGGTGAGCTGCTCGAACGGTTTGGCAAGGTTGGCGATTCGCACTTGGCTGAGATCGGCCACATTGCCTGACACAATGTACTTGAGCTGACTCTGATCCGGCATCCGATGCTCCTTTCGTTTGATTAGATTGGCTACCTGGAACAGCGCGCGAGTGGCTTTTGCCTTTCTGGCTTGCTCGGCAAATTTCGCGCGAGCGCGACCTTAAGGGTTTCTGCCAGTAGGTGCGGATGAAATAATCAACCTTATGACCACCCAGCTATCGCTTGACGTAATAACAACACTGCGAGCCAGGAAAATCTGTCTAAAATGCGACAGTTTCAAGGAATAGTTAAAGCTTCGGATTCGATCTTCTTCTTTTGTGCGAGGGGAGAAGCAAGCGGAGACTGTCCGTCACTGATAACTTGATTCTAAAAACTCTGGCGCTTCCTGCTCATTCAGGAGCGCCGCTAAAAGGGGTCGGTTAACTTTCAAACCTTTTCGATATTCAATGAGTCCCTGCTTTTTGAACTTATTCATGAAGTAGCTCACGCGGGGCCGCGTGGCGCCAATCATCTGGGCCAACAATTCCTGAGTTATATTGACCGTGGCGGCCGCAACCCTGCCTCCGTTTTCGAGGTGCGAAAGACGCAGAAGAAGCCTCGCCAGTCGCTTCTCGCTGGAGTTCAGAATCTGGTCCGCAAGGTCCTCTTCCACGCGCTGGTTACGCGCGAGAAGATAGCGGAGGAAAGTCTCCCGGAACTCACCGCCATCTCGCAATAGAGAACTGATAACCCGCAGCTCAAAGCGCAAAACAGCGCACTTGGTCATGGCGGTTGCTGTTACGACGCGGCGCGGATGGCTGGTCAGAAGACAGACTTCGCCGAAAAAGTTATCCGGCCCAAGCAACGCGACCACGGCCTCTTTGCCTTCCGCAGAGATCACGCTGAGCTTGATGGCCCCTTCGCGGATATAAAAAATATCTGACGCTGACTCGCCTTGGGCGAATATCCGCTGATTCTTTCCATACGCTACGCGAGAAGCTTGCCCCATGAGCTGGGCCAACTTGTCAGAAGAACCAAACACGGTCAGATGGGTTTTCATTATCGATGTCTCAAATAGGAGCTCGGTGTGGCTGCTAGTTTAGCATACCTGTTTGAGAAATTATGTAATCTTCATTTGACAAATGGAAATTAAGCGCCATTTCGCATCACTGAATGACGAACAATTTCCCAATTTTTCAATTAAGTCTATTCTTTTCTGTAGGATTGTTAGCAACGAACAAATTAAATCAATAAATCATTTAAAATCTTTTAGATACAAGGAATTCTGGAAATTGTTCGTAAAGGCTGATCGAACAACAAGCCAATAACATACCTACTTTCAATGCGATAGATTCTTTTTTGCACTCATCAGACCTAAACATTCTTTTTTCCGCGAAACTCTGTGGTTTAAGCCTTTAGTTCGCACAAATCTTCCTTGCGTGGCACGGGCGTCCCGCCCGTGCCGACGGCCGAGACGGCCGTGCCACATGGGTTGCAATTCTGCCGCGCTGTGCTTCTATCTTTTCCGTCCATCGTTCCGTTTGCGATTTCATGCCAGTCTTTCGCTGCCGGTCCCCAACGGCCTTCGACGGACTCCGGGGAGAAGGGCAGCGCGCGAGGGGAGCGCATTCCTGCATTAGGCTATCATAGTAGCCTAACCGCGGTCAAGCGCCGATTGCGCTGATTTGGCTGAGGGGTGGAGAAAAAACGACGACCTTGGACAAAGCGCCAGGAAAAAATAGGGGCGGAATTCACGAACAGGCGGAATAGTTTTCACTGCGGAGTGTCAAGCGGGTGAGCCGCCTTCTGATAGAACTCTTTCTGAAGCTTCAAACTTTCCTGGTCAGCTTTGACGGCGCGGATGGCGGCGACCGCTTCATCAATCCAGTTTTTCAAATCCGCCTCTCCCAGAGCCTTCGTGGCGAGAAAGCCTTCGCCGGCATAATGATTGGGAAACTTCGCATACCACCAAATCCCGGTGTATAAGCCTTCCGGAAGGCGCAGGCGGTTCAGGTCGGCGCCCGACTCACTTCGTGCCCGGTCGAGATGCACCAGGTCCGGATGAGTCACCATGGTTAGGGAAGTTTCCGACTCACCGGCGTGGGCATCCACTTTATCTTTAACAGGCACGCGTTTCGGAAGGGGCAACACGTAAATCACATAGTCGTGAGGCGAGGCAAGCTGAATCTGGGCGAAGTAAGGAAGAAGATGGTTGTTGCCGCCATGGCCGTTGACGATGAGGATTTTTCTGCAACCGTTGCGAGCCATCTCATCGGCGGTTTCCTGGAGCAGGTCAAGTTGCATGTGCGCGCTGTACGCGACGGTTCCCGGCTGGTGCCGCGCTTCAAAAATCTGGCCGAAGTAATACGCCGGGAACACCACAGAATAGTCGCGCTCGGCGGCATGAACTGCCACGTAGCGGGCGTTGAACAGATCGGTTCCTATCGGCAGGTGAGGCCCGTGCTTTTCGAGGATGCCGATCGGCAACAGGCAGGTATTCTGAGCCTTATGAATGGCCGTGACAAAGTCGGGACCCGTTAGGTCCTCCCATTGCACGGGAAGATTACCCTGGGCCAGGCTGACGCCCACTGCCAGGAAAAGGGCTCCCACTGCAAATAACGCCCGCTGCGCACTGCGCGAAGATATTTTGAGTTTCAACGTGTCCTCCTCCAGACGATGATCACGCAAATTTCCAGCCGGGCATTGATCGATTCCGCAGTGGCTGCGGTTGATGTCATGCCGTTGCATCGGCAGCGGTTGTATTATATCCGGCTGGCCATGAGTTGGAGCTACAAAATTGCATTCTGCGGCAGTCGCCACTCGGCGGGCGGGCGTCGCTCTGGTCGCCTGGCGCGTTCGCGCGCCGACGCGCAAGGAAGGCTGACCCCATGGCCGCGCTCGGATGGGAGTGCGGGAAGGCCCACCAGGAAGTGCCCGCTGGTGCAAGCATCTGCGCTACCTCAGCCTTACCCACCCGATGCGCAGGAAGCCGGACGCCAGTCTGAAGAGTTCCTGAGTCCCGGAGGGAAATGGTTTGTTCGCAGGTGTTCAGCCAGCGCGCGCTGAGCGCGGGTGGGGAAGTGTTCCTTCAGTTGCACCAGCCCGACTCTCCGCTTCGAGTTTTCGTCCTGGATGCGGATAAAACTGCATCCGGGATGTTTCTGCACGGCCATTGCGGGAACGAGCGAGATTCCGATTCCTGCCGAGACCATCGCGATGATGCTGGCAAACTGACCGCTCTCAAAAACGATATTGGGCTGCATCCGTGATCGCCGGCATGCCAGAATCGTGTTTTCCCGAAAACAGTGTCCCTCCTTCAGCAATAAAAACGGCTCATTCTTCATTTCGCGGAGGTCCAGGCTTTTCCGGGAGGAAAAGCGATGCTTCACCGGAACCACGGCATAGAGCGGCTCTCGAATCAATTCTTCGCAAGCCAGATCAATGCCCGGAACCGGCAAGGCGAGCAAAGCCATATCCAGCCTGCCCTGCCGCAGCCGCTCAAGAAGGATCGGAGTGATTTCCTCAACCACATTGACGGCGACTCCCGGGTGTTCGCGGGCAAAGCGTGCGAGGGCGGACGGCAGGACATAGGGCGCAACGGTGGGAATCGCGCCGATCGAAACCTCTCCCTTCACGGCTCCTGCCATCTCCCGGATCTCGATGCGCGCGTCGGCGACTTGCCGCAGAATCGCCTCTGCCTTGGGCAGGAAGGCCCTGCCGAAAGAGGTAAGCCGGGCTGAGCGGGGGAAACGGTCAAAGAGCTTTGCGCCCAATTCGCTTTCCAGCTTGATGATCTGCTGTGAGAGCGAAGGCTGTGCTACGCGCTGCTCCTCGGCAGCGCGGCTGAAGTTGCCCTTCCGAACGACGGCGCAAAAGTAGCGCAACTGGTGCAATTCCATGAGGAATCCGGCTCCGATAGATTCAGAGGTTTATCCTATACATCTCATAGGAACAATATACTAGATTTTCGTGCCGCTCTGCTGATACTGTCGAAGAGAACAAACGGTTTACAATAAGGAGGTCCATATGCCTGAACACCAAGTCGTCAAACATGGCGACGTCAGCCAGAGGGTGGGCGTGGAAGTGATTCGCGCCCGGGGCGTAGACGTCGATAAGCTGATCAAGTTGCTGGTTGCGAATGCAGCAGCGGAATTCGCCAGCACGTACTATTACTACACGATCCTGCGCATGCACCTGGCAGGGCACGAAGACTATAAGGAAATCTGCGAAGATGCCCGGCTTGAAGACCGGGCGCATTGGGAGCTGATTGTGCCCAGAATCTATGAACTGGGAGGCGAGTTGCCGAACGATCTTAAAGCGTTTCACGATCAGGCCGGTTGCGCCGCGGCTAAACTTCCTGACCCTCCCACGGCGGTGAACATCCTCACGGTTCTTCTTGAATCGGAGCGGTGCGCGATCCGAAGCTGGTCTGCGGTATGCGATATGACGTTCGGCAAAGATCCTCGCACCTACGATCTGGCGTCCCGCATCCTAAATGAAGAGATCGAGCACGAAGCCTGGTTCATCGAATTATTGGCGCATGAGCGGGATGGCAAAACCATTCCTTCCGGTCACTTCCGCCGCGGCGAACCGGGCGAGGCGCCGTACAGCAAGAATCGCCCCTTATACAATCCCTGAACTGCGCAACGGAACACGCATGCCGCCTGACGCCCGCTGCACGAGAGCAAGCCAGGTGCCGCTCAGGCGGCGTGCCAGCCCGCAATGAGGTTCTGCATGGGAAGCGCGGGAGAAGAACGCGTCTTTCACCGAGTGACTTTACTCACGCCATCGGGGGAGCGCACCCTTCTTGTCCGGGAGGATTGGCATATCTGGGATGCGGCGCAGGCCAAAGGGATTATCCTGCCTGCGTTGTGTCACCAGGGACGATGCCTCACCTGCGCAGGCCAGCTTGAGGACGCGGGCGAGTTCGATCAGAGCGATTCGGCCAGCTATTTTCCTGCTGACCGAGAAGCGGGTTTCATCCTGCTATGCACAGCCAAACCGCGTTCGGCGCTTCGAATCCGCACACACCGCCAACACGAGATGCGGCTTTACCGCCGCCGTCACGGGCTGCCCGCCCCTTATAGTTAACGAGCGCTTGTCCGCAAAGCGCTTTCACGTGCAAGCTTTTTAGGATCATGGTCGGGGCGCCCGGATTCGAACCGGGGACCTCTTGCGCCCAAGGCAACGTCCACCCCGATTATATCTTCTTTCCTTTCCACGATCCCTTCCAGAATCAGTCTGATACGCCGGCCACATGCATGTGGCCGGCTGTATCCGATTGCC
>CADDZJ010000008.1 GCA_902812415.1 Acidobacteriota bacterium
AGGGAATTGGGGCTCGGGGAAGACCTCATTGGCCGCCAGCCTTTTCCAGGGCCTGGGTTGGCGGTTCGGATTCTGGGCGAAGTCACGGAGGATCGGCTGCGGGTGGTTCGTGAAGCGGACGCTATCGTTCAGGAAGAAATTCGCCGGGCGGGCCTTTACTATCGACTTTGGCAATCGTTTGCCGTTTTATTGCCGGTTTCCAGCGTGGGGGTTATGGGCGATGCGCGAAGCTATGGCTTTGTGATTGCGATTCGAGCGGTGGAATCCGAGGATGGAATGACTGCGGATTGGGCCAAACTGCCCGCTGAACTTCTTTCCCGCATCGCCACACGGATTGTCAATGAAGTTAAAGAAGTAAATCGCGTTGTGCTGGATGTGACTTCAAAACCGCCGGGAACTATTGAATGGGAGTAAACGAGCAGATACACGCGCAAACAGGAGGCTCAACCCCCATACGTAATCTGCCTATACGCCAAAGCGCGCTTATCGACTTGCCAATTTCTGAGCCATGTAGAGCAAGAGCTGTCGGTCTTTTTCTTCAATTCTTTCGAGGACGCGCCGGACTTTCTCAAAAAACCGGACTTGCTTTTCCGTGTCCTCATCCAAGACAAGCTCTTCCGAAGATTGTCTACTGCTCAGATTCGGCAGAGGCGGAGGGTCATCCCCCTCGTAGAAAAGCTGATAAAGAGGGACTTCCAAGGCTGATGCAAGCCTCTCCAGGGTCTCAAGAGAGGGAACCGTGTGACCATTTTCAACCCGGGAGATATAGCAGCGAAGCAGCCCTGTGCGTTTCTCAATATCGCCTTGGGACAGGCTTTTCTCTTCTCTTAGTTTCCGAAGCCGACGTCCTATGACCATGATGCAAACATCATGACACATTGTACCTAATTAGTCAACTAAAATTTCAATCAATGTTTATTTTGAACACTTCTAAGGTGTTGTAACTCTCAGGAAGTTTCTTTCGTCTCTCGTTGTAGGGACTGAAAACAATGGATATCGGATGGAGAGTAACGCCCAAGAACGCCTGGAAGTCGAGTGGATCCGACGCGCGCAGCAAGGCGATCACGAGGCGTTTGGTCTCCTGGTGGAACAGTATCAACGGCGAGTTTTCTCAACGGTTTTTCACCTGGTCCATCAGCAGAACGAGGTGGAAGACCTGGTGCAGGAGATTTTCATTAAGACCTTCCGAGCCATCCGGAGCTATAATTTCCGCGCTCCATTTGGAGCGTGGGTGGCTCGCATTTCGGTAAATCATTGCTACGATTATCTGCGTCGCAAGCGGTCCTCGCGGCTGAATTATTACTGGCAGCTCTCAGAAGACAGCCGCAGAATGCTGGAAAGAGGTCTGGAACCCCAGCAGCGGGAATCGCCGCCGAGCATTGAAGAGCAGGCGGTTCTGAAGGATTTGGTGAAGAAATTATTGGATCGCGCTCCGGCGGAGGACCGAATGGTCCTGGTTTTAAAAGAGATTGACAATCTATCGGTCGAGGAAATCAGCGAAGTTCTGAATTGGAGCGTCAGCAAAGTGAAAGTGCGGCTACATCGCGCTCGCAAACGCATGCTCGCGGATTTGAAGCGCTGCCGCTGAACTGGAGAAGCCTATGCGTTGCGGGAGGATTCAAAAGCTGCTCGAAGAGAGGGGTGAGACCAGCCTCTCCCCGGTTGACCGTCAGCATCTGGAGGCTTGTCCGGATTGCAGGCTCTATGCCCGGGATTGGTCAATGTTGACGCAAGGTCTGAAATTGATCTCCCAGGAGCCAATCCCCGAGCCCTCTTTGGGATTCAGCGCGAGACTTTTGCGGCGCCTGGACGAAGAGAACGCCCCAGGGTTCCTTCGTCCCGAGTTCTATGAAAATGCCGGTCGCCGCGTGATCTTCGCCACATTAGTCCTCGTTTTTACCCTGCTGCTGGCGATGGCTCTGCCCGCCTCGGGGCCTGTTCGTCATAAACCGAATGTGGATACCTACTGGCCGCAGCCGGAAGTCCTCACCACCCGGAACGCTCCCGTTTATGTGGGCAGTTTTCCTCCGGTCCCGGCTTGGGTCGAGGTGAAGTCGGTGAGCTATCACTGGCGTTGATTCAACGATGACTCGACGGGCTTATCTTTATTTTATCGTTACTTTTATTATCGGGATCATTTTGGGCGGAGCGGGCGTCTACTACTATGCCTGGTCCACGGGCCACTGGCGGCGCAACTGGAGTGAAGAAAAAGCCATTCATCGGCTGACCCGCGATTTGAGCCTGACGCCTCAACAGGTTCAGCAACTTCGGCCCATCATGGATGATTCCATCAAGAAATGGAATAACCTTCAGGAACAGGTTCGACCGCAATTTGAAGCTTTGCATACTGAGACCGACAATCGCATCCGCCAGATACTGACTCCGGACCAGACGAGAAGGTTTGACGAACTGCTTCGCATGCGCCGGCAGGCGGCCAAGGGCAGGTAAATAAAACCTTACGCTTCAGCCTGGCGTCTTAATGGAAGGGGCTCGTCAATTTGTCCGCCTGAAATTTCGAGGGGAAAACAAGAATCATGCCAGCAAAGCAAAACCTCAGACAGCGTAAAAAACTCATAACAGCTTTAATTATCATCGTGGTGGCGGTCTTTACCGTGGGGATGGTCATTCGCTCGCGTTCGGGCGATGTTCAATATTTTACCGCCAAAGTCACACGCGGGAATATCACCGCAGTGGTTCAGGCCACAGGCACGATTAATGCTTTGACCACCGTGCCCGTCGGTTCCAGCGTTTCGGGGATTGTGAAGTATGTCTTCGCGGATTTCAATACCCACGTCCAGGCAGGTCAGGTTCTGGCGCAACTGGACCCCACGACGTTCGAAGCGCAGGTGGTGCAGGCGCGGGGAAATCTCGCCAATGCTCAGGCTAATGTGAAGAATCTCATCGCCAGCGTCACAGCCCAGGAAGCAGCGATTCAGACGAACAAAGCCAATCTGGCCCGTCTCGATGCCGCGCTGGAGTATTCCAAAGTGAACACTCAGCGCATTCTGGACCTCGCGGAGCAGCAAATCATCTCGCGCGATCAGAAAGACCTGGCCGAATCCAGCCTGGATCAGGCTGCGGCGCAAGTCCACGCCCAGCAGGCCCAACTGAATCAATCCATCGCTCAACTGAACCAGACCCAAGCTCAGTTGCAGGAGGCTCGCGCTCAAGTGGAAGTGATGCGCGGCGCGTTGGAGCTTGCCGAGAAGAATCTTCGGGATACGACGATTGTCTCGCCCATTAATGGAGTGATTGTTGCCCGGAACATCGACGTGGGCCAGGCTGTCGCCGCTGCCTTTCAGGCCCCGAATCTTTTCACCATCGCCCAGGATCTCAAGCACATGCAAGTGGATACTTCCACGGATGAATCCGACACCGGCAATATCAAAATCGGGGGCGAGGCGACTTTCCAGGTGGACGCCTTCCCGACTGAAACCTTTCGCGGGCAGGTCAGTGCCATCCGTTTGAACGCCACCACCGTCCAGAACGTGGTCACCTACGATACGGTAGTTAATTTCGCGAATCCTGAGGAAAAACTGCTGCCTGGCGAGACAGCCTACGTGACCATTCCGATAGGTTTCGCGCGGAATACGCTCAGGATCCCGAACGCGGCGCTGCGCTTTAAGCCACAACTTCCCGGCAAAGAGTTAGAGCAACTCTATAGCCGTTATCACATTCCAAGTGCCGCCACCAAGCCGCACCTCGGCGGGATGCAGGTGGTATGGAAACAGGGACCTAAAAATCAGTTAATTCCTATTGCAGTAGAAGTTGGCATTACGGACTACACCAACACGCAGTTGCTGAAGGGCGACCTGAAGCCAGGCGAAGCGCTCGTCACCGGCGAGATTCTGCCGCAAGGCACCACCTATACTCCGGGCCAGCCGAGGTTTGGAGGTCATCGATAAATTGCGAGAAGGAGCGTGAGGATGCCTGAAGGATTGCTGCAATCTCAGGCCGGGTTTGTGCATCGGCTAGCCGGCTCGATGCCGGTGATTCAGGTTGAGAATTTGCATAAAACGTATGACCTGGGCGAGGTGCAAGTCCACGCTTTGCGCGGCATTTCGCTGGAGGTTTATCCCGGCGAATTTGTGGCCATCATGGGAGCCTCAGGCTCTGGTAAATCCACCTTCATGAACCTGATTGGATGCCTTGACCGCCCCACGCGCGGCAGATACCTGCTGGATGGGCAGGATGTCTCTGAATTTTCCAAGATTGAATTAGCTCATATTCGCAACCGGAAGATCGGGTTCGTCTTTCAAGGGTTCAACCTGCTATCGAGGACTTCAGCGCTGGAGAACGTCGAACTTCCCATGATTTATTCCGGCATATCGCACCAGGACCGCATCGAACGCGCACGGGAGGCGCTCCGTTCCGTGGGGCTGGAAGGCCGGGAGGAACATCATCCCTCGCAACTCTCGGGCGGCCAGCAGCAGCGGGTGGCCATTGCTCGGGCGCTGGTGAACCATCCCTCTTTGGTTGTGGCTGATGAACCGACCGGGAACCTTGACAGCCGCACCAGCGTGGAAATCATGGATATCTTTCAGCGGCTGAACGCCGAGCAGAATATTACGGTCCTGTTAGTGACCCATGAGCCGGATATCGCCCGCTATGCCAAACGGATCGTCTTATTCCGCGACGGGAAGATCCGGCGGGATTCTGTGGTTGAGGATCGCCTTGACGCCAGCCAGACATTGCTTGACCTTCCGGCAGTTGAAGACGACGATGAGGAGGCGTAATGGACTTTAGCGCTGTCTTTCGAGTCGCTCTCAAAGCTTTGGCGCGGAACAAGCTGCGCACGATCCTGACGATGCTGGGCATCATTATTGGAGTGGGCGCCGTCATCTGCACCGTGGCGATTGGCGAGGGAGCTTCCAACGCCGTGCAGGAACAGCTTCGCAGTCTGGGCGACAACATGATTTTCATTTCCGCCGGCAGCGTCAACAGCCACGGCGTGCGCATGGGCAGCCAGGCCACCAAAACGCTTACGGTTGAAGACGCCCAGGCGATCGGTCAGATTCCTTTTATCAAGGCGGTGACGCCGGGAGTGGGCACTTCCGTACAGGTCGTCTATAAGGATCAGAACTGGTATACCTCGATCCGCGGCAATGCCCCTTCTTATTTCGAAATTCGTGAATGGCCGGTGGTTGAGGGAATTCCCTTCTCGCAGCGGGATGTGGAAGCAGCCGCAAACGTTTGTGTGCTCGGTCAGACTATCGTCGAGAACCTGTTTGTTGACGGGGAAAATCCCATCGGGAAGATGATTCGCATTCAGAATATTCCTTTCCGGGTGATCGGGGTCCTGGCGCGCAAGGGACAATCGCCCTGGGGCCACGACGAGGATGACACCATTATTGCGCCTTATACGACGGTTCAGAAGAAGCTCGCGGGCATCAGTTGGATTCAATACGTGATGGCTTCGGCTACTTCGGTCAAGACCATCCCCGCCGCCGAGCAGCAGATTGAAGCTCTTCTTCGCCAGCGTCACCATCTGCGCCCCAATGAGGACGATGACTTTATCATCCGGAGCACCATCGATATTGCTAATGCCAGAGCGCAATCGGCTCGTATCCTCACGCTGCTCCTGGCAAGCATCGCTTCAGTATCCTTATTGGTGGGCGGAATCGGCATCATGAACATCATGCTGGTTTCCGTGACGGAACGGACGCGCGAAATCGGCGTGCGCATGGCGGTGGGCGCTACGGAAGACGATGTCCAGATGCAGTTCTTGAGCGAAGCGGTGGTGCTGAGCCTGCTGGGAGGAGCGCTGGGAATCGTTTTTGGCATATTCGGGTCCATGCTGGTTTCTGGCATGCTGCACTGGCCCACGCTGATTCCGCCCCAGGCCATCGCCATCGCCGTTTTGTTCTCAGCGGGCGTCGGAGTTTTCTTCGGATACTACCCCGCGCGCAAGGCCGCGCGCCTTGACCCGATTGAGGCGCTCCGATATGAGTAGCGTCTGGGTTGATACAACAATCGCGCCGTAACGCAACGATTCGCAACTGTTTGCAATGACGAAAGGCAATCTTCATCGAGGGGTTTCAGAAATGACCAAGAAACAATCTATCCTGCTGCCAATAACCCTGGCGTTTCTCCTGCTCGGGTTGCTGCCCTATGCTGCTGTCGGCGCTGTAACGCGCAATGCGGGAAGCAATTATGAAGGCGATTTCTTTATCATTTCTTCAGTGAACCGGCGGAGCAAGGAGCTGTTTTTGAAGGCTCCGACAGAAGTTACGGAACTGATGCTGGTGAATGACCGGACAGTTTTTCTGAATGATCAGGGCAAGAGAATTCAATTTCAAGACCTTCGCGCCGGCGATACGGTTTATGTCATTTCTCGCCGCGGATCCCCGGGCTTGCCGGTAGCCGTCCGAATTCAGAAGGGTCCCATGACCCTCTCCGTCCTGCACAATCGATACCTGGAGTTTAAGTGAAGGCGCGATCCCCTGAACGGGCGCGCCCAGCCGGTTTTTGGATAACACCTTATACTCCTAACTGCGAAACTCCGCTCGCTCTGCAAAGATCTTTTTTGGCGCGAACTGTCTGTTGTTTTCGTGAGTACTGCTTCTGAAATCTTGAATTTGAAATCTGGCTTCGGTTGCGGCTCGGCCGCGTTGTGTTCCTGGCCCTGCCGTCCGCAATGATCTTCCCTTGCTCCACCCTTTGGGTCATCTTCTCGATGTGATGAGCTCCGGGATGCGCCCTGGTCTTATACTTTTGGTAGAAAGACTGCCCGCTTTCTCTTGCCGTGCATAACCCGGCCCACATTTTCCGCTGCATCAATCAGAAACTACCATATCTTGTATTTATCCTAAAAATTTTACCTATCCGTTGTGGTTTTAAGTGGACAGACCTGGCATCTTGTGCTAATCTGCCTGCGTAGCAAGGGATCCTCGCATGAACGGTAGAGCAGTGCGCCAGCACGGATGACCGGAATCAGACCCGCACAGCTGAGAAAGCGCTGTTGCCCGGCCTCGCTTTGCGAGCGATCGAAGGCAGTTTCTCTCCGAGCCGAATCTTCAACTCCCTCCGGCAATCCGATCCGTGAGCGGACGGTAGATCAAAATCATCCGGCCTCAATCAGCAGGCGCGGGTGTGTTCAGGAGGAACGAATTGCTGAAACTTAAAGAAATCGAGTTGCTGGGTTTCAAATCATTTGCGGACCGCACCCGCTTGATCTGCGATGGAAGCACGGCGGCTATCGTGGGGCCTAATGGATGCGGGAAATCCAATCTTTCCGATGCCGTGAGTTGGGTTCTGGGCGAGCAGAGCGCGCGCATCCTGCGCGGCGAGCGAATGTCGGATGTGATCTTCAGCGGCACCGGCACGCGCCCGCCTACAGGCATGGCGGAAGTGAGCATTACCCTGGTTGAGGGCGAAGAGACGACGGGCCATGGCGCCGAAGAACTGGAAAGGGTTCTAGGGGTTCGAGAACCCTCCGAACAAGATCAGCCGCAACAAAACATCGAAGCCGAGAATCAGGTTGAAAAAGCCTCACCTAAGACGCGCCGATTCCCGGGCAGCGAGATCAAAGTGACGCGGCGCTTGTTTCGCTCAGGCGAGAGCGAATATCTGCTGAACGGCGAACTCTGCCGCTTGCGCGACATTCAGGACCTTTTTATGGGGACCGGCCTGGGGCCTGAATCTTACGCCATCATCGAACAAGGGCGCATTGGCCAGATCCTGAGTTCCAAGCCCTCGGACCGGCGCGCCATTATTGAAGAAGCGGCGGGAGTTTCCAAGTTCAAATCGAGGAAGAGGCTTGCGGAAGCCAAGCTCGAATCCTCGCGGCAAAATCTGGCCCGCATCAACGACATTCTTGAAGAAATCGCGAAGCAGGTGAACTCTCTCAAGCGGCAAGCCACGAAGGCCGGCAAGTATCGGGAATTGCAGAAGGAACTGCTCGCGCGCCAAAAGCGCGTGTTCACCTCGCGGCTTCTGCTGCTGGACGGCGAATGCGCAAAATTGCGGGAAGGTTTTGCGGCTATCCGGGAAGAGTGCCTGGCGGCAGCGCAAGATCTCGAGGGGCTTGAAAGCGAAAGGTCTCAGGCCGCCAGTCGCCACGAGCAACTGGAGGAAGAAGTAAGAAAGCTGCGCGAGGGGCTGGCGCAGGGCGAGCTGGAAGCAGAGCGCCTGCGCTCGGGGCTTGAAAAGGCCCGGCAGCAGTCGTCAACCCTCGAGATGCGCTTGATGGAAGCGTGGCAGGAGCAGACCCAGATCGAACAGCAGGCGCAGGCTCTCGACGAGGAAGCCCGGGCGGCCGCTGAAAGGGCAAGGCAAATACGCGCGGAATGGACGTCCGCGCAGGAAACCCTGGCTTCCCTGACCTCCTCGCAATTGAGGATTACGGAGGAACTCGCCGCCGCCGAAGGGGCCATGGAGGTCGCGCGTCAGCAGATGCTTCGAGCGGTCAGCCGCGTGGCTGAGCTTCGCAATGAAATGGTGAAGGCGGAGGAAATGCAATCGTCCACCCTGCGGCAACTTGCCAGGGTAGAGGCTGAGCGCCAGGCGGCAGATGCGGACTACCAGCGCATCACTGCGGAGATCGAGGCCGTGGAGGCTGAACATCAATCGAGTGAAGCCGCGCTCGCGCAATTGACTCAGGGGGCAACTCAGGCGAAGGAAGCGGTGGAAAAGGCGCGCCACCAGGAAACGACCGCGCGAGAAGAGGTGGAAAACCTCAGCCGCTCGCTTTCCCAAGCCTCAGCGCGCAAGCAGGCGCTCGAAGAGTCTCTGGCGCGGCACGCCTATTCCACCGAAAGCGTGCGCCGGCTGCTTTCCGCCTCGAAGGAGACTGATGGCTTTCAGCCTCTCGGCGTGCTTGCAGACTTTCTGGAAGTGACGCCAGGATACGAAGAAGCTGTGGAAGAATTCCTCAAGACAGAGCTCGATTGTGTGGTCGTAGAGCGGTCGGATGAAGCGCGCAGCGGCATTGCGCTTCTCAAAAATGAGAAGAGCGGACGATCGGGCTTCTTTGTTCGCAGCTTCTCCTCGAACGGCCACTCCTGTGGAATGCTCCACGGGGACGCTCAGGACGCACGGCGGCAAGACGGGGTCATCGCCTCGCTTCAGGAGCTGGTGCGTTTTGAGCCGCAGCTGGGCTTGAACGGCGATCTGGCATTTCCGGCGCTGGCGAACTCGTTTGTGGTTGAAGATGCAGCCGCGGCCGAACGTCTGGCCGCCGCTTATCCCACTTGCCATTTTGTAACCCGCAACGGAGAGCACTACCATCACCGCCTGGTTTCGGGCGGCAGGATCTCCAACGCCGGCCCGCTGGCTTTGCGGCGCGACTTCCGCGAACTCGAACGCAGAACTTCCGACCTCGGTCGCGCGCTTCAGAATGCCGAAACGCGCTGGACAACCGCCGGGGAGCAACTCCGCCAATTCGAAGAGGAATTACAGCGATTGTCTGCCGAACGGCTTGGCGCGGAAAAGCAATCGATGCTGACGCATGAACGATTGCGGCACGCGCGGGAGACAGAGCGGCAGGCGCTCGACCGAATCCAGGTGACTCAGCGCGAAACAGCTGCGCTCGCGGAAGAGCGGGAAAAGACCGAGCAGCTTTGCGTGGCGCTCAAGGGAGAGCTTGCGCGAGCCGCCGAGGAACAGCAAGCCAGGGAGAAGGCCAGCGTCTTATCGGCTGAGGGGATTCGACAGCTTCGCGGCGAGCTGGATCGAATGAATCAGGCGCTGACCGAAGCTCAGGTAAAATCCAGCGCTCTTGAGGAACGATGGAGAGCGTCCGATGCGGATTCAAACCGCATCATGGCTGAGGCTCGCCATGCGCGGGAGAGGCTGGCGCACCTTGAAACTCAATCCAAGACGTGGGAGGAGGAGAGACAAAGGCTCCACTTGCAGGCTGAGGAAATTGAAAACGCGCTGGCGGCGGCAGAAACGCGCCAGCAAACCTTGCGCGAGCAGCTTCAGGCGCGAGAGGCGGAGTCCCTGGAGGCGCGAATCCAGCGCGATGAATTAAGCCCGCGAGTTGATGCCGCCCGTTCTGAACTGGAAGCGCGGCGGGAGCGACGCTCGGAAGCTGAGGTAGCCCTGGCTCGCGCAGAATCAGACCTGAATCACCACATCCATCAATGCCGCGAGGAATTGGGAACCGAGCCTGACGCACTTCGCGCCGAAGCTGCGCCCGAAGACCTCCTTCCAGGCGATCAGATGCAGGCGGCGGAAGAGGAACTCCGTGAGATCAAGAGCAGGATTGAACGCCTGGGTCCCGTCAACATGATGGCGCTTGAGGAGCTTCAGGAATCCGAAGAGCGCTTGAACTTCCTCGAAACCCAGCGGCAGGATCTGCTGGCGTCGATCCAGGATACGACGCAAACCATTCGTGAAATCGATGAGGCCTCGCGGCGCAAATTCATGGAGGCCTTCAACGCCATCAACCGATTCTTTGCCGAGTCCTTCCGCGCGCTCTTTGGAGGCGGCGTCGGCGAGATGCGATTCAGCGATGAGTCCGATCCTGAAAGCGGCATCGATCTGGTCGCTCAGCCGCCGGGCAAGCGCCTTCAGAACGTGCTGCTGCTTTCAGGCGGCGAGAAGGCGTTAACAGCTCTCGCCCTGCTGATCGCGGTCTTTCGCTTCACTCCCAGCCCCTTCTGCATCCTGGATGAAGTGGATGCCCCGCTG
This sequence comes from Acidobacteriota bacterium, assembly GCA_902812415.1. Lineage (GTDB taxonomy): Bacteria > Acidobacteriota > Terriglobia > UBA7540 > UBA7540 > RH2-MAG17b. Next base: position 10,636 of record CADDZJ010000008.1, read on the forward strand.
GATGAGTCCAACGTGGTGCGCTTCACGCGCATGATTCAGGAGATGAGCGAGCAGACGCAGTTTATTCTGATCACTCACAATAAACGCACCATGGAAATCTGCCGCACGCTGTACGGGGTGACGATGGAAGAACCGGGGGTCTCCAAGCTGGTCTCCGTGCGCTTCGAGGCAGGCGAGCGCGAACCGGCTGCCGTGACAGCATGAGACGCCCAGCCGGAATCCCGCGGCAGGAAATTCTGCAAACGAACGCCTCATCAAGACCCTGAACTCAGTAGGTCGCAGTCGTTCTGCGGCCCTGATCTTCCCCCCGTAGCCAGATGTAAACCGGCGCTTCCGGCGCGGGGGGAGGCCACGGGAGTTCGATCTTCAGCGTCTGTTGCTGCGCATTTCCAGGCACGGGGGTGGGAATCCCCTGAACGGGATAGCCGGTTTTCGCGTTCCAGCCTGTCTTTGAGATCATTTGCAGATCCTGGCCGGTCAGCGTTCCGGCATAGAGCCCCTTGCCCAGCCGCTCATTGGTGAGCGAGAATTTGTCAATTTGCGGAAGACGAATCACGCGGCCCAGGGGGTAAGGGTCTGAGGAACCCGCATCCTGGGTTGCAACAAAAGCCTCCAGATCACAGCCCGTGTGCCCCACGCGTCCCGGATCAAATGACAGGAATAAAACGTCCTCTCCGGCATAATCCAACTGCGCGGTTCCGTCCCGGTCGCCGGGCTGTAAGCTGAGCGCTTCCCGAGCATCGCCGGAGTTCGCGCAGGCAAGCTTGACGGAAGGCCGGGAATCCACATTCTCAGTTCGGATCGCAAAACTTACGGCAGTCCCGGCGGGTATTTCGTTGTCGTGGAGCGTAATATCCCCCGCCTTGGAAAAAGACTCTCTGACGCTCACAATGCGGGGACGAGGCCCGGCCACTTCGATCAGATCATCGACTGGAATGGGATTATTGAGTCCTTCGACGGCCATATTCGCGCTCAGAAGATCGCCCTTCTTGACCCCCGATTGCAGTTTGACGACGGCTTTGCGCTCGGTTACATCCTCGCTGCCTGCGGGCAACGGAGATAATTTGAACAGCGCGCCCTTGCACTCCAGGCTCTTGACGCGCTCAAGCCGCGACCCTCGCAGCACAATGACCTGCTCGGGTTGGCCCAGGTTGGCGCGAAGAGGGAGGCCTTCAAGAGTGGGATTCGGCGGGTGGACGACAACCGGCACATCCTGCGTCTTGCCATTGGCCTGTGTCAGCAATAATTGGTAAGGCCCCGGCTGAAGCTTGGCCGTATCCACTTCCACTTGCATGCTCAGTTGGTCGCCATTCCCCTGCCCCTTGGGGAGAATGAAAGAAAGCTCTTCAGGCTTGGCGGAGGAGTCATCAGACGGCTTGATGGCTACCTTGTCCACGAATTCAAAATCCGCTCCAATCAACGTGAGTTTGACCGGGCCACGGCTCTGGATGAGATGGTCTTCAGACTCCGGCGTGAGCTTGACGTTCGAGAAATCGCTGAAGGGATGCAGCCAAAGGGTTCCCGCCACCTGGAGCGGCTTCCAGTCCCACATCGCGGCAAGATGATATTCTCCCGCCGGAAGTTTGGCCTGGCTAAGGTCAAGCTCCAGCGTGTCCTGGTTATCACCCACCGTAACGCTGGCCGGAACCGCCGCGCTGTGTGTGGATGAAACCAGCTTCCAGTCTCGAGCGCGCGGCAACAGCCTCAGTTGATCGCGAGTCTCACACGTCACCTGCAGGCGTCCCTTCCAGCCCATGGGGAGATTTTCAGTCTGCGGCAGCGACACGGAAGGCGCTTCTGCATTCGGAACGCTCAGCATCCAGAGATAGGCAATCTGGGTTCGCGGTTTCGGCGGCTGATTCTGCGAGCAAAGCTCCATGCCGCCGGCCTGGTTATGCTCGACGAAAGCGGCGCGAAAATCGGTATTGGGCGACATCATGGACCGCAGGTTCTGAACCAGCGCCGCGCCACCCACAGCCAGCCCGACCGGTGTGCCGTAAAAGAGCGAGGCAACAGAGGCCGCCAGCCCCGCGGACTGCTGCACCAGCAGAGACCTCTCGGAAGCTAGCGGATCGTAATTGGAAAGCGCGGGAAGAACGGCCTGCAATAAGAGCGAGGCTTGCTCTCCTGTCGGGGCGTTCGCGGCAACTCTCGGCAGAGCAACCCCATATTCCGAAGAAAATCCGCGCAGAACGGCGTTCAGATCTTCGCTTCCAGGTTGTGACTGCTCATACTGAGATAAGGTTTGCACCAGCGCATTCACTGTGGCTGTCTTCTGAGCGTACTGGGCTAGTTCGGGGATCAGGTCCGGATCTTTTTTGACCAGCGAGTTGACCTTTTTGACGTCTAGCCCGTGTGGGCCGAAGACCACGCCCACGATGGAAGTTCGCATCGGAATAGGCCACTCGGCTGGCGACTTCGCAGGTTTTACGTCGAGCACCTCAAGATGTTTTCCCTTCTCTTCCGGGGCGGGAACAATCAGGACGGCAATCTTGGCCTTGTCCCGAATGTTGGAAGGAAGCTGGAGAGGTTCATATTTCAGCTTGTCGCCGGCCCGAATGACGTTAACCGTGCTGATCGGGAGAGGTGAGCCATTCTTCGGAGGCATCACCAGCAGCTTGAAGTTGCCCACCGCAAGATTGGTTCCCAGGCAAGCTGGCGGAATAAGCGCAAGGCACGGCCCTGCCGTGAGAAGAACGACGAGAATGATGCCTGAGAGTCGTTCAAGCGCTCTCCGGCCGATTCGTAAACGATCCAACGCCATCATTTCGGTCTTTAATAGAAAATAATAAATTCAGCAATACCAGGATGCAAATCAATCTAAATGGTCATGGTTCGAGCGATTGCGGATACTCACCCCCTCGCTTGGGTGAAGTTTAATCCGGGAAGAACCACTGCTCAAAATTTTAACAATTGGCAGCATAGAGCCGCGATCAGTCTTCAGCGTTCTGTCAAGCACTTCCCATACTTCTTAAGATGCAAATCATGCGGGTTAGGAAGCCTTGTTTTCCAGCATCGCTGAAAACATCTATAATAACGCACAAAGTATGGAGTGTCCCACTCCGGATGTAAACCCGGACTTCACGCTTTATGAGCGGTGTTTATAGGGTGTGCCGGGCTTTTTCAATAAGCTCCGCGTCGGGACGGGTTACAATTTCCAAATGCGCTTATCAAAAAGTCTATCCCATAGAAGTTTCGTATTCTTTGCAGCGCTCGTCAGCGTTTTGTTGGCAAGCTCGTGCGCCCGCTGGCGTTCTTCAAAGCAGGAAGTATGGGCTCGCGTGGACGGGACGCCCATTTACCGCAGCCAGGTTGAGGCTGCTTACCGCCGCCGCGAGCCAGTCTTGCCGGGCGCCGATAAAGCCGAGCAGGCGCTCTCCTTAAAGCTGAATATTTTAAATGAGCTGATTGACCAGCAAATCCTGCTGGAGCGCGCTACCCAACAACAGATCACCGTTTCCGATAAGGAAGTGGATGCGCGCCTGGCTCAAATCCGCAGTCCCTATTCCGATGACGATTTCCGCAAAGAACTGGCCCGGCAAGGGCTGACGCCCGATGATCTCCGCCAGCAAGTTCGCAACGAGCTGACGATTCAAAAGCTTATCCAGAAAGAGATCACGTCCCGCGTCGTTGTAACCGAGGAAGAGATCGCCAGCTATTATGACCGCAACAAAGCGGACTTCAATGTTCCTCAGACCGAGTATCACCTGGCCCAGATCCTGGTGACGCCGGTTCCTGATCCCCAAATTCGGAACCTGCTGAACGATGATGCGCGCAATCCCAACGAGGCGCAGCGCAAGATCAAAGCGCTCTATGCATTGCTCCGCTCGGGCGAAGACTTCGCCAAGGTGGCGGAACAGTTTTCCGAAGACCCGCGAACAGCTCAGGGCGGCGGCGACATGGGCTTCATTCCCGAATCCTCGCTCAACTCGGACCGGGTCGTGAGCAAGGCTTTGAAATCACTCAGGCCCGGCCAGTTCAGCGGAATCCTGCGCGATCGCGATGGCTTCCGTATCATCAAACTCCTGGAAAAAATCCCTGCCGGGCAGCGCCAGCTTTCCGACCCTCAGGTTCGAAACTCCATTCGGCAAACCCTCAGCAACGAAAAGGCGGAAGTGTTGAAATCGGCGTATATCGAGAATCTGCGGAATCAGGCCCATGTGGTGAATTATCTCGCTCAACGAATTGTAGAGGCTGATGGGTCCACAAAAGGCATTCGATAGCCTGACGTAGAAGCAGCTTTATGAGCCAATATGAAAACCGCTTTTGTAGCGGCGGTGTCCTCACCGCCGGTTCTATTTTCAATAGCTATCAGCAATGGGACATCGCCGCTGCAACAAATCTCCGGCCCTTTCACACAGACTTTTCATGCCTCCAACGGCAGGATAAACCCGGCGCTACATGCCCAAATTGACTCACTAATTCGATATCTGCCCCTTCTCGATTCTGCCCCCATTCGCGCTGCAAACTTCCACTACATGTTTCATATAATAAAAACCATCGATGTAAAATTTATATAGTTAGGGTTCGTTCCTGAAAAAACCATCTTGCGTGCAATGCTGCCAGGCCTCTTTTTTTCTTTAAAGTCTGAGCCCTCCTCCCGAATACGTTTTGTTGATTCCAAAGATTCATTAGAGTTCGTTGGGGAAAATTTTAGTTTTCGCCTCCTCTCTGAGTCCCCAAAATTCCATTCTCAGACGTAAGGATCATATGCCCGTCAATCCTTCGACTCTCCCTGTAGTGGAAGCTCTCATGCATGCGGCAAAGCCCTTCTGGGCCGGTGAAAAAAGCGACCGCCAGCCTGATAATAGTCTATATATCTAGTCTACATTGGTCAAGACATGAAGGATGTGGACATGAAGGATATGGGCAAGGGGCGCGCTTGGCAGATCGCGGAAAAGTTCAAAGCCTGTCATTCTGGGGAGCCGAAGGCGACGAAGAATCCCGGCATTTGTTTAATCCTGCAAAATATCGGGATGTTTCGCGGATTTATTCTGAGTTGAAACGCAGGGATTCTTCGCTGTCGCTCAGAATGACAGGTGAAGGGCACTGCATCCACCGATGAGGCTGGCAAGGGGAGGGCTCAACATAGCCTCCATGCTTCAGGCTAGCCTTCCACGTGACGTCGCGCCTTAATCTCCTCGAGCATCCGCTCGATTTCCTCCTCGCGTTCGAGAGCCGCCAGGCGATCCTCCAGATCGTCAGAAGCCAACTCCGCCTTGGCCTGGCTTGTTGCCTCGCCATGCATCACCTTATGCTTCATGCGATCAAAAGCCCGGGCTTTGGAACGATCGCCGATGGCCATTCGCGCGTCGCTCGCTTTGCCGAGAGCGCGAGCGCGGCGATGCTGCTCCATTAGCAGGTCAGCTTTCGATTGCGCTTCAGCCAGCTTCTGCTCCAGTTTGCCGAGCGCCGCTTTGAGGTTCTCCACCTGAATCTTCTGATCCGCCGCCTGCTCCTTGAAACTCTCGGCCAGTTGCTCGTAGCTTTTGTGGCGTTCAAGCGCATGGCGGGCAAGATCATCCTGCTTCTTGTCAACCGCCCGCTCCGCCTTGCGCATCCACTCCGCCATTTTTTCTTCATTCTCTTTCTGTTTTTTTTCGAGCATATGCTGATCCGCAATGGCAATCGCCACTTGGGTCTTCACCTGGAGCAGTTGGTTTTCCATGTCAACAATCAACTGCTTGATCATTTTCTCCGGCTCTTCAGCCCTGTCGATCAGGTCGTTGAGATTGGCCCGGACGAGGGTTGTGACTCTCTCTAAAAGCGCCATGACTTTTCTCCTTTCCTGAACTGACTCTGAAACCAATGACTATTCCTGCTCCGGCCTCGGCGATTTATCGCCGATCTTCCGCACTTTGCTGAGAAGATCAGAAAGCTGCATTCCCGAAAGCGCCTCGACCAGGGCCGGAACCTAAGCGGCCACTTTCGTCATATCGCCCGTCACTTTGCTCAATCCCGTCGCGTCGCCATCGCCCGTGGAAACAACGGTAATCTTATCGACGTTCGCAAGCGGCGCAGCCATCGCGCGGATGACATCCGGCAGGCCACTGATGAGCTTGTCCACCACGGCAGCCCGGTTATGCTTCTGGTAGGCCTCCGCCTTGACGTTCATGGCCTTCGCTTCCGCCTCGCCCTTTTTGAAGATGATTTCGGCCTCCGCTTCGCCTTGCGCGCGGATGGACGACGCTTTACCCTCCGCCTCGGCAATTAATCTCTGCCTCTCGGCGTTGGCCAGCGTTTCGATGCGCTGACGCTCGATTTCCGCCTGTTTCAAAACCGTATGGACGGAGCTTGCGCTGGGCCTGCCGAAGCGGAAGCAACTGAACCCCGCGCACCGGCGGATACAGATCCCGCGGCTCCCTGCGTCGCGGGAAGATGCGCGACGCTCCCGTGGGATGGCCCGCCATGCGGCAGGTGCAACTTGCCAGAAAAATGGAAATGACTGGTCGCGCCAAAGAACACGGCCAGGAGATATCCCACCGCAAAGCAGATCAGATAGAACGTCGCCCAGTTCATATACGTCTCTTCGGCTTCCAGCCGGGGTTTGGAATCCAGACTGGAAGAGTCTTATTGCGGCTTCTTCTTGATGTAGTAGCCCGACACACGCCATTTGCCATCTTTATCCAGCATGGGAACCACGGTTTCGATGGCAGATGGCAGATTGGCGAACGAAGTCGAGTACTGAATGACCGTATAGTCGCCTCTGGGCGCGTTTGGCAATTCCGTGACGTGCTGCGCCCGCGCAAGTTTCCGTGAACGAACGCGGCCCAGCGGCGACCGCACCGTGCCGAGCATCTCTTCCCACTGGGACTTGGTGACCTTGGACCGGAAAAACTCGGCCGCCTCGTCCCAGCTTGCCGCATACTTTCCTGAATCAACCAGGTTGAGCCACGACTGCGCCGCAGCCTCCGCAGCGGCTTCCGTTTTCTGCGCATCCGCAGCTTCGACAAAAACGCTGACGAAGGCAATCAGACAAACGATTAGAATCAGACGCTTTCTCATGAATTTCCTCCTGGATGTCTCGCATCAGAGCGTAGGCCGCGACGGACTTCCCGCTCCCGGCGCTCGGGCTTGAGGACCTGAAGCAGCCGGTCCGCCAAGTCCGGCGTTTCAAGAATCGCTCCCAACAGGATGAGGCACTTCCTTGTGTCTTTATGCCTGGCGATTTCGAGGAGCGCGTGGCTGACTTCCGGATCGCGGCGGAAACGCTCGGCTCCCTGGATCAACCACAAATCAAGTTTCTCTTCCGGTTCCGGCAACGCCGACGTAAGCTCGTAATGAAAGCCCTCCGGGTCATCCACCAGATACCCCGGATGCACTTTGAAGAACTTTGCCAGCAGCATCCGCGTCCTGTTCGTAAGATGGGGGCGCACGCCGCTTTCGATCTGCGAAAGATAAGACTGACTGATCGATTTTTTGAGCTCCCTCCCGATGGCCCTGGAGACTTCAAGTTGCGTCATTTCCCGGCCCAGCCCCCGAAGGGTTCCTTCCACGGACCGCAGATACCGGATTTTTTCTCCTAGCTTCATTCGATTACATATTGCGATTACGATATCGCATATTGCAATTACGCTGTCGAGAAAAATGTTTCCTTTGAATTCAAGAACTTGGAGGCGCTTTAAAGCCTCACTCTGCTCGCCCAACAGGTTGGGGTCGGCAAATGCGGTGCGGGCTTGCAGTTCGATTAGGCCAGGCGCAACAGTTTGGCGCTGTTCTCAACGCCCTGTCCTTCCTGCGCGTAAATCTTCTCGACGCGGCCGGGCCGTGGCGCGCGGACTTCGTTCTGCATCTTCATGGCTTCAATCACCAGCAACCCCTGGCCCTGGCGGACGCTCGCGCCCTCGGCGGTCAATATCTTGACGATCCGCCCGGGCATCGGCGCCAGGATTTCCTGCGGTCTATCCTGCGCATGGGACGCCTCTCCCGGGCGGCGCCTTCTCGGATCCTGCAATTCCACAAAAAAGACCTGGGCGTCGACGCTGACTTCATAGAAGCCGTTGGGCTGAGCCGGATTCCCGGCCTTTCGGATGGCGACTTCATAAGAGACGCCATCCAGGATCAGGGAATAGACGTCCGGCGCAACTTCCACCCAATCAAACTCACCCGTCTCGCCATCCAGAATGTAGGGAAGCCTCGTCCTGTCGGTTGAAGCGAGCTCGCGCGCGGCAAGATCGAGCGTATGTTCCGATTGCCGGGAACCGGACCGGGTTTTAACGTGAAACTTCATCCATTTAACGGGGCTTCTGATCCATCAACTGCCTGCGACCAGCGGCTTTCCACCCACTCTCTTTACGAGGCGCAGACGGAACAGGCTCGTGCAAAGATCGTCGTCCGGCGGCGATGGCTGCGGCAAGCGCCGCCACGCGTTCCGCATCCGCACTCGCGCCATCCAGCGCAAAGCCGTTTTCGAGCAGGCGATCGATGAACCCGGTGTCGAAGTTGCCGGAAATGAAATCCGGATGTTCCAGCACGCGGAGGAAAAAAGGAATATTCGTTTTAATTCCGCTCACTTCGTATTCCTCGAGCGCGCGACGCATCCGCGCCAGCGCTTCCGGGCGGTTCACGTCCCAGACCACAAGCTTGGAAAGCAGCGGATCGTATTCAATCGGCACTGTCCATCCCTCAAAGATGCCGCTGTCATCCCGAATGCCAGGCCCGGAGGGAGTCCTTAAGCCGCGGATCAGGCCCGGCGACGGGAAAAAGTTGTTCTCAGGGTCTTCGGCATAAATGCGGCATTCCAGAGCATGGCCGCGTTGCCGCACTTGCTCCTGCCGCCAGCGCAAGGGCTCCCCTGCGGCAATGCGAATCTGCTCTTTGACCAGGTCGACGCCCAACACAGCCTCCGTCACCGGATGCTCCACCTGCAGCCGAGTGTTCATCTCAAGGAAGTAGAATTTCCTGTCCTGATCGACCAGAAATTCGACCGTGCCGGCGTTCCAATAGCCCGCCAGCTTGCCAATCCGCGCGGCGGTCTCGCCCATCTGAGCGCGGAGAGAATCATCGAGGAAGGGCGAGGGAGATTCCTCCACCACTTTCTGATGGCGGCGCTGAAGCGAACATTCGCGCTCGCACAAGTGAATCAGATGGCCGTGCCGGTCGCCCAGAATCTGGACTTCGATATGACGCGGCCGCTCGAGATACTTCTCAATATAAATCGAAGGGTCCTTGAAAGCGTTTTGCGCTTCGGACCGCGCCGTGCGAAAGGCGGATTCCAGTTCTCCCTCATTGCGCACCCGCCGTAACCCTTTCCCCCCTCCTCCGGCTGCCGCCTTCAACATCAAAGGATAGCCAATCTCCCGGGCCACGCGGCGAACCTCGTCAAAACTTTCGAGGTTGTGATCCGTGCCGGGCACGACCGGCAGGCCCGCACCGATCAGCGCTTGGCGCGCCGCCGTCTTCGACCCCATCAACTCCATAGACCGGGCGGAGGGGCCAATGAAGTTCAGCCCTTCGGCTTCGCACGCCTGGGCGAACTCGGCGTTTTCAGAAAGGAAGCCATAGCCAGGATGGATGGCTTCAGCCCCGCTGCGCTTCGCAGCCTCCAGAATTCGATCGATTCGTAAGTAACTTTCAATCGAAGGCGCCGAGCCCACATGAAAGGCTTCATCGGCATAGCGCACATGAAGGGCTTTGCGATCCGCATCGGAGTAGACAGCTACGGTGTGAATCCCCATCTCACGACAGGCTCGCATCACTCGTAGAGCGATCTCGCCGCGATTAGCGACCAGAATTTTTTTGAACATCCTTTGCCGAATCCCCCGGAGTTTTGATTATACTCGTCTGTCGCCGACCGTTGGATGTTGGCGCAAGATGCTGGGCGCGCCTCGCGCCCGGCGCGCGCGAGCGACTGCATCGCTGCCGGCAAAATGCCGGCGCTATCAAGGCGCGAAGCGCCTATTGAAAATTACAAATTATCGTGACAACGAAAACTGTAACGGCGCTGTCCCCAGCGCCGAAAAACGCCGGTGAGGACACCGGCGCTACACAAAACGACGTCACGATAATTTGTAAACCTCAGTAATCCGAGGAATCGAATGAAAATTTCCCGACGCCAATTGATGACGAGCCTCGCTGCCGCAGCGGCGATTCCCGCCTGGGCTCGTGTAGGCCAGGTTGAAATCGGCGTCTGCAGCCGAACTCAGAATTTTCCGAAGGCTGTTTCCTATGGATTCGACTATCTGGAGCCATCGGTCTCCGAGATTGCTGCGATGAGCATCGATGCGTTTGAGCGCCTCAAACAGGAAGTGCAGGCTGCGCCGATTCGTTGCGAAAGCTTTAATGGCTTTATTCGCAGCTTGCGCGTGGTCGGGGATGATGTTAATCCGCAAGCGCTTCAGAACTACATGGAATCGTCTCTTGAACGTTGCCACGAACTGGGCGGCACGACTGTAGTCTGGGGAAGCGCCAGTTCGCGGAACGTGCCGCCTGGATTCCCGCGCGAGCGGGCCTGGAAGCAGATCCAATCATTTCTCCGGTTGGCGGATGAAGTGGCGGGACCCAAGGGAATCATCGTCGCGATTGAGCCTTTGCGAACGCAGGAAAGCAACATCCTGAATACCGGCGCGGAGGCGTTGCGATTGGTGCATGAAGTCCATCGCCCTCATATTCGGATGATCATCGATTACTATCATCTACGTGAGATGAACGAAGACCCTGAAATCATCTGGCGCGCCCGAAAAGAAATTGTTCATTTCCACTTTGCCAATCCCCATGGCCGGGTTTGGCCCAGGAGCCCCTCGGAGGACCCGGAATATGGGCGGTTCTTTGAGTTGGTCAAAAGGATTCGCTATCGCGGTGGAATTTCCATTGAGGCGCGAGGAAGCTTCGAGAGAGACGCCAGGGCGAGCCTTGCTTTCTTTCGGGAAGAATTGGCGCAATAGTTCTTGAAAACTACCCTCATCCTGAGCGTCCCATGCGGGCGCCTCCGCCACCTCAAGGCCGAAACCCATGATCCTCGCTGACTGATGTGGTGGTGCAGGACGCCCATTCTGCAAGAAAAGGCGAACATCCGCCAGCGGTCAATCGAAAGTTTGCAGGGCTTCACACTTCTGCCTTGCGCTGAACTGCGAATTCCGATCAGCCTGCCGTCGCGGTTGTCCGCCTTTGCTGGAAGCACTCCCGGCAATAAACCGGTCGTCCCTGAGTGAGCTTGAAAGGCACCGTAGTTTCTTTACCGCATTGCGAGCATACCGTGGTGGTCACAACACGAGTAGGACCAACCCCTCCCCCCGACTGGGTGCGCTTCGCCTTGCAATTCTTGCACCGTTTAGGCTCGTTCTTGAAGCCCTTATCCGCGTAGAACATCTGTTCCCCGGCGGTGAAGACAAACTCGGTTCCGCACTCAACGCATTTCAGGACTTTGTCCTTGTACTCCATGGGGATTCCCCCTTGTGCTGACGATCTGTTTCGTTGCGCCGGGATAATGGGTGGGGCAAGACTCAGAACTTTTCGCGCTTATGGTCCAGAGCGTTTACTCCCTCTCCAACCGGGCCTTCTTGCGGACCCGCTTGCGCGCCAGCGCCTCTTTCACGCGGCGTTTTTCTCCTGGTTTCAAATAGTACGAGTGACGTTTAATCTCTTTGATGATGTCTTCCTGCTGCACCTTGCGCTTAAAGCGTCGCAGGGCATTTTCTAGAGATTCGCCTTCCTGAAGCCGAACTTCAGCCAAGCTTAGTACACCCCCATTTCCTAGTGAGATCACGAAACCATCAGTGTGGTTATAGCTGTTGAGATTCTCGCCTTGCCGCCTCAATAAGTCAAGCCTTTTTTGGCTTTGCTCAGCGAACGGCCCGCGCTTTTTTCGATAACTTTCGGAATGCACAAACTCCGTTTAACTATGAATGAATAGCAAGTTGGTTATAAAACTCATGCGAAGAATTGCTTTCCCGCTGCTCCCATGCGATCTTCGACCTCTCTGAAACAGCTTGGAAATCGGCAAATGTCCCGCTCGGCCAAGCCGTTCACGAGGGCATAGGATCGGACTAAACAGAACAGAAAACATAAATTCCTCTTGTGCTGGTCGCGCGACCATGATAAATAATCCTGCCTGATTGATCCAAACTCAGGAACTTCGCTCTGCTGATGAAGGAAAGGTGAGTCCCCATTGAAGAACCCTTTGCGCCTTTTCTGCTTGATCGTACTATTTTCGTTCGTGCTTCAAATTTTCGCCGCCACTCCGATAGATCCCACCCAGGATCTGCTCCATCATCTCTGGAGCGCTCATTGGATCACTTGCCCAAACGCGCCACAGCGCGAGTTTGGAGTTTATTTTTTCCGTAAATCTTTCACCAAAAGCGCAGCGCCTGCCCGGTTTGTGATCCACGTGAGCGCGGATAATCGCTACCAATTGTTTGTGAACGGAGTTCGCGCGCTTCTCGGTCCTGCCAAGGGCGACCTCTTCCATTGGCGGTTCGAGACTTTGGATATCGCGCGATACCTTCATCCAGGCAAGAATGTTCTGGCGGCTGTGGTCTGGAATTTTGCTGAAGAGGCGCCGATGGCCCAGATGACTTCACAGACAGGTTTCATCCTTCAGGGGAGCGGCGAGGGGACTGAAGTGGTGGATACCAATAACACCTGGAAAGTTCTGCGCAGTCGCGCCTTCCAGATGATTCCTGTCGGCAGCCAGACGCGCCATGCCTATACGGTGATTGGGCCGGGCGAACGAATCGACGGCTCGCTTTATCCCTGGGGATGGCAAGGAATTGACTATGATGACTCTGGATGGCAGCCTGCGAGCCAGCTTACTCCTGGCGGCCCGCGAGGAATCCAGGATTCCCCATCCCGGTGGATGCTGGTGCCGCGCAATATCCCTTTGATGGAGGAAAAGCCGCTGCGGCTGGCCCATGTCCGGCGCTACGAAGGGCCGGCGGGATTCCATCCCTCCGATGCGTTTCTTCAGGGTCATGCTCCCATCCGAATCCCTCCCCATTCCACAGTGACGATGCTTCTGGATCAAACCTACGAAACCACGGCTTATCCTGAGCTTGCGGTAAGCGGCGGTCAGGGATCGGTGGTGACGCTCACCTATGCTGAAGCCCTGTTTGATTCGCATTTCCAGAAGGGCCATCGCAATGTGATTGAAGGCAAACACATCGAGGGTTATACCGATCAATTCCTGCCGGATGGCGGCGCGAATCGCCTCTTTCGCCCCCTCTGGTGGCGCACTTATCGTTACCTGCAAATCGAGGTGACCACCGCCGCAGCCCCTTTGGTTCTGGAAGACTTTCGGGGAGAATTTACGGCTTACCCCTTCACCCGCCGCGCGCAATTTGAAAGCGATGATCCTGCTTTGGAGAAAATCTGGCAAGTAGGCTGGAGAACGGCTCGTCTGTGCGCGCACGAGACCTACATGGATTGCCCTTATTACGAAGAGCTTCAGTATGTCGGCGACACCCGCATCCAAGCGCTGATTTCACTTTACATGACGGGCGATGACCGGCTGGTGAAGAACGCTATCGAGTGCATCAATGAGTCGCGCACCTCGGAGGGTTTGACACAAAGCCGATATCCCTCTCATCTTCCGCAATATATCCCTCCATTCTCACTTTTCTGGATCGGCATGATGCATGACTTGTGGTGGTATCACGGAGACCAGGACTTTCTGTGCCAGTATCTTCAGAATGCGCGAGGCGTGCTCGGATGGTTTGCGGGGCGTTTGACGGCATCCGGACTTTTGGGGCGGATGTCTTGGTGGGACTTTGTGGATTGGACGAAAGACTTCAAAAACGGAGTCCCCCCGCAGGAAACTGACGGCCAATCCTCCATCCTGAGCTTGCAGTTCGCTGCCGCTCTTTGGGAAGCCGCTGATCTGGAATCGGCTTTCGGAAGCGCCACGCAGGCTTCCCACGACCGGGAATTAGCGGCGCGGATCACCCAATCGGTCTACAAGAGCTGCTGGGACCCTGCGCGAGGACTGCTTGCGGACACCCCAGCTCACCGTCACTTCAGCCAGCATGCCAACATCCTGGGTGTGCTCACCGATGCGATCCCTGTCGCGGGCCAGCATCGGGTTATGGAGACGGTTTTGAAAGACGCCACGCTCACCCAATGTTCGTATTACTTTCGTTTTTATCTCTTTCGCGCCATGAAGAAGGCCGGGCTAGGCGACGATTACATCAGCCAGCTTGGCCCGTGGCGGCACATGCTGGACTTGGGGCTGACCACTTTTGCCGAAACGCCTGAACCCACCCGCTCGGATTGCCACGCATGGAGCGCGCATCCCAATTTCGATTTGCTGGCGACGGTGGCTGGCATCGAACCCGCGGCGCCCGGCTTTCAGGAAGTTGCCATTCACCCTCATCTGGGTCCGCTCACGTGGCTTAAAGCGACTCTGCCTCATCCCCTGGGTGATATTATCGTTTCATACCGGAAACAGGGAAACGGACTCGCTGCCGATGTCACCCTGCCTGCCGGTCTGAATGGCCGTTTCTCTTGGAATGGCCAACAACGAGCGCTGCACGAAGGCACGCAGCATCTTGTGTTTTAAAGGATTATTCTCCGTTGCTAAAGCTCCGAGAAACGCTATCCAGTCGGATGTCAGATCAATAGCTGGACCAAACCCACGGGCGGGACGCCCGTGCCACGGTTGTGGCATGGCCATTCTGGCCATGACCACCCATGGTCCAGAAACGTTAGTGACACATGACTAAGGTTTTGGAGTCCGCCCAGAGCGCGCGCCGTGTGCCCCTAATTTTGAGCGAACGCCACGAGGCATATCGTGAATAATCCAGGCAGCGTTTTCAAAAACCTTGAGACTTCAGGCGGGGGCTGGTAGATTAAAGAGAGTTTGAATCAAGGAGCCATTTGTGGCCAGATTGACGCGTAAAGAACTTAAAAAGGATCCTTTTCTTTCCGTCTATTACGACGACTTCGTAGAATTCGCGCAGAAGCACTACCAGAAGATTATCGTCGTCGTGATCGCGATCGCCGTGATCGTCTTTGCAGTCACGGCCTGGAAGCGTCACGAGCAACAGCAGGAAGTAAATGCAAACGCATTGTTGGGCGCGGCGCTAGCCACATTTCATGCTTACGTCGGCCAGGCTTCACAGGATGCCCTCGGGCCGGGCGTGCAAGCCTTCCCAACCGCCGCAGATAAATACAAGGCAGCGCTCAAAGAATTCAGCGCCGTCGTGGAAAAGTATCCTCGGCAAAAAGCCGCCGAGATCGCTCTCTATCACATGGGCATCTGCCAGGCCCAACTCGGCCAGGATCAGGCCGCCATGAAAACCCTGGAAGAGGCTGGCCGCGCTTCGGACCAAAACATTGCTTCTCTGGCGCAATTCGCGCTGGCGGACGAGCTAGCCCGCAGCGGGAAAATCCCAGAAGCCGAAAAGATCTACCGGCAACTCGCCGAGCACCCAACTGCGACCGTGCCGGCGCCCACCGCCTGGCTTGCGCTAGCGGACCTCTATCGCGCAAAAGAGCCTAACCAGGCGCGCGCGATTTATGAACGCGTAGCGAAAGAATACGGATCGAACGCCTACGTGGCTGAAACCGTCAAGCAACAACTTGCCAGCCTGCAACGATAAGCTCGAATCCTGCTGTTTTCTAGTCACCCCTCTGCGGCAGCGCTCCCGAGAAATAACCTCGTCTGATTGCCCATGGCGATGCTCCCGCTTTACTTACCCTATTTGGGTCCGGCGGATGAAATAGCGTAAGCTGAAATGTTCCCTTATCACACGGCTTCGAGTATGCAGTACAAATCATGTTGGCGTTCAACTCTATGGCGACATTGCCCTCAACGCCGAGATTGCCGGTGAGGAGGCTGGCGCTACAGTAAGGTTCTCAATCTGATGTGTGATTCCCAGTAAGCGATGAAAGGGTTAGAAGGGATGGATTCTACTCAGCGCGAAATCCTGGAAGCGGATATTTTGATTGTAGGCGCGGGTCCTGCCGGTCTCAGTTGCGCCCTGCGCCTTGCCGAGCTTTATAAGAACCGCCAGCCGAGCCAGGGCCAAACGACATCCACAAAGCTGAGCCCGGAAAACATTTTTGTGCTGGAGAAAGCCGTGGAAATTGGCGCTCATTCTCTTTCTGGAGCGATTCTGAACCCGCGAGCCCTCCGCGAACTTATCCCGGATTTCGAGGCGGAAGGCGCGCCTCTTGAATGCGAAGTTAAAAAAGATGCGGTTTTCTATCTGACTCAGGAGAGGAAATTCAAATTCCCCATCACTCCGCCTTTCCTGCACAATCACGGAAACTACATCATTTCACTGAACCGATTTGTGAAATGGTTAGGCCAGCGCGCCGAGCGCGCGGGCGTAAGCCTGTTCCCTGGCTTTTCCGGCATGGAAGCGCTCTATGAGGGCGATCGAGTGGTGGGCGTGCGCGTGGGCGATAAAGGCATCGATCGCGAGGGTAAGCACAAACCCAACTTTCAGCCAGGTTACGATCTGCGTGCAAAGGTCACGATTTTTGCGGAAGGGGTTCGCGGCTCATTAACCAAGGAACTCATTGCCCGGTTTGACTTGAATTCCAGCCGGAATCCTCAATCCTATGCGCTGGGCCTGAAAGAGTTATGGGAGATCCCGGCCGGACGCATTCGGCAGGGTCAGGTCATCCACACCGCCGGCTGGCCGCTCACTTCGCGGCAATTTGGCGGAGGGTTCATTTATGCAGCCTCAGACACGCGTCTCTTCCTGGGGCTCGTCGTTGGCCTCGACTATGAGGACCCGCACTTTGACCCACACCAGGCCTTCCAACAATGGAAGTCCCATCCCTGGATGAAGCAGTTACTTGAAGGCGGCCAGATCGTTCGTTACGGCGCGAAGGCTCTTCCGGAAGGTGGATATTTCTCCATTCCCTCCACCGCTCTGGATGGAGCTCTCATCATTGGCGATTCCGCCGGTTTCCTTAATTCTCAGACGCTGAAGGGAATTCACCTGGCCATGAAAACCGGGATGCTGGCCGCCGAGACCGCATGGGAGGCCATTCTGCATGAGGATTATTCACGCGATCGGCTTTCCGCCTTCGAGCGCACGTGGAAAGAAAGCTGGGTAGGGCGAGAACTGTGGAAAGTTCGAAATTACCATCAAGGATTTCAACACGGTTTCTGGCGCGGAACGCTTCACGCCGCCCTGCAATTCATCACCGGCGGCCGCGGACTATGGGCCCGCTACCGCTCGCAAGCAGATTACACTCACTTGCGCAAATTAGCGCAGCTTCCGCCCCAACCCCTGGCCAGGGTCAAACCAGATGGCAGGCTGACTTTCGATAAGCTTGCCGATGTGTACCACTCCGGAACGCATCACGAGGAAGATCAACCCCCTCATTTAAAAATTGCCGATACGAACATCTGCAACAATCTTTGTACGAAGGAATACGGAAATCCTTGCCAATATTTCTGCCCCGCCGCAGTGTATGAAATGGAAGAGAATCCGGATGGATCTGGAAAGCTCCTTAGACTGAATCCGTCGAATTGTGTACATTGCAAGACGTGCGATATTGAAGATCCTTATCAGATTATTACCTGGGTCTGCCCGGAGGGCGGCGGCGGGCCGCACTATGATGGCATGTGAGCACGATAATGAGAAGAAAGAATACCTGAAAAAACAAGCTCTGCTATGATAGAGTAAGCATACATTATGTTTTTTATCAGATGCTAGAATGATATGCGAACCACGATCAATATTGATGACAAGACATTGGACTTTGTGATGAAAGATACGGGCGCTGCAACGAAGACGGAAGCCATCCGTCGGGTTTTGGAGGAGTACGTTCGGCGAAGGAAAATCGAAAACTTAATTGCACTCAAAGGCAAGATCAGGTTTGATATGGATTGGAAGACACTACGCAGAGGATGGACAAGGAACATCCGTGGTTCTCGTTGACACGTCAGTGTGGATCGAATATCTGGATCGCGTTAATCCACTGGTCGAAAATGATCTTGAGAACCTTCTGCGGACCGGCCAAGTGGCCACCGCAGGTCTGGTGGTGGCGGAATTACGCCAAGGTTGCCGACGACTCGACCAGGTCCGGCTGGTGACAGCAGCTCTGGAGCCATTGAAATACCTGGAAGTAGATCGCGCATGCTGGCTTCGCGCCGGGGAGTTAGTGGCCGAACGGGCGGCAAAGGGGTTCGCGCTTGAAGTCGGAGATTGTCTTCTGGCCGCTCTTGCACTGCGTGAAAATTGCGAAGTTTTCACGCTCGATCGTGATTTCGAGCAGATTCCTGGAGTTAAACTCTACCGCCTTCGTAAGAACTGATCCGCGCTTGTCATTCCATGAATGAACCGCATCTCAACCCCACATTAACTTTCCAGGAGTCGGAATCTGCGCCGCAGCTTCAGGAGAATCCGCGCCAATTCACACGATGGCAGCGCGCTCAGATTTTTGTAGCCGCCTGGCTGGGTTACTTTCTTACCTGGGTTATCGGCCGAAGCCTTCGTTGGGAGGTTTTCGGTTGGGAAAACTGGGAATCCGCGAAGAAAGGCGGCAAGGGTCTGGTTTACACCTTCTGGCATCGAGAAATTTGCGCGGCCACCTGGTTCTGGCGGAAGCGCGAGATTGTGGTGATGACCAGCCAGAACTTCGACGGAGAATATATTGCCCGCATCATCAGCAAGCATGGCTATGGCGCTGCGCGAGGGTCGAGTTCGCGCGGCGCGCGCCGCGCTCTGGTGGAAATGATTCAGAACTTACGACAAGGCCTGGATGCCGCTTTCACCATTGATGGGCCCCGCGGACCCCGCTTTGTCGCCAAGCCCGGGTCGGTGATTCTGGCAAAGGCGACAGGCGCCGCCATCGTGTGCTTTCACATCGCCCCGCGCCACGCTTATGTTTTCCAGAAAAGTTGGGACCTTTTCCAGATTCCTTTCCCCTTCACTCGCGCCGCCATCTTTATCGCCCCGCCCATCTTCGTCGCGGCAGATGCGGATGAGACCGAGCAAGCGCAAAAACTTCAGGAGGTGCAGAGCACCCTGGAAGGATTGCAACAACAGGGTAAGGCTTGGCTTGGTGGGGCCAAGAAATTTGTAGCGGCGGCTTTATGAGTCTGCGTGAAAGCCACTCTGTAGCGGCGGTGTCCACACCGCCAGTTCTATTTTTCAATTGCTTCGGTGCTGAGGACAGCGCTGATACAGCGCGTCTTCCAGTCGTTTTCAAGCAAACTCCTCGTGCCGCCACCCGCGTTTACCTACTTACTGCACTCGCATCGGAACCCGTCGATCTTTCCATGGTGAACGGGATGTCGGTTATAAGTCCACTCCTTCCACCCAACATTGAGCTCTTTAGCCAAAAATCCTTTCTCTGCCAACTGCAGAGCTGCTTTCGCAGAGAGCTGTCAGTCGTGTCCCCAACAGTAGGTGACGATTTCTTTATCTTTGGGAAGTTGGGGAAGGATCTGATCGAACTCCTCCAAAGGCGCGCAGAGCGCCCCGGGGATGTGCCCGCTGGCGTAAGCCTCACGGCCACGTGTATCCAGCAGAACGAAGTCAAACTTCCCCGCTTCCACAGCCTTCAGCACGTCGGCTCTCTGCTTTTCGGCATGAAGTTTATGCGCGAAATAGTCGCGATTCGCGCGAATTTCATCCGCAGTAAAAGTCATTAGTTCCTCCTTCTTTTAGGATTCAGGCGTCCTGCCACACCTACTTCGATTAGGGATGAACAATCGTCGATAAAGTTACACTGAAGCCGAAACCGTAACCGCCGGTGGCACTGGCAGGTACGTAGCTACCGCCACATTGGACGTTTTTATTATGTCGGCGATGTGTACCTTCTGGCGATAGGTTGGATGCATGAAAACTCCTGGATGGACTGCCATTGAGGCGCATACACAAACCCAATGTATGCACCGCCGTGAGAATCAGCTTCTCAGCTTCTGGTGAAGAATTTCCGCCATTTCATCCGCGGTATCTGCCAGCGTGATAATCTTCATGGCGGATGGCGGCTTTTCGGACTCGCCGGGGAGAAGTCGTGCTTCCTGTTCCAGGCACGCGATGACGGGTTTCCAATAAGAGGCCATGACCAGCAATGGTTTTTGCCCGCCTATAGTTTCCGAAAGTCTCGATTTATTCATCATCTCCCACACCAACGCCAGCTCCGCCAGCGTTCCCGTTCCGCCCGGCAGCGCGATGTAGGCGTCCCCGCGCGCGATCAAGGTCATCAGGCGCTGCTCAAAGGAACAGGTGCGGACTTCTTCGCGGATCCAGGGATTGACGCGCGACGTCCAGATGTCGCAGGTCACGCCGATCGTATGCCCGCCAGCCTCATAAGCGCCTCGCGCCGAAGCCTCCATCAGCCCGCCGTATCCACCGTTGCAGACTGCAAATCCTGCTTCGGCAAGGAGTTTTCCCAGTCTTAATGCATCCGAATAGATCGCGCTGCCGTTTACAGGCAGCGAGCTGCCAAAAATGGTGACCGTTCTGGTTTTGCTCATGCGGAACTATTGCTACAAGAGATGCTTTGGAAACCTTCCTGTTTGCTTCAGAAAGTGTGGCAGGCTCCACTGGTTGTGAGGGTGTTCAACGTCTCTGAAGCATCTCACCAGGCTGTAACCGAAACCCATTCATGAAATCTCGCGCGGGAACTCGTCGCCGCCCCTCAAGTTGCAATTCAAGAATCTCAAGCAGGGTATGCCCGCCACATCCGACAATAAGGCTTGCACCTTCCGCTTTGAGCTCTCCTGGCTTCAAATCATGAGTCACGGCCGATTGCCAGGGCCGGGCAGCCCAGATTTGAAGGTTCTTGCCGCGGAAGAGGGTGTGAGCCACGGGCCAGGGCCGCAGCCCTCGCACCCAACGGGCAATTTCCTCCGCTGTCAGCGACCAATCCATCAGGCCATCCTCTTTCTTCAATATCGGGGCAAGCGTGGCCAGTTCGGGATTCTGCGGGCGAGGTTGAATCTTTCCCTCAAGAAGCCCTCGCAGGGTAGTGACAACCAACTGCGCGCCTTCGCGGCTCAGTCGTTCTGAGAGCGTCTCGGTGGTATCCTCGTTGCCAATCCCGACCTCCTTTTGCAGGAGGATGTCGCCTGTATCCAGACCCTGATCGATCTTCATTGTGGTCACGCCGGTAACGCGTTCGCCTCGAATAATGGACCACGCGATGGGCGCCGCGCCGCGATAGCGCGGCAGAAGCGAGGCATGAAGGTTGATGCAACCGAGCGGCGGCAGATTAAACATCCAGGGCGGAATAAGGTGACCGTAGGCTACCACTACAATAACCTCTGGCTGAACGCTGGAAATTTTTTCCTGAACGCCCGGATCTTTGAGGCGAGAGGGTTGAAAAATCTCCAGGCCGGCTCTGACCGCAGCCTCTTTCACGGGAGAGGGTTTTGTGGCATAACCGCGGCCGCTAGGCTCATCGGGATTGGTAAGGACTAACGAGGGTGAGAAACCTTCGGCAATAAGCTTTTCAAGCGTAGGAACGGCAAATTGAGGGGTTCCGCAGAAAATCAGATTCATCGTTGGATGACAGCGCTATCTGTGATGCCCGAACCTGCACAAGCGCCGCTTGTGTCATCTTACCACTCTCCCGCTTTCACCATCTTTCGCACCTTCCGACGAATCGAATCGCGCTTCAGCATGCTGAGGTGTCGAATGAAGAGGATGCCGTTCAAATGGTCAATCTCGTGGCAAAAAGCGCGCGCAAGCAGCGCTTCGCCGCTCAGCATGATCTCCTTGCCATGAAGATCCTGCGCGCGGGCAGTGGCTTTCATGGGACGGGTAGTAGGCGCGCGAAAGTTAGGCAGGCTTAAGCAGCCTTCCTCGTCCGTTTGTTTCCCTTCGGTTGAAACAATTACCGGATTGGCCAGAACGATCCTGGCGTTGGGATCCTCGCCGGAAGTGATATCGATGACGCAGAGACTTTTTGAGATTCCAATCTGAGGAGCAGCCAGTCCCACACCATGGGCAGCGTACATGGTGTCAAACATATCCGCCACCAGCTTTTCAAGTTCAGCATCAAAAACCGTGACAGGCTCTGCAACTTTTTCCAGCACCGGCTGGCCGTATTTCACAATAGGATAAATCATCGTTGGGTAAGAATCTTCAGGAATGAATTGTCCGTTACGGACCGAAAAAGATCTCCGATTGCAGGTTACAATCCCCAGGCAAAGGCCTTAATATCTCCGTACCTGATCCATGTAGCCTTCATAATTGCGCCTGGTTTCCTCGATCGAATCGCCTCCAAATTTCTCAAGGAAAGCTCGCGCCAGGATGAGGGCCGCCATGGCTTCCCCCACCACGCCTGCGGCGGGCACGACACAGACATCCGATCGCTCGTAGGCGGCCTTGACCGGTTCACGCGTTTCAAAGCTGACGGATTCCAGCGGCCGGCGAAGGGTAGAAATAGGCTTCAAAAATCCCCGCACGATAATTTCTTCACCATTGGTCATTCCGCCCTCAATCCCACCCGCGCGGTTGCTCTTGCGTGTGAAGCGCGACTCCTCCCGGCTGTAACCGATCTCATCCTGAACCTGAGAGCCAAAATGCGCGGCGTTTTCCACCGCGCTGCCGATTTCCACCCCCTTCACCGCCTGAATGGACATGATCGCCTGGGCAAGCTGGCCGTCCAACCGTTCATCCCACTGCGCGCACGCGCCCAATCCTGGCGGCACACCGCGGGCGCGGACCTCAAAAGTCCCGCCGACCGTGTCACGGTCCTGGGTGGCAAGGTCAACCTCCTGCTTCATCTTCTCCTCTACTGCAGGATCGACGCAGCTCAACAGGATATCTTCCTTGGCGCGCAAGGCGAGCACGACCTCAAAAGGCACGATCTGGGGCGGCAACGCGACTCTTCCTACCGCCACCACGTGGCTGGCTACCTCGATCCCGAATTCCCGCAGAAAAAGTTTCGCCAGCGCGCCGATTCCCACGCGAGCCGCGGTCTCGCGCGCGCTTGCCCGCTCCAGCACGTAGCGCGCGTCACGGAAATTGTACTTGAGGCATCCTGCCAAATCCGCATGCCCTGGCCGAGGAGGAGAAAGTGGTTTATACTTGGCGCGCGTCTCAGGGTGGTCGGTGACGGCCATCGAGTCTTTCCAGTTAGACCAGTCACGATTCTCAATGAGCATCGCGATGGGCGAGCCGATGGTCTGGCCATGGCGAATGCCGGATAGGAACTGGGCGG
Source organism: Acidobacteriota bacterium (assembly GCA_902812415.1). Classification (GTDB taxonomy): domain Bacteria; phylum Acidobacteriota; class Terriglobia; order UBA7540; family UBA7540; genus RH2-MAG17b. Next base: position 33,709 of record CADDZJ010000008.1, read on the forward strand.
AATCCGACTCAATCTTCATCCGTCCGCCGCGCCCATAGCCGCCCATGCGACGCTTGAGCTCAAAATTGACGTAATCAAAATCGATGCGAAGGCCGGCAGGAAGCCCCGACAGGATCGCAAGAAGCCCCTGGCCATGAGATTCGCCGGCTGTCTGGAATTTCAGCATAGAGTGCGCCGCGCCCAAGCTATTAAAAATCAAGGTCGGCGGTAACGGACTGCCAACGCAGCAGAGATCTTCACACAGACCACCGCCACACGTTTTTCAGCGCTCAGCTAGACCTCAGAATGGATAGACTTTAGATTCTAATGAAATTGTGACTTGAGGTCAAAAAGGGTTGAGTCCGCCAAATGCCAAGGATTAAAATAAAACTGACGAAAGAGGAGGAGTTTATGGGTTCAACATTCATCCGAAGGTGGATCGTGCTGGCATGCGCGCTGGTCATAGCTGCCGCTGCCGTGCCTTTAATGGCGCAGACCGGAGGACTGACAGGCACTGCAAAGGGGGTGGACGGCAAGAAACTGGCAGGTTACCCAGTTATCATCGAGCGGCAGGAAATTAAAGGTACTTATAAGACCAAGACCAATAAGCACGGGAGCTACGTCTATATCGGCCTCCCGATTGGAACCTACAAGGTGATTCTGGAAGACCCCCAAGGCCACCAGCTTTTTTATATTACTCAGCATGTTGGACTCGGCGATCCCACGGTTGTAGACTTCGACCTCCAGAAAGAAAAAGGAGCACAGCAAGCGCTCGAGGCGATCAAAGAACAGAAGCAGTTTGGCGCGCTTAAGGAACAGTTTGATCAGGCAAACGCGCTGTATAACCAGGGGAAATATGCTGAAGCAGGCGACGCTTTTGCCAAGGCCCTGCCCCTGGCTAACGGAAAAAATCAGGAAGCCGTGCTGGAAAACGAGGGCAACGCATACTTCAAGGCCGGCGAGTTTGATAAAGCTGCCCAGGCACTGCAACAGGCCATCGAGAAGGATCCTAACAATCAACAATTGCATCTCGCGCTGGCGAACGTCTACGTAAAGCAAGGGAATATGGAGGAGGCGGCCAAGGAGTTCAAGAAGGGCGGCCAGCAAGTGAATGAGAAAGCACTGGAGCAGGCTCAAAAGGCAAGCAAGGAAAATCAGGAATTCAAGAACCTTAAACAGGCTTATGATCAGGGCAATCAGCTCTATGCCTCGGGACAATATGCGCAGGCTGCTGAAATGTTCGATAAGGCCGTTCCTATGGCCAAAGGCAAGAACCTGCCTGTTGTTCTTTCCAGAGCAGCGGACAGCTATGCAAAAGCCCATCAGTACGACAAGGCCATTGAGGATTATCAGAAGGCGATTCAGGCCGACCCTACCAATGGCGGCTATCTGAATAATCTCGGCAGCATTTACGGACAGATGGGCAAACCCGACCAGGCCGTGCAGGAATTTGAGAAGGCCGCACAGGTGGATCCGGCCAATGCCGCACGTTATTACTACAACATCGGCGCCATCATGACGAACGCCGGAAAGCCTGATGAGGCGGCAGCCGCGTTCAAAAAGGCGACTCAACTGGACCCTAACTATGCAGATGCTTACTTCCTGGAAGCGCAGGCTCTGATGGGGAAGGCCAAGGTTGACGCCAACGGCAAAGTTGTTGCCGCGCCTGGAACCATTGAGGCTTTGCAGAGCTACTTGAAAGTGGCGCCGAATGGCAAGTATGCCGCGTCCGCGCAACAAATGCTCGACACGCTCACCGGCAAGGTTCAGACACAGTATAAGAAGCACTGATCGTTATTAAGAAATCGGCGGAGGGGCTGCTCCCATTCAGAGGATGGCCTCTCCGAGAGGGGTGGGTGCAGAAACCCTTTCCTTTCATTGCAAAATTTCTCTGTTTTCCTCATTCCATCTTCATGAAATCCAGCGCCAACTGTTTACTCCGCGTGTTTGTCGCAGTGTCACTGATAACGGCTGTCTCCTCCTTTGCGGATACCATTCTTCAAACCAACGCGCAGGGCGAGCGCGTGGTGGTTCAAACCAGCGCCATTGTCATCCGCCAGGACTCGAACAACATCGTTTTCAAACACTTTGACCTGAAGCAGCGTCTCGTCGAAAAAGAGCAATTAAATCAAGGCAGCCTGCCTTACGAGGTGGTACGCACCAGCCCCGAAGGCAGACAGCAGATTGTGAACATCTGGAAACGGTTCGGATATACCGCTACCGTAGTAGACCAATCCGGAAAGACCGCGCGCGTCTATGACGCTTACCTGGACTTTTTTCCCGGCCCGGGCGTCAGTTCATTCCTTGAATCGGTGCCTCCAAGAACCAACCTGCCGATCCTGTTTGATGGAGGCGGCGCGGATGAAATTGAGTTTTCTGACATCGCCCGGATTGAGATTCAGGGCGATCACCTCAAATTGACCCTCACCAACGGCCGTATCAGAACCGGCAAACTTCTGATGCCCACGCGCGAACCCGCCATCGCTCATTTCATGGGAATCACTGACCATTATTCTCCCGCCAGCGAAAACACCTATGACTTTTCCCTTCCTCTTTCTCAAATCAAGGAAGTGCGTTTTGAAGAGCAATGACGTTCGTCAGAAAATGCGATTTTACAAATAAAATTCTTGAGTCTTGAATTCTGAACCCTGAACCTTTCCTACCGGGCGCGAGCCGCAACCCCCACATCTTGGCCCCAAGGCAACCCTTTCCTCTCCAAACCCTGCTTGAACGTTTAACTCTATGATATGATTCACCACGGCTTGTCTTTTAATTTCATTTCTCGATCTTTTCATGGATGGTCTCAGGAGGTCATTGAAGGTATGAGTCAAACTACATGGGGCGTTATCGTAGGCAACCGCGGCTTCTTCCCTGCTGCGTTGGCGCGCGACGGGCGCAGCGAGGTGCTGAAAGTTCTGGAGCAGGAAGGTTACCGGTCCATCTGCCTGAAAACGGAAGACACAAAATTCGGAGTCGTTGAGACGCTTCAGGACGCTCGCAAGTGCGCAGATCTTTTCAAACAACACCGCGATGAAATTGACGGCATTCTCGTAACCCTTCCGAATTTTGGCGACGAAAAGGCCGTTGCCAACGCGATTCGGCTCTCGGGTCTCGAAGTCCCGGTGCTCGTCCATGCCTTTCCGGACGAGCCTCATCACATGCTGATGGGGGGGAGACGCGACAGTTTCTGCGGCAAGATTTCGGTCTGCAACAATCTCTGGCAATACGGCATTCGTTTTACGCTCACCAGCCGGCACACCGTGGCTCCGAGCGCCGACTCTTTCCGGAGAGATTTGAAAATGTTTGCTGCGACCTGCCGCATCGTTAAAGGCCTGAAAAATGCTCGCGTTGGCGTGATCGGCGCGCGGCCTGCGGCTTTCAATACAGTGCGATTTAGCGAAAAACTGATGGAGCATGCCGGCATCAGCGTCGAAACCCTGGACCTCTCGGAAGTGCTTGGGCGTATTTCGCGGATGAAGGATGATGACCCCAGATTAAAAGCCAAGCTGGACAGCATTCATGGATACGTTCCCACGCAGGGTATTCCTTCGGCATCCCTCAACAAGATGGGGAAATTCGGAGTCGTCGTGGATGACTGGATGCAGGCCAACGAACTGGCAGGCTCTTCCGTTCAATGCTGGACGGCGATGGAAGAATTCTTCGGCGTGGTGCCGTGCACGTTGATGAGCATGATGTCGAACAACCTGCTGCCGAGCGCCTGTGAAACTGACATGATCGGCATGATCGCCATGTACATCCTGCAACTGGCTTCCGGGACGCCCAGCGCCATTGTGGATTGGAACAACAATTACGGCGACGATCCGGACAAAGCCGTTATCTTTCACTGCTCCAATCTGCCCAAGCACTTTTTCGAGGATTTCAAGATGGACTTTCAGGAAATCATCGCCACTTCAGTGGGCAAAGAGAGCACGTTCGGCACTGTGGTTGGGAAATTAAAGGCCGGCCCTCTCACCTACTGCCGCGTCAGCACGGATGACCTGCATGGCCGCATGCGCGCCTACGTGGGCGAAGGCGAAATTACTTCTGATAAGCTCGAAAGTTTTGGCGGCTACGGCGTGGTAAAAATTCCCGCCTTGCAGAAGCTGATGCATTACGTCTGCAAGAACGGCTACGAACATCACGTCTCGGTCAATCGCAGTCATTACGGGCGGGCGGTGGTCGAGGCGCTCGGGAATTATAAGGGCTGGGAAGTTTACCATCACCAGCCAGAGTGGTCATAAGGAAACAACGCGTCGCGGTCTTTCGTCGCAACCCAAAGCAGTTATCCTTGACGTGACGGTGTAACAGGCAACTCCGGGGCCAACCGGCTTCGGCAAGGCAAACGCATGCCGGAAAACAGCATGTCTTTGCCATTCGCCGAAGTCCCAGGGAGGGGCAGCCATGGAACATCTTCAGCAACTGGCGGTCTGGTCAGCAGTAATCGGAGCGGTCATCGCTGCGATCACGACGTTTCTGATGTACTTTCTGCGGGACATTATTCTTGAGGGAAAGAGGCAGAAGCGTCGCCGTAAGCGAGAACTTGTTGAGGCCAAACTGCGAGAAATTTACTCACCACTCTGGGTGCGCCTGGGAGGAGCAAATGGAGCGCTCACCAACATCCTTGGCGACCGTGAGATGCGAACCCGCATTGGAGCTAACTTTCATCTGCTAAGCCCGGAGATGAAGACTCTCTTGGAGAAGATGTTGTTGCTGGGCAAAGTCACTGACAATGGGCTCACCTATAACGTCAGCGATGGAGAAAAGCTCATCAAGCTTCAGCCGGAATTTGTCGGCGCGTTGAGGAATGATCTCCAAAAGCTTCAGAAAGAATTTGAGAGCGCTTGATGATCCTCGCAAAGTCGCCAAGACGCTAAGATAATCTATTTGTTTTCTATGGCAGACTTTGCGCCTTGGCGTGAGGCCTTTTGTCTGGGGAGCCATTAAGCCCTCACCGACTTGCAGAGATAAATGCCGCTGGGGTCGCCGGACGGAGGCGGGGATCCGCCTGCCTGATTAAACGCCTCAACTAATCGGGCAACTCGCGCCTGAGGCACAGCCGCCACCTCGCGCTCGTAAGTGCGCGTGGCAATCGCCGCCCAGCCGCTTGCTTGCGCTGCATCCAAAATCCCCTGCCCCGCCAAGTGGTCTTTGGGGCGCAGATGTTCGATTGGGGTTTTATCGCCTCTCCACACCGAGCGCATCGCGTCCTCTGAAGATATATCAAGCAGCCAGTATCGGATACCCGAAAGCTGCGGCGCTTCCGTCGCCAGGGCCGTGAAGGCGGCTCGCGGAAGATACATCAGCAAGCCTTCGGTGATCATCAATGCCGGCGCAGTTCCGATCCACTCAAAAAGGCCCACGCGGTCTTCGGCCATTGTGAGGTCAGCGGAAAATTGCTCGAAGTGGCAGCGGGGCTTTTCATCAGCCAGCCGGGTGGCCTTATATTCCAGCATGCTTGGGAAATCAACCTCGAACCAGCGCAGAGTGGGCGGCAGGCTAAGCCGCCAGGGTCGAGTGTCCAGACCGGCGCCAAGATTCACCACGGTTTCGATCCGCTCGCTTTCAAGGGTCTTTAAGAGCAACTCGTCCATGAGGCGGGCGCGAAGCGCAACAAAGAAACACATCAGATCGAAAAGGGGCGCAGAACGGGCAATCGCCATGCCGCGCTCGCCTGCCAGCCGCTCCGCATACGGATCGCGGAGCAACCCATCCTCCCGTCCGGTTTCCATCGCGCGACACGCCGCCACCATCAGCGCCGTATCACCCACATGCTCGATTTGCTTTTCCATGACCGGTCTCTGCGCTCCTGACGTCATAAAGCCTGGCCTACGGCGAATGACCGAGACTGCTTCTGCCCGCTACGCCCCCAGAACATACTTCGTCATGCGCTGGCTGACATCGCGCAGGTAAGCTTCGTCGCCTCCTTTCAATTCCGTAATCGCCGCGCCGCGATAATCAATTTCCTGGAACGCTTTGCGCACTTCCGGCCAATCGATGTCGCCATCGCCCAGATTGACCCACTCGTAGCAGTCGCCCGTGCGTTTGAAACCCTTCACGTGCACGTCGACAATGCGGGAGCCCAGGGTGCGAATCCAATCCTGCGGATAGCCGTAGAGCACGACATTCCCAACATCAAACCAGGCTTTCACCCAGGGGCTTTTGAATTCGTCGACGTACCGCGCAAATTCCAGCGGGCTGAGCAGGAACTTATTCCACACTTCTTCCAGCGCAATCACCACTTTCAATTCTTCGGCCAGTGGAATCAGCTTACGGATTTGCCGTTGTGAGCGCACCCAGGCCTGGCGGTAACCGGTCTGTTCGTTCACCACAGCGGGAACCAGCAGCACGTAGTGCGCCTCCCAAAGTTTAGCGTTATGCAGGGAGGTTCGCATTCCCTGAAGGCTTTTTTCAACCACAGCCGGATCAGCCGATGAAAGCGGATATTTCCAATGATCCATGTTTTCAACCGAGTCGATGGGCAAGCCGGACTTTTCCGCAGCCTCCTTGATTTCCTCGGCGGCGCGGGGGTCCGTCATGGTTTGGCACTGGATGGTTTCAAAGCCCACATCGCGCGCCATCTTGAAGCGATCCAGATAGCTGAGGTTGGGTGGGAGCATGCTGATCAGCACGCCCTTCTTGATCGGAAGGGGAGAAGCAGGATCACTCGCGGGCAAGGCAGCGGCATCTGCCGATAACAACCCGGACGCCAACGGCGTGGCCATTCCCGCGCCGCACGCCGCCTGGAAAGATTTTTTCAAAAACTCACGCCGATTAGAATGCTGAGTCATCTGGCCTCCATGGATTTGAATCGCTCGTAAGAAGCTCCGGCTTTGCTGTGTTTTGGCGGAATTTCCGCGCAGTCCGTTCCAGACTACGAACTTCGCTTGGATTCGGGACGGCCAGTGTTAGAGTCGCCGCCAATCACCACTGTCCACGGGCGAACTTCCCATCGCTTGACTAACCCATTCAGCACGTAGGGATCGGTGCGCGCAAAGGCTTCCGCCACGGCCGGACTCTCACCGCGAAAAATCAGCAAGGCCCGGTCGGCAGGCTCAGCCAACGCCCCTCCCAGCACCACCTCGCCGCGAGCATGGGCCTCCCGTGCAAGTCGCAGATGTTCCTCGCGGTAGATAGCGCGGCGAGTAAGGTAGTCATCCACCAGATCGTAGAACAGCGCATAGTATGGCACGATAATTTCCTCCCGAAGCGTGTTAACGACGCAGCACAACACGGCCTGGCCGCATTGCATCACAGCTTTTCCAGCCGCACGTAAACGTTATACTCCGGTTCCTTGCTGGCCGGGTCAAGCACGTGCGGCAACAGAACGTTCGCCTCAGGCCAATAAGCCTGGAGCGTGCGCGGCGCCACATCTTCCAGGCGACAGATGCCCTGGAATTCACCAACCGCCGACCGTAATCGAACTCGGTCGCCCTCGCGCAAGCCCCATTCAGCGGCATCTGCCGGGCAAATGAACACGTCGGTCCGGCTTCCGCCGGTCAGCACATCCTGCTGGCCAAGAATCATGGAGTTGAACTGCTGCCCGCGCCGCGTGGTGAGATAGAACATCGATTCCGGCAATTCAGGCGGCAGAACAAGAGGCGTAAAGACGGCGCGGCCATCCGGCGTGGGACATTTTCCACCGGTGCAAAGCATTGCGCCGCCATATTGCACCCAGTGCCCCTCTTTCTTCAGCCCGCCGATGCCGCGATACATCGGAATGACGCGCTCCATTTCATCCCGAATCTGCTGGGCATGATCGAAATGGATCAGACGGCTCTTTTCAGCGCCGATCACGCGTTCAGCTATCAGCATCGGAATCTGCCATTCGGGCTTGGCCTCGCCGATCCTCGGCCCCGGAATTTCGGGTGAAAAGCGAATGCGACGCTCCGTATTTGTGATCGTGCCGCCCCCTGGCTGTTCATATCGAGTCTGACCCGGCAGCAGGAATACCGCTTCCCCCGGTTCAGCAAACATGGAACTGTTGAGAAAAATGTCCTGATGCACCCGGCAGCGGACGCTGGCAAGGCCCCTGCCTGCGCGTTCCGGCTCCGGCAAAGTTTCCAGGAAATTCCCGCCTTGAATATAAAACACGTCCAGCCCGCCCTGGAGCGCGCGATCCACCATTTCCGCCGCCGTAAGGCCGGGCAGGTCAGGAACAGGAAATCCCCAGAGTTCAGAAAACTTCCGCGCGTTTTCAGAGTTCACCGCGAGACCGCCCGGAAACGCTCCGGGCACGCAACCCACTTCCGCCGCGCCCTGAACGCCGCTGTGCCCCCGAATGGGAACTAAGCCACAATTCTTGCGGCCCAGCATGCCTCGCGCCAGAGCCAGATTCACCACCGCTTTCACATTCTCCACCCCAAAACGGTGCTGCGTGAGGCCCATGCTCCAGATAAAAATGGCCGTGCGCGCCCTGGAATAGGTCTCCGCCAACCGCCGCATTTCGTGGCGATTCAATCCCGATCCTCTTTCGAGATCGTCCCAACTCTGCGCGCTGACCGCTTCCTTCACTGATTCAAAATCGCGCGTGCGCTCGCGGATGAAATCATGATCAAGCCAATCGCGTTCAATCAGCCATTTGAGAACCCCATTCAGGAAAGCGATGTCGCCTCCAACGCGCACCTGATAAAAATCATCCATCATCCGCGTGCCGAAAATGGCGCTGCGCACTACGGAGGGAACCCAGTAGCGCTCAAAACCCGGTTCGCGGTACGGATTCACCGCCACAATGCGCGCGCCCTTCCGACGCGCATAATAAAGGTACTTCAGGGAAACCGGTTGATTGTTGGCCAGATTGGTTCCCAGCAGAAGGATCAGGTCCGCGCCAATCCAATCGGAATAAGAGCACGTAGAGGCTGCTACGCCGATGGTCTGCTTCAGCGCGGTCGTCGAGGCCGCATGGCAAAGCCTCGCGGCATTATCGATGTTATTCGTGCCCAGCAGCCGGGCCGCTTTCTGCGCAACGTAATATGACTCGTTGGTGAGGCCGCGTGAGGTGTTGTAAAAAGCCATCCGGTCGGGCGGGCAATCTCGGAGGTGACCCGCGATGCCATCCAGCGCTTCGTCCCAGGAAATCCGCTTGAATCCCGGCTCGCCCTTGCGGCGCAGCATGGGATAGGCCAGCCGGCCCAGATTGCGAAGCTCCTGATTCCGAAGCTGGCGGAGCGGTTCGATGTTGTTCAGGCGCGCGTGATCCAGGGCCGGCATGGTATTCACACGAAGCAGCTTCAGCCGCGTCATGCAAAGATGAACGCCTCGGATGGTATTGTCGCGCAACCCCGCCGGGCCCAGAGAGCAGCCGTCACATACTCCGTGTCGCAGGATGCGCCAGGCGTAAGCCAAATTGTCGCGGTTCTCCCAGGCAACCTGGGCCATCTCCAGATAGTGATGAGGCTTCGTAAAGCCCAGCCCGAATGGAATCCAGCTTACAGTGTCTTGTCTTCTCTCACCCGGCATCAGCTCTCCTGCAGCGTGGTTATCATAACATCATAAAGTATTCCGTTCACTCCCATCGCAGGCAGCTCAGACTCCGCGTTTTTTATTCTGGATTTCTTTTTAACAAAATGGAGGGATGTTTCGCGGAGTTTACCCCAGACTTAAATACAGGGATTCTTCCGCTTCGCTTGCGCTCTGCGTCAGAATGACAAGCGAGGGCTTCACAGTGAGACTATTTGACGACATGCAGGGTGATATCCACTCTCAACACGCGCCCGCTGATAGGGTCTGTCGCCATGGTGCTTTCGATTGTCTGCCCGTCACGCATAACCAAATCAAGGCTGGTACTGAAATTGCTAAAAATAGGTTGAGGGGCAAGCCCGAAGGCCATGGATTTGTTTTCTTTTCCTGAGATCTCAGGTTGTTGAGTCACATAGGAATTCGTGTTAAACGTCGCATTTTTTGGCGAATAGAGAGAAGATCGTGAGAGCGTCAATTGAATCTTGAAAAGTCCTCCTCCCAATATGCTTCCTATGCAATCAATGTCGGTTCCAACATTTTGATAACCGAATTGCCCGTTTCCGTAAGGAATTGGCACACGGAGGCCCATCCGAAGAGTAGACTTACTTGGATGGTTGCTTGCGGGGGCTGGAATCGTATAGGGCAAGCTGCTTAACTCCTTTGCCCCCTTGTATTCCTTAAAGACCACCTGCACTTTGATGGGCACCATCGGGCTCGCAGGCTCAGCGAGGGCTTCCTTGTTTTAGCCCTCTGCCACAATCCCAGGATCAGGAAGCTGAGAATCACCATCATTGAAATTTTTCTCGATCGCATATTATGCTCCTTTGCTGCTCCCCTTTTGTTGAAGCGCGGAGTGCAGCGCCTATAACTCGCTCGAACCGTTGCTGCTACGATGTCCAGCGGAACCGAGCTCCGCAATTTTAATCGGTTGAATCTCAAGCGGCGTTGGGAAGAGTGAGCCGTCGGGCTCTCGCTTAGATCCGGGCGGCGCCTTACGCAACGACGAACCCTCGATGCGGCCGGTACGAGAGCCCTCGTAAAGCGCGATGACGAGCGCCGCTCCATCCTTCTCAACTAAAACTTCCGGCTGCCGTGTCTGCCTGCGTCGGTGCTCTTTGCTTTACGGGACGTTTTGCGCTGGTATTCTGCACGGGTTCTTCTGGCCTGCCTTTGGGGGCGCCAGTCGCAATGGCTGGTGGGCCGAAGTTTGTATGTAACCCCTGTTGCATGCGGGATACTGAGGACATAAACGCAGGTCTGCCAGAAGGGGATAGCCACGCCTTCCAGACCCCCATCCCGGCTACAACCGCCAGAATGCCCACCGCAGTAACCACAGCCCACCGCGAGGCAGGCCCGAAGCGCCGCGTTTCAGCTTCAACCACACTCGCGGCCATTCTCTGCCGGACGCGAGCCACTAGTTGCGGAGAAGGGTCGACGTCCAGCATCTGCACAATTCTCCTGTCAACAGTCGTCTGCAAGTCTTGCGCGCGCTCCAATATCGACCGGCAATCCTCGCACTGCCCCGCGTGGGCGTGAAGCTCTGCATACCGGGCGGGATGAAGCCCGCCTACAGCTGCATCGGTTATCCATGTCTTGTACTTTCTGCAATCCATCACAACCTCTCGGCCAGTTTCTTTCGCGCCGCGTGCAGCCTTGATTTCACAGTTCCTTCCGGCAGCCTCAGCAGCAGCGCGACTTCGTGGGTGTCGTAGCCTTCGATGCCTGCCAGCAATAAAACCATCCGAAGCATTTCTGGCAGCGAGTCCATCGCTGTGAGCAGCGATCTCTCAAATTCGTTCGACGCCGCGAGTTCTTCTACTCCCACCGACAGTCTCGGTCCAGCCGCTGTCAGCTCACGCCGCTTGCGCCGGTCATCAGCGCGCCGATGGTCAATAGCAAACCTCCACGCAACACGAACTATCCACGCCCGCAGACGCTCGCGATTTCACAAACGATCGACATTCTGAAATGCGCGCAATACGGCTTCCTGGGTAACGTCCTCAGATCCTTCACGGTTGTGAAGCACTCCGAGCGCAACGCAAAAAGCCAGGCGGAGGCAGTCGGGAATCCGCTCTTCAAAGTCGCGCACCACCGCGTCGCGAGCATCCACCGCGGCCCTCGGCACTTCACTCAACAGCGCGCTCATTTCAGGTTTCATAAAGCAAGACGCCACGGCTGGGGTTCTGGTTCACTCGAATATACTACTGAACCTGTCCATCGCCGCCTCCAACCTCATAATCCGCGTCGCAGTTGATATCCGCGAGCTAAAATCTGGTATCTTAACAACTCGACCAACATCCGCAAGCTCTATCACGGCGAGAATCCGGCTGAACGACGGTTTTTTTGAGACGGCGGAGATTCCATGGATAAGATCAAAGGCGGCTTAAGACTAATCCTCTGCGCTTTGTCTATTCTGGCTGCTTCCGTGGCATTATTTTCCCAAAACGAACCCCGCGCCGTCCCGCCCATTCCCGGCAGTGAAAAAATCGAGCACGTTATCTGGATCATTCAGGAGAATCATTCTTTTGATAATTATTTCGGAACTTTTCCGGGCGCCGATGGCATTCCTCCTTTCACCTGCCTCCCCAAAATGCCGGGCAGCAAGGACTGCGTGAAGCCTTTTCACATGCCTCCGGGCCAGCCGCTGATCGACCTTGAGCACAGTTGGGAAACCGCGCACGCCGCTTATGACAACGGAACCATGGACGGTTTTGTGTGGGCGGAAGGCTCTCCCTACACGATGGGCTACTACGATGCCACCGATATCCCGAATTACTGGAACTATGCCCGGCATTACACTTTGTGCGACCGTTTCTTTTCATCTGAGATGACCGGCAGTTCACCCAATCATGTCTTCACAGTCGCTGCACAATCCGGGGAAATCAACAACGTCGGCTCATTGGCACAGCTTAAGCTAGTGATGGATGACGATGACGGTTTCAGTTTCGCATCCATCGTCAAGCGATTTCGCGGCAGGAACATCACGTGGAAATACTATGTGGAAACAAAGCCTCACCCGGCTGGCGGCTGCAAGGTGAACGCGCGACTCTCGAATCTTGCTTGTCCTGATCCCAGGAACTTTACGCTCTGGAATCCCATGCCGGGATTCCAGGCCATCCGCGACAACCCCGGCGAAATGAACCGGCTGGTTTCCCAGAACGAATATTTCCACGATCTTCGAGATGGCTCTCTGCCACAGGTTTCCTGGATCATCCCGGACTTTCAGGATAGCGAGCATCCGCCGGAGCCTCTTGCTCAAGGCATGTGGTACGTCACGCGCCTGATCAATGCTCTGATGCAAAGCCCCTATTGGAAGAACACGGTTATCTTCCTGACCTGGGACGACTACGGCGGCTTTTATGACCACGTTCCCCCGCCGGAAGTCGACGCCTATGGCTATGGGCCGCGCGTGCCGATGATCGTGATCTCCCCCTATGCCAGGCCGGGCTACATCTCTCACTACGCCTATGATTTCACTTCAGTTCTCAAATTCATCGAGCAGCGCTGGAACCTGAAACATTTGACGCCGCGCGATGATCACGCTGATAACATGGAGGATTGTTTTGACTTCTCTCAGCCGCCAGCCCCGCCGCTGGTGATTCCGGTTCCTGCAAATATCCGTTCGCACTTGCTTCCTGTCCATATCACCTATCATCCTTCTGTGGAGCTACCCCATCAGTCTGGGGCAAGCATCCAAGGCACTCAGGCGATACCCTACATTCCGCCACTATCAAAGAAAGCGAATCCCGTAGCTGATAGATAAAAATTCTAAGTCATTTAAAATTAATGGCTTATTAAAATAGGTGACAATTATACACTCAAGGATTATTATAGTAACGAACTAAGGGATATGTGCATCTAACAATTTGAGATGTAGTACTTATACTTTGAGGAGAGCAAGCATGGCAAAGATTATCGGGATTGACCTTGGCACGACCAACTCGGTTGTAGCCGTCATGGAGGGTGGAGAACCGGTTGTGATTGCCAACCCCGAGGGGGCGCGCACAACCCCATCGGTGGTGGCATTTACCAAATCGGGCGAACGGCTGGTAGGCCAGACAGCGAAGCGGCAGGCCATTACGAACCCTGAGAATACGATTTATTCCATCAAACGATTCATGGGGCGTCGCTTCAATGAAGTGCAGAGCGAAATCAAGACAGTTCCTTACAAGGTGGTTGAAGGGCCAAACGGCGACGTACGCGTAGTGGCGCAGGGAAAGGAGTATTCTCCGCCTGAGATTTCGGCTTTAATCCTCCAGAAGATGAAGGACGCTGCCGAGCAGTATCTGGGCGAGAAAGTGACACAGGCGGTGATCACCGTCCCGGCTTATTTCAATGACAGCCAGCGGCAAGCCACCAAAGACGCCGGCAGAATCGCCGGGCTGGAAGTGCTGCGCATTGTCAATGAGCCGACGGCGGCCGCGCTGGCTTACGGCCTGGACAAGAAAAAGGACGAAACAATCGCTGTCTACGACTTTGGCGGCGGAACCTTCGACATCTCGATTCTCGAGGTCGGCGAGGGCGTGGTGGAGGTGAAGTCGACCAACGGGGACACACACCTGGGCGGCGATGACATCGACAAACGGATCATCGACTGGATTGTGGATGAGTTTCGCAAGGATCAGGGGATTGATCTTTCCAAGGATCGCATGGCCCTGCAGCGACTTAAGGAAGCCGCCGAAAAGGCCAAGATGGAGCTTTCAACGCTGCTTGAAACCGACATCAATCTGCCTTTTATTACCGCGGACGCTTCAGGACCCAAGCACCTCACCATGAAGCTCACGCGCGCGCGGTTTGAGCAGATGTGCGAGGACATCTTCCAGCGGTCTGTGGGCCCGGTCAAGCAGGCTTTGCAGGATGCTGGCGTCGGCCCGGATAAGATCAACGAGGTTGTTCTGGTTGGCGGTTCAACGCGCATCCCGCGCATCCAGCAGATTGTCCGCGACCTGTTCCTGGGCAAAGAGCCGCACAAAGGCGTGAACCCTGATGAAGTCGTTGCGGTAGGCGCGGCAGTGCAGGCCGGCGTGCTCAGCGGGGAGGTTAAAGACCTGCTGCTGCTGGATGTAACTCCGCTCACGCTGGGAATCGAGACCCTGGGCGGCGTTTCCACTCCGCTGATCGCCCGCAACACCACGATCCCAACGCGCAAGAGCGAGATCTTCTCAACGGCGGCTGATAACCAAACGTCGGTTGAGATTCACGTGCTTCAAGGCGAGCGGCCCATGGCCAGGGACAATCGCACGCTGGGCAAATTCCACCTGGTTGGAATTCCCCCTGCTCCGCGCGGCGTCCCGCAGATTGAAGTGACGTTCGATATTGACGCCAATGGCATCCTGAACGTCTCGGCGAAGGACCTGGGCACGGGCAAGGAGCAGAAGATCACGATTACCTCCTCCAGCGGCCTCAGCAAAGAGGAAATCGATCGCATGACCAAGGAAGCTGAGGCGCATGCAGATGAAGATCGGAAGCGTAAGGAAGAAATCGAGTTGAAAAATCGCGCGGATGCGATGGTCTATTCCACTGAAAAAATGCTCAAAGAACATCGCAGCAAGATTTCCGATGCGGACGCCCGGAACATCGAGGCCGCTATCGAAGACGCCAAAAAGGCGATCCAGGGTAACGACACCTCTCAGATTACGGCCGCGGTGGACCGATTGACACAAGCTTCGCACAAACTGGCGGAGGCGATGTACAAGCAGGCGCAGCCAGGAGCCGCAAGCTCCGCCTCGCACGATGGAGGCGCTCAAGCCGGCTCTTCCACAGGCGGCGGGCAGAGCAAAGCCCAGGGCGAAGGTGAAGTGATTGACGCTGAGGTAGTGGACGAAGATAAGAAGAAGGGTTGATCCAGGGCTGAAATCTGCGCAGGAACGGCCAGGCGGTAACGCGACGCGCAGAGATTCAGCCGGGATTACCGGAATTCGAGGTGAAACTTGCACAGCGAAACCCAGAGAGAAACCGCGCCGGTTAAACACCGGGCGCACGTAGGGGTGGAATGTCCTCAGTGCCATTGGAGACAACTGGTGGAGATCGATTTGGATAAGCCGGTCGTGGACAACCCTTTAGCCTATGAGATCCGCCGCCAATTGGAGGCTTGGATGGCCTCGCGTTGCCCGGACCACCTGAACATTATTTCGAACCTGAGTAAGAACTGAAATGGAGAAGCATCCCTGAGTGACAAGTGGAAAGTGAGAAGGTGTGAATAAATTAATCCGCGCAGTTGTCGCGGCGAACTATGTTCGCCGAAGTTTTTCAAAACAAAAACCCGGCGATCACAGATTGCCGCTACGGCGAGTTTTTTTCACAACTTCTGATGAGTGACGAGCGAAACTAACCAGAACTTCAGATCGATTTTTTGCTCATCGCTCATTACTGACTACTGGTTTTTCTGATTTCTCGGAATGACAGTTCGCAAAGTTTTTTCAGCATCCGAGTAAGCAAATCTAATCAACGATGCCTGTCGGAACTCAAAAAGATTACTACGCGATCCTGGGCGTAGACCGCAACGCCAAGCCGGAAGCGATTCGCAAAGCTTACCGCCACCTGGCGCGGAAGCATCATCCTGATTTAAACCCGGGCGATAAAAAAGCGGAAGAAAGATTCAAGGAGATTTCCGAAGCTTATGAAATTCTGAGTGATGAAAAGAAGCGCAAAATTTACGATCAGTACGGCTTCTATGCCGATAACATTCCTCAGGATGGCTTCCGCGCTGGCGCACAGACGGGAACTGGCCCGGGCGGAGGGGTTGGCGGCTTCGATTTCTCGGGCTTTGACTTCTCGAACTTCGGGACTGCCGAAGGCGCCGAGGAAGAGAGCCAGGGAAGGTTTGGCGGCGCGTTCCGCGATCTCTTCTCGCAGATCTTTTCGCGCGGCGAACAACGCGCCCACGAACGCGAAGGGCCGCAACGAGGCAGCGATCTTGAACATCATGTTCGGCTGGGGTTCTGGGACGCTATCCGCGGCACTCAATTGCGCCTGACCATGGCGCGCAATGAGGAATGCACCATTTGCCACGGAACAGGGCTTGCCAGCGGTCCAGCCGTCACATGCCAAACCTGCGGAGGCACAGGCAAGCTCTCGCAGCAGATAGGCGCGATGCGATTCAGCGGCCCCTGTCCTGATTGCGGAGGCTCCGGCAAGCAGCGGCCAAAGTGTCCAACCTGTGGCGGCTCGGGACTTATTCGGAAGCCGGAGACGTTTGAAGTGCGCATTCCCGCTGGAGTCAATACCGGCTCGCGCGTGCGGGTGGCAGGAAAAGGCAATGCCGGACTGAACGGAGGGCCGCGCGGCGATCTCTATATCATTACGGAAGTGGCCCCCCATCCTCTCTTTGAACGCAAGGGCGACAATATTTATGTGAAAGTGCCTGTCACGGTGACCGAGGCGGCCCTCGGAGCAAAAGTGGAAGTTCCCACGCTGGACGGATCGAGCGTCATCCGCATTCCCCCCGGCACGCAGAGCGGGCAAACTCTTCGGCTGCGCGGCAAAGGAGCGCCCTCGCTGCGCGGCGAAGCGGGATTGCGCGGCGATGAATTTATTGAAGTGCAAGTCGTGGTTCCTCGCGTGGCCGATGAGAAAACCAAGGAGATTTTGCGCGAACTGGCGCGGCTGAATCCGGAAGATCCGCGCGCAAATCTGAAAGCAGAAAGCAGTAGGCGATAGGCACAAAACCATTCCGGGTTACGCTAGTCAAGTGTCACTAACGTTTCTGCGCAATGTGTGGCGATGGACAGGATGGCCATGCCACAACCGTGGCACGGGCGTCCCGCCCCGTGGATTCAGCTCAGGTATTGATGTGACATACGACTAGCTGAAGGCTGATGGCTCCTTATGGCGAAAAGAGGCAGAAAAACTCGCGGCAAGGCCGGTTACATGATCAGCGCAGTGGCGGAGATGTACAATCTTCATCCACAAACCCTCCGTCTTTATGAGCGCGAAGGCTTGCTGACGCCCTCGCGGAGTGAGGGCAATACCCGGCTCTATACCGAAGATGATTTAGAGCGGCTCGAAATCATTCTCAAGCTGACGCGCGATCTTGGGGTGAATCTGGCTGGAGTCGAAATTATCCTCAATATGCGAGCACGGATGGCGGAGATGGAACGCGAGATGAAAGCTTTCATGGAATATGTGCATAGGGAATTTATGAACTCGTCTCCCGAATCCGAGGCGCGAATCCAGAATGCCCTGGTGCGCGTCGGCCCCCCTACCCTCATCCCGGTTAACCGGCGAAGCCCGCATGTTTCCTGAGGGCTGAGCGCGTGGATTGCGCTCGCTACAATCAGGATTATAACTGCGTAGGCCGCCAGTTTTTACCTTGTGTTAGGCCATCTGCTTTTTTTCCATATTAGCTCAGTTTGATATCCTTCGAATATGATAGCAGGCAACTCACATGATCTTGCCAGCATCTCTTTAAGTGAAAAATCCAAAAAATGCTCGAAATAAGGAGGTGACGCGCTATGGCAATGAACGTTGACATTCGGCAATGGATGTCTTTTATGTCGGATAAAATCGTTCGCCGGGCGCGCGCCTTCCGATTTGGGCGGAACGCGCTCGGCTGTAGCCGGAGCAGCATGGGAGGCGGCAAGCCTTAGCCGTTGTTCTCAGCGTTCCAGTATACTTCTCCCCTTAACCTCGGGAAGCGAGCACACTTGGCCCTGTAGGCCCGGGTGTACGATTCTTCCGAGGAATCCCTAGAAGAGACGTTCGGCTCATACCCCAGAGGTAGGGGGAGACTTCCCTGTATCTCAAAGTGGGGCAACTTAACACATCACAACATACGCCAAAGGCGGTATGTCGCACAACCCACAAAGACTTAAGTTGAGCATGGTCACTTGAAAGAACATCGGGGATAAAGGAGGTGATGTGCGATGGCGATGACTCGGAATCTTCGACGTTTTACAAGCCTATTGGGTCGTCTTATATGCCGAGCACGAAGCTTCCGAGACGGGAAGAATACGCTCGGCAATAGCGGGGGCATGGTGGGCGGAAAAGCCTAGAAGTCCGCCCTCACGATAAAGCTGTAGGCGCTGCCTGTGGCCTCTCGCACCGAGTACATGTGGCCGTGTAGGCCTGTCCTGGATTATCGTTTCTCTTAAAATCTCCTAAAACAACATGCTGCTCGCAGTGATGGAGGCCAAAGGGTAGACCGCAGGCTTGAATGCCCTTCAAACAGGAATTTTCCGAGAAGGGAGGTGAAGAGCTATGGCGATTCAACGAGTTTCCCAACGAGGGCGAGCACGACGGCATCCACGGCTGGCCGTGTGGGAGCCGTGGCGCGAAGTCGTCAACATTGAGAATCGAGTAAGCGATCTGTTCGGCGAAGCCTTCTCGCGTTGGTTCGATTCCGGAAAACGCGCCCCTAACCGGATGTGGTCGCCGCCGGTCGATGTTTACGAGACCGACAGCCATTTCATCCTTAATATGGACTTAGCAGGCGTGGATCCTCATCAGATTGAGGCTCGGATTGAGGGCCAGACGCTCTTCATAAAAGGCCATCGGAAACGCGAGGGTAAGGCGAAGGACTATTATCTTGCGGAGCGTGTCTATGGTCCTTTTGCGCTATCCCTGGCGCTGCCGAGCTATGTGGATCCTGAAAGCGTCACGGCACAGTATCAAAATGGCGTATTAACGCTCACCGCGTCGAAACGCGAAGAGGCCAAGCCCAAGACAATTAAGATTCAACCGCAATTACCCGCAGCTCAAGCGACGGCCGCTCACAGTTAGCGCGCCCCGTTTGAGCGGGTAGCCTTCCGCGGCTTCGGAAACAAGCCCCGGAAGGGAACTGAAAATTTTAACGAGGAGGTAAACCACAATGGCGATCGTTCGATGGGAACCCTTCCGAGATCTCGTAGCGACGCAAGACCGATTCAACCGCCTGTTTAATGAAGCCTTTTCGGGCTTTTTTGGTGATGAAGGAATGGGGACGCCGGCCTGGGCTCCGCCAGTGGATATCTATGAGACGGATGAGAGCGTGATCTTGACGGCGGAAGTGCCGGGCGTGGACCCCAAGGATGTGGATGTCCGCATTGAAGGCAACACTTTGTATTTGAGTGGCGAGCGCAAGCTGGACTCTGGGATTAAGGAAGAGAATTATCGGCGCATGGAAAGAGTGTATGGGCCGTTTTCACGGACTTTCACCCTTCCGGCATCGGTCAATCCAGATAAGGTGAACGCTGAGTACAGCAACGGCCTGCTCACCTTGACCATGCCCAAGCGCGAAGAAGCCAAACCCAAAACGATCAAAATTCTCGCCAGTAAGAACTGACCTTTCTCGCCCGCCGCGCCAGAGGATCTGGTGTGGCGGGCGCTTCCTTGTCTCCTTTTACCAAACTGCCCAGTGGAGGTTTGTGGATTGCTCGCAAAGCTGTCGTGTGCATACCTGTGTCGGATTGGGGGAAGAGGGAATAGCACAAGGAAAGTTAATGAGAAAATTCACATGTATTTCATTCGTGTGTGTTTGTTGCTGACTGGGATTGTTCTCATATTAGGCACAACTTTGTTTCTTGTCACCATCGGAGCAATTCTGGTCCAAGAGGGAGTGCGGCGGGCAGCCATAGGTTTTCAGCGAGTGCTTGTGACATGGGCAGATCACATCCACTTGCTTCTCGAGCGGGAGACCCGCAAATGGAGGACCGGGCCGATGAGAGAAAAACTTAAGGGGTAAGGAGTCATAGAAAATGGCAAGGTATCATAGCGCATTGAAATCAAAATACCGCGCCCGACATACGTCTTGTATTGTGTGCGGGAAACTGGTGTTCAACAAGGGTTTGACCAAGTGTTCGAAGTGCGGAGGCGCGGTCAGCCATTTTTCCGATGCGGATTTGCAACTGTTGGGCCGGGGAGCGCGTGGACCAGTGCACCTACCCATCAGCGTTTTTGAGGAAAAGAACGCAACTCCGGCTGTAGAAACAGCCCATTCCAGGGGAAGAGCAGGGTTTGTGCATCCCCATCGTCGCGGCCGTCAAACAGATCGAGGAAAAGCCTATGGTCGACTTGATTCAAAGCGGAATACTTCTCGTCAAAGACGGCACGGCGGCGCCTGAGTCAGTCGTTTTTGAGCGCCAGCCTTGCCTGAAGGGCTGGAGCATCGTGTTGGGTCTTCCAGCCTCTGGCCTGGAGAGAAAGTTGAGCCAGGTGGGATGGACACTCTTTTATCTGGCCGCTGAGATTAATAGCTCGGCGTGGGGGCGGAATGAAGCTCAGGCGGCGCTGAAGGCAGTGCGACGACTCCTGACTCGTAAAGACGCGAGGAAATTCAACTGCCTTCAGATTACTGAAGTTCGCTCGAAGCGATGGCTGGGCATCACTCGGGTCCATCTGGTTGCACATTGGCGCCACATCCAGAAAGGGCCCGTGCTTTTCCAGCCAGGAAGTTCGAACACAAGCGGGGCCGCCCCCTGAACACGCATCCAAACTAACTCACTGCCCTGGCGGGCTTATATTGCAGGGAAGCAGGATAAAACAGTTATACTAAATCAGCTACAGTTCCCGCCGGCACTGCCACGCGCCGTGCTGAAGCGCAGGTTTTCAGTGGCGGGTTAGCTTCCAGAAAGGAGGGTTCATGAGGACGAAGACAATCATCCAAGCGCTGGTGACGACGGTAGTGATGGTCTTTCTCTGGGCCAACATCTCCTGGAGTAGCGCTCCTCAAAAGGAAACCGCCGCAACCAATTCCAAGTTAACTTCAACCACAACAGGTCAGGTTGTCATTCCCAGCCGACCGGCAAGGCCGCTTTTCAAAAATCAGCAAGGCAAGCAACCGTCCGAAATTCACTTCTCGCCTTCGAATCGCATGGTTACCATCAAGCTGCGAATCGAAGATCCAAGCGGCTACTTTATCCCAAATATTCACCCTGACAATTTTGCCGTCTATGAGGATGGGGTGCGCCAAAAAATCGTTTCCGCAGAAGTGGAACACGCTCCTGTTTCTATTGCTCTCTTGATGCAGTTGGGAGGCCGCTATCACGAGCTGAACCAAGTTCTAGGGACTGAGGTTCCGATGGCAGGCGAGGCCTTGCTGAACGTGCTGGGCCCGGAAGACAGAGTGGCCGTCTTCACTTATGCCGATCAGGTCAAAATGCTTGCCGGTTTCAACCACAAACACGAGGTCTTAAGCAGCCTGCTTCAGCAACTCGGCACGCCAGGATTCTCGGAGGCGAACCTCTACGATGCCATCCTGCAGACGCTGAACTTCATGCAGAATGTCCGCGGACGAAAAGCCGTCATCCTAATCTCAAGCGGCATCGACACCTTCAGCAAGGCTACGTATGACCAGGCATTGCAGGCCGCCCAGGATGACGGGACGCCCATATACATCATTGGGCTCAGTCAAATGATGCGAGGCGAAACCCTGATGTATGGCTCCGAGAGTCCGCTTGCGCACATCAACTGGAGTAGCGCTGAGAAGAGGCTGGAGAAGCTGGCCACGGTTTCAGGCGGGCGCGCTTACCTGCCCGAAACCGACATTGAATTCCCTGCTATCTATGACGACATCATGGAAAATCTGCGGCTTCGCTATGTGATCACCTACATTTCCTCCAACCCCGCGACTTCAGGTCCCCCACGGCGCATCCAGGTGCAATTGATTGATCCGCAAACCGGCGAACCCCTAAGAATCTTCGATTCCAATGGCAAGCCCATTACGGCAAGGGTCCTGGTTCAGGGCGGTTACAGCCCCAACACGGCGGTGGGAGGATAAATTCATTGGTGAGCTGGGTGGGACCATAAAGTTTTTGTGAATGATGCGCGCGGAACCGATGAACCCATCTTCTATATCCGAAGCATCGACTCAAAGATTCGCGCGCGTCACTCTATTCCCATCCGAGTTACGCAGCGAGGCTTGCACATTCTGTAAGCGATGAGGATCTTCCTGCGATTTCCCACCCCGTGTCCACATGCGTTGCTTCTTTTACCTGCTTTCAGAACCCAACTTGGCCCTGATTCTCGCGCAAGAAGAGCTCTGCTTTTGAAGAGGGATTCTGCGCTCCAGCCCTGTGGTGTATCGGCATTGCATTCCAGCTAGCCAGGAAAGGTCTGCTATATTAACAGTCGGATTTGCTTCGGGAGCGCTTCCGAATGCCTGAGGAGAAAAACGTTCAATGGGCCGTGCATCCCGGCCGCTGGGCGCGCTTCAAGCGCCTGACCCGGCGAGTGGGGAGCGCGGTTCGGGCGCATTACTGGTTCCCGCACATCCCGCTCTCTCTGGCGCTCGCTTGCGCGGGACTCCTGCTGCTTTGGATCATTTTCACGCTGCAACGGCGCGTTCTACTCTCAGATTTTCCCAGGCACATCTTTGATTTTCGCCCCTCCAGCATGCCTTACGTCCTGATTGGCGTTGCCATGCTTATTATGTCTGTGGGCCTGCTCTTCCGCTCCCGGTTTGCCTGGATTATTGCCATTCTTCTAACCGCTTCCACCATTCTGAGCGCCATCATCATTGGGCGTTCGCATCATCGATTTCTTACCTACTATGATGGAATCCTGCTGGCGGCGCTCCTGCTCTCTTACCGCTGGTTTGACCGCAGCAGCCTGGCGGCAGGGACCTTGTTCGCTGTTACCAGCGCCTTGCTGCTCCTGATCTATGCCGTCTTTGGCAGTCTTTACTTTGGCGATCAGTTTTCACCCCCCGTCAAAGACCTCGTAACGGCTTTTTACTTTGCCGTGGTCACGATGGGAACGGTAGGCTACGGCGACATCACCCCCAAAGCCCCTGAAGCGCGGCTGTTTACGGTTTCTGTTATTGTCCTCGGCCTGGCCGTGTTTGCGACTTCCGTCACGGCCATTGCAGGGCCCATGATCGCACGCCTGACAACGCGGAAGGAGAAGCGAATGAAACGCGCGAACCACTTTATCGTGATCGGCGCAACTCCGCTGGCATACAACACCTATCGGGAGTTCAAAAAGCGCCGTCAAACCGTGACCCTGATCACGCCGCACGCCCCGGCATCGGGCGAAATTGAGCCCGACGACCTCATCGTAGGCGACGCCAACAGCCTTGAAACTTTGCGCAAAGCCGATGCAGATCAGGCTCAGGCGGTTCTTGCGATGCGCGCCGATGATTCAGACAATGCCTTCATTGTGCTGGCAGTCAAAGAGCTGAAAGGCCGGGCCAAGACAGTTGTCGCCATCAACGATAGTAAACACATCGAGCGCATCAAGCTTGTGCAGCCTGATTTCGTCATCGCTCCAGAGGTGCTTGGCGGCGAACTGCTGGCGATGATGCTGAGCGGAGAACCAATTACGGGCGATTTTTTAATGGAACGCATTCTGCATTTTGACCGATCACCCGGCCATACATCCTGAAGCGCTTTCTCCTTGAAATCTGGCTTTTCCCCGCCCGAAGCGTGGCGGGAAACCGGGAAGTTCGATATAATCATCTTTACAAATTTGTAGAGATTTGATGAAATAGTCGACTAGCAACGTATAAGTCTCTATTTTTCAATCCTTTTAACGCTTGTTGCCGGACTTCTGATGTTCGATTCCCTGGTCATCACGTTGCGTGAGGGCGTTGAAGCAGCCCTTATCGTCGGCATCGTCGCGGGCTATCTCCGCAAAACCGGACGGTCGCATCTCATTCGATTTGTCTATTGGGGATTGGCGGTCGCGGTCGTAGCAAGCTGCATTGCCGGCTACTTTGTGGACCGGCTGCGCATCACCGAGGATGCCTATGAAGGCTGGCTGATGCTGGTCGGGGCAGTCTTTGTGGCTTCGGTGGTGATTTGGATGTACAAGACGGCACGCCACATGCGCCGTGAAATTGAAGAAAAGCTTGCCAGCCTTGCTCAACAGATGGATCGCAGCGCCGCGTGGGGCATCTTCCTGTTTGTCTTCCTCATGGTCTTTCGAGAGGGCATCGAGACGGTGCTCTTTCTGGCCGCGGTTTCGTTCAATACGACGGAACTGATGAATTTCATGGGCGGCATTATTGGCCTGGCTCTCGCGGTGGGCCTCGGGATCGCGTTCTTCAAGGGCAGCCTGAAGGTCAATCTGCGCAAGTTCTTCAATGTCACGACGCTGGTGCTGCTGGTGGTGGCTTTGCAGCTTTTCGTTTCCGGCATCCACGAACTCTCGGAAGCCATGGTGATCCCTGCAAGCCGCCGCGAGATGGCGCTTGTCGGACCTATTGTGAATAACGACGCCTTCTTTTTTGTAGTCATCATCGCCCTCTGCCTTTTCCTGATCATCGCCCAGAAGATACAGGGCGCGGTGAAAACAGAGGCGCAACTTGCGAGTTTGCCTGCGCCGGAGCGGCGCAAGACCCTGGCCGAGCAGCGTCGGCAGGCTTTCTGGAAAACGGCAGCCAGCGCCGTCGGTTTGCTCATCATCGTGCTCATCAGCGCGGAGTTCATTTATTCGCGC
Source organism: Acidobacteriota bacterium (assembly GCA_902812415.1). Lineage (GTDB taxonomy): Bacteria > Acidobacteriota > Terriglobia > UBA7540 > UBA7540 > RH2-MAG17b. Next base: position 58,498 of record CADDZJ010000008.1, read on the forward strand.
GTGGCTCAGGCTGTGACTCCCCCGGAGCCGCTGAAACTGGTTGAGGGCAAGGCGCAGATTCCGGCCTCGGAGCTTGCCGACCACAAGCTTCACCATTATGTTGTGAATGTCGATGGAGTTGACGTCCGGCTGATTGCCATCCTGGACGCCTCGAAAGTGGTGCACGTGGCGCTTGACGCCTGCCCGATCTGCGGCACACAAGGGTATTACCAGAATGGCCGCAACGTCATCTGCCGCAATTGTTCGGCTGCCATCTACGTCCCGACCATCGGCCTGCATGGCGGCTGCAATCCCATTCCCATCCATTTCCGCTATGAGAATGGAGCGCCCTCCATCACCGTTCCGCAGAGCGCCCTGGAGGAGGCGGCGAAGGTGTTTCGGGAATAACCAGAAGGTCCCGCGAGGAGAATGGCAGCAATCTCTGCTGCAGGCCCGGTGTCCTCACCGGCCTCTTTCGGCGCTGGGGACAGCGCCGCTAGAGGAGATGCTGTCGTCATAATTTGTAGGGATCCATAATTTATGATTCGTCGCATCATCAGTCAATCGCTTATGCGCCGGCGGGAGCGCAAGCTCCTGAGCCTGATTGCCGTGACGCTCGGCATCGCTGTGGCGACCGCCGTGGCGACCATCGCCATCGACGTGGGCGACAAGGTGAATCACGAGCTACGTTCGGTCGGCACCAACATCATCGTCACCCCCGCCGCCGATGGTTTCCCAATTTCAATCGGCGGGGTGGACTTTCGCCCCGCCGGGGCAGGCGCCTATCTGGCGGAATCCTCTCTGCCCGCTATGAAGAAGATTTTCTGGCGCAATAGCATTGTGGCTTTTGCGCCCTTTGTTTATCTCCCCGCTCAAGCCCACAACCGGCATTTTGTGCTGATCGGAACCTGGTTTGACAAGACCCTCTCGATCTCGCCGACCGAATCGTTCCAAACCGGAATCAGGCAACTCCATCCTACCTGGAAAGTTGAGGGCAACTGGCCTGCGGCCAACGACGCGGACGGATGCGTGGTAGGCTCGCAGCTTGCACGGGCGCTCGGCTTGAAAATAGGCCAGACGCTTTCCATCCAGGCAAAGACAGGTCTCAGAGAATTCAAGATTCGCGGCATTCTCGAAAGCGGAGGCATTGAGGATCAGGAAGCGCTGGCGCCGCTTGAATCCGTTCAGGAAATGGCCGGGTTTCAAGGCAAGGTGCGCCGCGTGGAAATAAGCGCGGTGACGAAGCCTGAAGACGACCTGGCGCGGATTCCGCCGGCGCGCATGACGCCGGATCAGTTTGAACGCTGGAGTTGCTCGAATTATGCCAGCACCGTGGCTTACCAGATTCAGCAGGCCATTCCAGGCTCTTCCGCACGTCCTGTCTACCGGGTCTCTGAAACCGAGGGCAAGATTCTGAATCGCGTGGGCTTGCTCATCAGCCTGCTGGCCGCGGCCGCGTTAATTACAGCGGCCTTGGCTGTCTCTTCCATGATGCTGGCCAACGTGCTGGAGCGCCGATCGGAGATCGGTCTCTTTAGAGCCTTAGGCGCGGCGGATGCGCGCGTCGCAACCATTTTCCTGACCGAAGCCTCGCTGGTCGGCCTCGCTGGTGGAGCGCTGGGCTATCTTCTGGGCAGTGTGCTTGCTGAGAAGCTGGCCCGGGCCATTTTCGGCTCGCCGATCGGAATTCACTGGGTGCTTCTGCCCGCAGCCCTGACGCTGGCGCTTGCCGTTACACTGATTGGCGGCGCGCTGCCACTCAGGCGCGGATTCAAAATGTCAACCGCAATGGCTTTGCGCGGCGAATAAACCGCGCTCGGTTATTTTTCACTAATGCCCATTTCGACCCAGAAACCCCGCAACCCGCGCTCTATTTTCTGGCGGCTGTGCCTGCGCTCGCTCCAGGTGAAACGCCCCCAAGCAGCCTTGGGCATTGGCTCGCTCATGGTGGGCGCGGCTGTGTGTTCGCTGCTGCTCAATCTTTACGGCGGCGTTCAGCGCAAGATGACGGAATCGTTCAGCGCGTTTGGCGCAAACGTCATCCTGGCCTCACGGGAAGCTGCCGCGCATTCAAGTGATCTGCCGACCGTCATGCCGGAACCTTCGCCGCAGCGTCTTGAAGCCTTGCGCCGAGAGCAACCTTCCATCCTCACCGTTCCCGTGCTCTATGTCATCATGCGGCTTAACTCGCTCGCCCCGGATTCCCGTCTTCCTGAGGGAGAAGAAGTGGTGGCGGTGGGCACAAAGCTGGATGCGATCTCGGCCATGAATCCCAACTGGCGCTTCCAGAGCCTGAGCCAGGACTTAGGACCGCGCGATTGCACCGTGGGCATTCATCTGGCCGAAGTTATGCAATTCCATTTGGGCGATCTCCTCCGGTTGCAAACCCTCGAAAAGGGTTCCGGGCAGGATCAACCCGCGCGAGAAACCTTCCGCATTGCAACAATTGTTTCGACGGGCGCCTCGGAAGATGATCAGGTTTTTGTTCCGCTCCCAGCCTTACAGCAAATGGCAGGATTGGAAGGGAAAGTGAGCGTAATAGAATTGCGCGTGCCCGGGGACGTTAAAACCATTGAAAGCGCAGTTCGCCAGCTTGCGAAGTTGTTTCCGGAAATGGACGCGCGGCCCGTGCGGCAGATCGTATATTCTGAAGCGAAGGTCCTCGGCACCGTCAGCCGCTTGATGCTGGCGCTCACGGCTCTGATCCTTACCATCATTGCCTTGTGTGTGGCGTCCACGATGACGGCCATTGTCCTCGAGCGTCGCAAGGATATCGCCGTGATGAAAGCGCTCGGGGCAAGCAACCGCGCGGTGATGGAGATCTTCGTAAGCGAGGGCGTGGCGCTGGGATTGATTGGCGGCTTGGCCGGCTTCTTTGTGGGCGCGCTGTTCGCCCGGGAGATTGCATTGCGGCTATTCGAAGTGGCGCTTGCGCCGAGTTGGTGGGTGTTTCCGGTGGTGTGCCTGTCAACCATCATTCTGGCGGTCGTCGCCACGCTCTTTCCGGTGCGCGTTGTGCGACGCATCCAGCCAGCCGTTGTGTTGAAGGGAGCTTGACGGATTCCATCAGGCGCTTGTGAATTGCAGTTCAGCAGGAGTCTAACACGTTGCCTTTTATCAACGTTCAAGGACTGACGAAGCAATACGGGTCATCCATCTACGCGTTGCATGATGTCTCGCTCGCGGTCGAGCGGGGCGAGTGGGTAGCAGTGATGGGGCCATCCGGCTCCGGCAAGTCCACGCTGCTCAATATCCTGGGCTGCCTGGATTCTCCCACTCAGGGCGAGATTATCATCGACGGCCAGAAACTCAGCCATCTTTCCAAGGTTGATCTGGCGCGATTTCGCGCTGAAAAATTGGGATTCATCTTTCAGCAGTTTCATCTGGTTCCCTACCTGACGGCAATCGAAAATGTGATGCTGGCGCAATACTTCCATAGCCTTGCGGAAGAGAAAGAGGCCGCCGAAGCGCTACGGCGCGTGGGATTGGGTAACCGCCTGCACCACCTTCCTTCTCAGCTTTCCGGCGGCGAACAGCAGCGGGTATGTGTGGCGCGCGCGCTCATCAATCAACCCAACCTGATTCTGGCGGACGAACCCACCGGCAACCTCGACGAAGTCAACGAGGCGCTGGTGATGGGCCTGCTGGCCGATTTGCACCGCGAGGGACACACCATCCTGATGGTGACGCACGATCCGGAAATTGGCCGCATGGCCGAGCGCCGCGTGAATCTTCACCACGGCAGGCTCACGGAAGTCTCTGCCGCTCCGATCCAGGAAGATCTTCTCGTGGACAATCTGCTCCAGGCTGTCTGGAGGGCGGAGGAGGCTGCCGGAGAGAGATTTCTCCCTGCGGACAGGCTGCGGGAATTTATGACCAATCGTGCCACTTTCCTGCTGATGGCGAAGGAAGGTTCGATCAGTCTGGAGGGCGGGTTGATCTCCCTGACGCCCTCGGGGCAGAGGCGCGCCGACCAGTTGATTCGGCGGCACCGCCTCGCCGAACGATTTTTCTACGAGACCTTCGGCCTGGATGAAGATCGCCTGCACGAGAATGCGCTCCGCGTTGAGCCGCTCTGGACCGCGCCCGTCACCGATAAGATTTGCACGTTCCTGAATCACCCTCGCACCTGCCCGCATGGCGACCCAATTCCCATTGGCGACTGCTGCCTGAAAAGCCAGTAGTTACTGTTTCTGCCTACTGCCTTCTGCCTTCCCTGCCCCCGCAGTGGTCTGCCAGCTCTGATGCTGGTCAAGTGGCCATGCTCGAATTCAAGCTGGCCGTTTACAAAGACGTATTCAATGCCTTGCGAGAGGCTTGCAGGATGCAAATAGGTTGCAGTGTCTTTGATCTCTGTGGATTTAAAAATCGTAATATCCGCATAAAAGCCGGTCTTCAACAGGCCACGACCGGTAAGATGTTCGCGATTTGCGGGCAGGCTGGTGACTTTGCGGATGGCATCCTCCAGGCGAAGCAAGCGCTTTTCCCGCACGTAGTAACCCAAGAAACGCGGCATCGATCCCCACGCGCGCGGATGATCGTGCGGCTCATAAAGAAGCCCATCCAGATTGGTTTCCTGCGCGTCAAGTCCGATGCTGGTCCAGGGCTGCTTAAGACCGTATTCCAGATCCTGCTCGCCGGCCAGAAAATAGAGCGCTTCCGTCTGCGCGTTGTCCGCCAACACCAGGTCGAACAAGGCGTCCAGCGGGGACTTGTCTTCGCTATGGGCGATCTGTTCGATGCTTTGCCCCTCGTATTTTTTCAGAGCTGGATTCATGACCGATGAAACGACAATGCCCGAGGGTCCACCGCTATCCAGGTAAAAATTTTCCGAGTCTGGCTGCTCCGTCAGCATTTCGGTCTTGATGCGCTTGCGGATGGCAGGGTCGCGCAATCGCGCGAGCATCTGGTTGAGGCCGCCATTCGCCACCCAGGTCGGCAGGCAGGAGGAAAGCGACGCGACGCCGGCGAGATAGGGATACATATCCGCCGTCACATCGATGCCTGACTGGCGCGCGGCGTCAATTATTCCAACCACTTTCGGCATGGAACCCCAGCGCGACTTTCCACTCACTTTGAGATGAAAGATTTCAACCGGGATGTGGGCTTCGCGCCCAATGCGAAAGGCTTCGCGGAGCGCGGCCATCTCCGTCGCGCCTTCGCTCCGCATGTGGGTGGCGTAAATGCCGCCATATTGCGCAACCACTTTGGCGAGCGCAATAATCTCGTCGGTCTTGGCATAAGAGCCGGGAGGATAGACGAGAGCGGTCGAAAGCCCGAGCGCGCCCTGCTGCATCGCGCGGGCCACAAGATTCTCCATGCGCGCCAGCTCATTCGCGGTCGGCGCGCGGTCTACGTCTCCCAGCACCGCTTCGCGCACTTGTGCCGCACCCACATAAGTGCCGATATTGAGCGGAATGCCCTGCCGTTCGAGACGCTGGAAATATTCATCGAGCGTTGTCCAGTCCACGTTCAAGTGATAGTGCTGAAGAAAAGGCTCAAGCGGCGCGAGCGTGAGCGAGTCCTGAGGTGCGATGGAGCCGCCCTCGCCAGTGATCTCAGTCGTGATGCCCTGCGAGAGTTTGCTGAGCGACCGAGGATCGATGAGCAGCGCCCATTCCGATTGGCCCAGCATATCAATGAAGCCCGGCGCCACAACAAGGCCCATAGCGTCAATCACACGCCTGGCCTTTGCGCCATGAAGATCGCCGATTGCGGCGATACGGTCGCCCTGAATCGCCACATCACCTTCGTACCAGGGATTTCCAGTACCATCGATGATGTGACCGTTTTCAATCAAGACATCGTAAGTCGATGCTTGCGGTGCATCCTGTTTATCAGGCGCATCTGCCACAGCGGGGGTTGACGCGGGGTCTCTTTGAGATGAAATAGCCTGCGGGTCGCCAGGTTGCGCTGGAGACGATGCCACAGTACTGCTGAAATTCTCTTCGTGGCGCAAAGATTTTTCCCTGGGCGAGCCGTATCTCGTTTTCGTAAAGCTTACTTTCTGAAACCTGGGATTTGAAATTTGGCTCTGGATGCGGCCTAGCCGCGCGGTGGAATCGCCCTGGGCCGCAAGCGCGCCAGGAGGCGCCATGTACGCTGCAGCGGCAATCTCGCCCAGCGCTTGCCCCACAATTTTGGTGATCGACTCATCGGTATTGGGCACAGCAACCCGATTGGCATAGATCGCAAACGCCAGATGACGGCCATCCGGCATTGTCATATATCCGGCCAGCCCCTTGCCCGTCACCATGTTGTTTCGGTTCAACGCATCATAGGCAAAGTAAGTGCCTGTCTTGGCGAAGACATGGCCCGCGGCCGGAGATTGCGTCTGAACATCGTACAAAGTTCCATCCCGGCCAAGCACCGGCAGACCGGCGAAAAATTGCGGGAAAACCTTCTGGCGATACATGAAGGCCAGATAATGAACCATGAAGTCCGGCGTGAAGAATGCCGCTTCCGAACCGCCCGCGCCATCGGATTGTGACGCTCCGCTCAGGTCCAAACCCGCCTTCTGCAACAGCCTCCGCTCAAGGTCAAACCCGGCCTGATCGATATTCTGTTTTGCATGGGCGAGCACGGCGCCCAGGATGAAGGGCATGACGCTGGCATGGAGGTTCTGGCTGACCTTCAGCGTAACTTTCACATCCTCTGACAGCGGAGGAGAAATATGCTCGGCGACCAGATTTTGCGGAATATAATTCGCAGCCAGCGCCTTGAAGTCTGGCCGGGGGCCGCCGCCTGCGCCGCTTGCCGTGATGCCCTGCTGGCGCAATTCCTCAACCAGAGCCAATTCCGCAAAGCGGCTCGGCTGGGGCACAGCGTAAGCGAACAGGACCGATGGCTTCCCCAGCGGCACGCTGCCCGTGACGGTGACCAGATGAGTTCCATCAGGGTTGATGACATCCTGAGACCATTCGATGTCGGGATCAGAATCAGGAGGACCGGTTGTGGCCCGACTGGTGAAATGAACGTAAGAGGTGACCGGTGAAATGCTCAGGGTCACCGGAGCGCCCAGAGAAGCGCCGGGTGTAGCAGTGAAATCGACAATGTTGTCGTTCACGATGATGGGTGAGATCACCATCCCCGTACCCAATTCTCGCGCGCCCTCCGGGAAGAGCGAAGTATCTACCAGAACTCTGCCATCAATCTGCTGGATTCCATGCGCGGCCACCTGCTGAGCCAATTGGCGGATCACAATCAGAGGATCGCCCGGCACAGCGCGCGTATCAAAGCTGCCGCCGTAACAATGATCTTCATTTTCAAAGGCCAGCGTCCCATTCGGCTGAATGCGCTGCGAAAGGTTCGGATCGCCGCTCGCCACCAGCACCAGATCGCCATGAAGCGTGCCATCCGCATCGATGGGGCCAGTGCGATAGACCCGCGTGTGAAAGCGATAATCCGGACCGAGCAGTTCGAGCGCCGTTCCCTCGGTCAACAGCTTGGTGGTGGAAGCGGGCGTAAAAAGCTCCTGGGGATTCATTTCGAAGACAGGCTGATCCCTGTCGAGCGAGTAGAGTTCGATCCCAAACGTCGCATGGCGAAATTCCGGCCGACGGATGATTTGCTGAACCGCGGTCGCAAACGGCGTCGTTTGCGGCGCTCCAGCCCGGCCTGAATGCACGCTCCATGCCGAACAGAGAAGAAGCGCTATTCCACAAATAATAACTTGTCCCCGCTTGATGATCATCAAAGAAACTCCCGCAGCCTCGTCTTCCGAAAATGAATGGCTGGATAGTATACATCGCAAACAGCAACCTAACCTCTGTCATCAGTGCTCAATCAAGCAGCGCTACGCGCTCGATTATCTGCAAATGATCGGAGTTCGCACGCCTGTCTGTTGGGCCGGATGGATCCTTGTAGGAGACGGCTGGGCGCCGGGTTCACCCTGAAAGGTCAGCGCCTTCGGGATCGGGCTCACGCGATTCTGGATCCAGACCGATTTCGACTCCCGGATTTTATAATAATCATTTTCGCCCAACGCACCGACCAGCGACGCCTTCAGTTCAGAGACTGGGTCTTTCTCGAGCAGGCGGCGGGTCTCCTGTTTGGCGAGCAAGGCCCGGTTGCGGGTCACTTTCTCGGCATCGCTGAGCGCCCGATCCTCGGTGATGTTGCCGACGGTGGTCAGAGTCCCCACCAGCCCGTGCTCGAGGCCACTGAGCAGCGTTTTTAGTGCTTCGTGCTGTCGTTCACGGCGGGCGTAGCACTGCTCCTTGTGTTCGCGGATCGCGCCATTGCGAAAGCTCCGCAGGCTGGCGAGCAGCCCATCGACCAGGTTGTCGTGAAGCCGGTAGTACTGATGAGCGATGAAGGCAACCACGTGCAGATAGCGGTCAGGATCATCCCGACGCACGATCTGAAAGATTTCCGACCGGATTACCATGTGGGCGTAGTAACGAATTCCCTCAGGCTTCAGCGCGATGGCCTGGAGCACCCAGTTTAGTTGATGGTAAAGCCCTTTCGCCAAATCCAAATCCGCCACCCGCTGTTTGATCTTAGACGGCTTGGTTGATTGCGAGAGCTTTTTCATCAAGGTGAGCTTGTAAGCGCTGGTTCTACCGGGAACCGTATCGCCGGCGAGCGGTTCCTGTGTCAGCAAGCTATCCAGGAGGGCTCGCACGTCCTGGGTGAGGGTGTGCTTGATGATCGAGGCAAGCCCTTGACTCCAGCGACTGATCGCACAAAGGATCAGCTTTGTCAACCGCGCGTAGGCGGGGATTTCGATTTTCTCGCGGATCAGGATATCGACACAGCGCCCGAAGATGACTTTGGGTTTGACTGGGGAATGAACCATGCTGGCGATTTCTTTGAGCAGGAGACGGGCCGCCTCAGCGTCGAAGAGTCGGAAACCGTAGAAGGCCCGGATCGTGGCCTGGTGATGTTGCTGGGCGCGAGGATGATAGTTGGCAAAGTCGATAGTCGGCGCTGCCGGCTCAAGCTGTCGCGCCACATATTCGACATCCCGCGGGCGGAAAGCAGCGGCGTAATTTGGAGGGGAAATCAAAGTACTGCTTGCATTGGAAACTATTGAAAACCGGTGGTGAGTCAAACGCCTCGCGTTCGACCGTGTTGAGAACATTCATCCGCGGCATGAGGGGGTCTCCTGGAGAGGGGTTGAAAACCGCCTATCTTACAAGGGGTGCCCAAGCATGCCGGGTGTGTGATGAGCGCGTTGGCAGCAACGAGCTTGCAGGGAGGTTGGCTTTATCGGCCGAGGGGGTACTATCGGACGGATTCATCAGAATTCAGGACGATTCGCCCTGCAGGAAGTCAAGGGGTAGCGGCGCTGACGGGGGGCCAGGACTCAGAAGCCGAACCCTCGAACTCCCCCAAAGAAAGTCCTCAACTCGCAAACTTCTATGTCGCATTTGGTACCTCTGTTGGAATTTAACCGTTGTACAGGACGAGTTCCGTACTCATGATTCTATCTCCGCCTCCTCGAGAAATTCCCGTACTGCGACAATGGAAATCCCTTCATACGATGCCAGCTTGAGCAAATGTCGGTCGCCGCTCACAATGTAATCGGCTTTTCCTGCCAAAGCGCATTCAAGCATGCTGTTGTCATCAGGGTCGTCTTTAACAACATCGAGGACCATGTCCGGTTTAACGATGCTCACGACGATCTCGAGCTTCCTGCGCACGGCGGCAGCGTCTTCCGGCGAAACGCCAAATTTGAGCCGAAGCTTTTCATCGAGCTCATCGAGCAGCGCCGCCGACGTTACCAACGTAAAGGACCCCACGAGCGCCAAGTCCGGAACTGTCCCTGGCAGTCCGCCGAACATGAGCGCCGAGACGTAGACGTTGGTATCGGCGACGACGCGGGTCATCCGCGCTTCTCGCGGCGATACTCATCAGACAACCGCTCCACGTCCGCCTCGGTCCTGATGCCGAGGGCCCGCCCGCGGCTACGGGTGCGCTTCAGCAATTCGCGCCATTCGACCTCGCCCCGCATATAGCGCCGCAAGGCTTCGCGGAAGAGCTCGCTCATGGTGCGGTGCTCGCGCTGGGCGAGGTCCTGGGCCTGCCGGAGAAGTTCGGGCGGCAGGGTGATCGAAACGGTCTTAGCAATCCGCATAGCTGACATTGTAAAACATTGACCTACAATGTCAAGAATTCAGCGCTTGCCCAACTCTCAGCCGCTCGATAATCCGATCGATGGGCGGTATTATGTCTGGCCGGTCGGGTTTCACGTGGGGCTGCATCTCCGCGATTACTGGCGTCTCGAACAGCACCGGCTGGGTGTGACGGATTTCCATTATTTTGCGGATGGCACGGCTCACAAGAACCGAATGCAAGGCAACGACTACGTGCAAAGTCTGATGTACCGGCACGGCGTCCCGTGCTTCAGTTGTCATGACGCGCACGGCACGGATAACTACGCTGATCTGATCAAGCCGGTCGCATCCAATCAGATGTGCCTGGAATGTCACGCTGCCGGCTCACCGAACGGACCCTATGTGGCCACGATCGAGGAACACACTCACCATAAGCTGGGCAATCCCGGCAGCCAATGTGTGTCTTGTCACATGCCGCAAATTGAAAACCAAGGCGTGCCGGGCGCGTTCATCCACGCGCACACATTCCGGTTCATTACGCCTGCGATGACCGAACAGTACGGCATTCCGAACCCCTACATAAGCTGCCACAAGGACAAATCAAACCAGTGGGCGACCAAGTGGCTGGCGCGGTGATTTTCGCCCTGGCGCACGGAATGAGGGACACTGAGGGAGGATATGATCACGAAACTCTGGCTTTTTAGTTTTGCCTTCTGTTTGGCAGCGCCGCCAGCCCGCGCGGCGATCCTTGAGCAGAGCCATGCCATCTTCGGAATCAATCTGCGCGGCCATGGTGTCTGGAATCCATAAATCGGACCGCAAGCCTGACTCGCTGCCTTGAAAAGCCGGAGGGGCAACGCCAACGATGGTGTAAGGGTGCCGGTTGATTCGCAAAGTCCGGCCGATCACTGTTCGATCACCGCCAAAATTCCGCTGCCAGAGGCGATAGCTGATGACAGCGACGGGCGCGATTCCGGCGGCTTTATCTTCGCCTCGCACAAAGCCTCGGCCCAGCACTGGTCGGACGCCAAGCATCTGAAAATAATTCGCGGAGACCAACGTTGCCCATACGCGCTGCGGCTTGCCGATTCCCGTCATATCCACCGGCCAGATCAAGTAAGCTAG